>JBFWZE010000065.1:14387-17012 GCA_050185685.1 Dehalococcoidia bacterium
GTGAACGGGGCGTCGGGCTTCGCGAGCTGCTCGCGCGTCTCATCAACGGAGAGCCAGGCGCCGCTGCGGGTCACGCCGATGGGGACGACCTCGAAGCGCTCCGGGTCGGCAGCGGCGATGACGTGCTCGGCGGAGACAACCGAGACTTCGTGCTCGATCGAGCGTCCGCCGAAGATGAGGCCAAGGCGCAGGCGGTCAGTCATCGCCAAAGCCCTCGCCTACCAGTGACACTTCGTTTTCCATGTGGACGCCGAACTCCTCGAAGATGCGCTGCTGGGCGAGGCTTTTGAGTGCGGCGACGTCTGCAGCGGTGGCGCCGCCCGCGTTGATCAGGAAGTTGCAGTGCTTGGGCGAGAACTGGGCGCCACCGATCTGGTAACCGCGCATGCCGGTCGCGTCGAGGAGCTTCCAGGCCGGGTGGCCGGGCGGGTTCTTGAAGAAGGAGCCGGCGTTGCGGCCGGGCGGCTGAGCCTTCGTGCGGCGCTCGTCGTAGTCGGCGATCTGGGCGCGGAGGGCGGCCTCGTCGCCCTGCCAGAGGGCGAATTCGGCCCAGAGGACGGCGCGACCGGTCATGAGGCCGCGGGTGAAGTCGCTGCCCCGGTAGACGAGGCCGAGGTCGGCGGCAGCCAGCTCCATGTCACCGTCCGCGGTGGCGACGGCGATGCGCTGCAGGACGTCGCCGAGGCAGCCACCGTAGGCGCCGGCGTTGTAGACGACCGCACCGCCGAGGGTGCCGGGGATGCCGCAGGCCCACTCCATGCCCGCGTAACCGGCGAAGGCGAGATGGCGGGCGGTGGCAGCGAAGTTGGCGCCCGACTCAGCGCGGATGACGAAGCGCTCCTCGCCGTTCATGCGGCGTTCGGGGTCGCTCTGGGCGCGGGCTTTGTTGTCGATGACGACGCCGCGAATGCCACGGTCGCCGACGACGATGTTGCTGCCAGAGCCGAGGACGAAAAAGGGCACGCCGGCCTGGCCCGCGAGCTGTACGACCTTCGAGAGCTGCGAGGCGTCTTCGACGGTGACGTAGGCGTCGGCGGGGCCGCCGATGCCGATTGTCGTGTGACGGGAGAGGGGTTCATCGAGCTTCACGGGCGCACCGATGGCCTGCAGGGCGTGGATGAAGGCGGCGTCAAGCATGGCGCCCTCCTCGGGGGCTCGCCCTCTCCCTAACCCTCTCCCGGCCGCGGGCGAGGGGACTTGTTGTGGTGCTAAGCACCGGCAGATTCCTTTGCTCGCAGGAGGTCGAGGACCATGGGGCCGACGACGTCGAGGTCGCCGGCACCGACGGTGAAGAAGACGTCGCCGGGGCGGAGGTCGGCGGCGACGCGCTCTGCAGCTTCTTCGAAGGTCGAGACGTAGGTGGGCTCCGGGTCGTGTACTTCTTCGGAGAGCTGCTTCGCGGTCATGCCGTCGGCGATCGCTTCGCGCGCGGCGTAGGTCTCGAGCAGGAAGAGGCGGTCGAAGCCGCGGAAGCAGGTCTTGAAGGCGTCCAGCAGGTAGCGGGTTCGCGCGAAGGTGTGGGGCTGGAAGCAGACGACGATGCGGCGGCCGGGGAAGCGGCTGCGGGCGGACTGCGCCAGCGCCTCGATTTCGGTCGGGTGGTGGGCGTAGTCGTCCATGACGATGATGTTGTTCTCTTCGCCCACCCACTCGAAGCGGCGGCGGACGCCGGTGTAGACGGTGAGAGCGCCGGCGATCGTCGTGGCGTCGAGGCCCAGAGTCGCGCACATGGCGATGGCGCCGAGGGCGTTCTGGACGTTGTGGCGGCCGGCGAGCAGGGTGGAGAAGACGCCGAACTCCCTGCCATCGTGGAGGACGGTGAAGCTCTGGCGGCCTTCCGAGGCCTCGAGGTCCTTCGCCTGCCAGTCGCTGCCGTCCTTCAAGCCGTAGCTGCTCAGGATGACGCCGGGCTGGGCGTAGGCGCGGAGGGCGGTGGCCTCCTCGTTGTCCGCGCAGAGCAGGAGGGTGCCGCCGGGGACGACGCGGGCCGCGAAGCCGCGAAACGCCTCCTGCACCGCCTCCCAGGTCTTGTAGTAGTCGAGGTGATCGGCCTCGACGTTGGTGACGAGGGCGACGTCCGGGTTGTAGCTGAGGAAGGCGCGGTCGTACTCGTCCGCCTCGACGACGACGTGGGGGCCGCTGCCTGGCTTGGCGTTGTCGCCGAGGTCGGCAACTTCGGCGCCGATCAGATAGGTCGGGTCGTAGCCGGTCTCTTCGAGGATGAAGGCGACGAGGCCGCTGGTGGTGCTCTTACCGTGACAGCCGGCGACGCAGACGGCGGTAAGACCTTCCATGAGCTTCGCGACCATATCTGCGCGCTTGATCAGGGGGATGCCGCGGCTTCGGGCTTCGTTCAGCTCCGGGTTGTCGGCGGTCGCGGCCGAGGTGGTGACGACGAACTCCGCATCGCCGACGCTGGCGGCATCGTGCGGGCCGATAACGACGCGCGCACCGAGCTGCTGCAGCGTATCGGTCAGGGCAGTGGCGCGGATGTCGGAGCCCGAGACCTCGTGGCCGCGGCTGAGGAGGATGCGGGCGATCGCCGACATGTGCATGCCGCCGATACCCACGAGATGGACGCGCTGAGGGATCGTTGTGGACTCAGACATGGGCGAATTCCGCCGT
>JBFWZE010000066.1:0-8247 GCA_050185685.1 Dehalococcoidia bacterium
GCCATGACCGAGAGGTCGTACTCCGCGATCAGCGTCGAGGCGTTCATCGCGCTGCTCACGGCGAGGTCCCAGGTCGTGTTCTCGTCCCGATGCGACTCCAGCCAGGTCGCGAGGCCGGCAACGCCGCCGTCGAAGGCCTGGGAGCCGAAGCTGCGGCCGGCGGCGCCCTCACGCGGGCCGGCCTGCGGCAGCGTCGTGTTCAACGAGGCCTGCGCCGCTTCGTAGCCGGACCAGACGCCCGGGACGATGAGCAGGCCCGCGACCGCAAGCACCGGGCCGGCGACGAGCGGGATGCGCTTCGAGACTGAAGCGAACGTCGCGCTGAGCCCGCCCAGCAGCGCTACGGCGAGAACCGCGAGCCCGGCGACGGCGACGAGCACGCCGTAGGGCCGCGCCCAGTTGAGGTAGTCATCGAAGCGTCCGCTGACGACGAGCTGAGCGTAGAGCGTGGCGAGCACCATGGCAGCCAGTGCGATGAACCAGGCGCGGTGCCTGCGTATGAGGTCGGTGACGCCGATGGTGCTGATGCCGGCGATCGCGGCAATGCCCGGCGCCATCGCCGACGTGTAGTAGCTGTGGTAGATGCCCTGCGTGTAGGAGAAGACACCGCCGAAGAGCACCATCCAGCCGAGGAAGGCGATGACGGCCGCGCGCTTCACCGGCTCCAGCCGCCAGCGCCAGAGGGCGACGACGCCGCCGATCAGGGCGAAGGGCAGGAACCAGGCGATCTGGGCGCCGTTCGCGGCGTCGAACATGCGGAAGAGGTCGGGTGAGCCGGCGATGATGCCGCCCGGGCCGTTTGCGCCGCCGCCGGGAAAGCCTCCCCGGTTTGCGTTGTTGTTGCCGTTGTTGGTCGTGCCGCCGAAGTTCGGGACGGCGCCTCCGTCGCGGTTCTGCTGCGGCACCGGCGCGTTGCCGCCGGGTCGTGCACCGCCGCCGGGACCGCCGGCGCCGTTCTCGCCTTCGACGCGGCCGATGCCGTTGTAGCCGAGGACGAGGTCGCTGACGGTGTTGTCGGTGCTGCCGCCGATGTAGGGCCGCTCTGACTTCGGCCAGGCGTCGATGACGAGCAGCCAAGAGAGCGATGCGGCCAGGCAGACGACGCCAAAGAGGCCGAGCCGCGGCAGCCACTGCTTTAGTGCCACCTGCACGGCTGTCTTCGTGGTGATGTTCACGCCAACGACGATCGCCAGCACGAGAGCAGGGCCGGGGATCCAGGCCGCCAGCATCTTCGTGTTGAAGGCGACGCCGACGAGGAGACCGGCGCCGATCGTCCAGGCCCACCAGCGCTTCTCACTCTCGAGGGAGCGCAGGATGCAGCCGACCGCTCCGATGAGGGCGAGGATGTAGAACGGCTCAGGCAGGTTGAGGCGGTCAACCGCCACCGCGATCGGCGTCAACCCCAGTACCAGGCCGGCGATCGTTGCGGCCAGCACACCGAAGTAGCGGCGGACGATCAGCCAGAGCAGGGCGACACCTGCGGCGCCGGCAACCGCGCTCGGCAGGAGGATCGACCAGCTACTGAAGCCGAAGATGCGGGCGGAGAGGGCGCCGACCCAGAGGAAGACCGGCGGCTTGTCCACCGTGATGAAGCCGCCCGGGTCGAAGGAGCCGAAGAAGAAGTTGTGCCAGTTTACGGTCATCGACCGGACAGCGGCGGCGTAGTAAGTGTTGCCCCAGCCGACGCTCGAGAGGTGCCAGGCGTTCAGCCCCAGCGCAAGCAGGGTGACGCCGAGCAGCGGCAGATAGGCAAACCACTGCTGTTGCTGCAGCGATACCGACCAGGCCTGGAGCCGGCGCGGAAAGTTGTCATAACTTGGTGATGGAAGCGTGGTAGCCAAGGTCAGAGCCTCTCGTTCTCAGTAATCATCGGGCGTGACCGTGCGCCGCGTCACGGGGCAGGTGCTCTTGCCGGTCGATGCGCAGCGTTTTCTGAGCGCGCATCCAGTCGAATCCATGCATGCGCTGCAGGCCTTTGAGGTCACGCCAGACCGTCTTTGCGATCTTCACGCGCGTGTCGGTGTCTTCGAGCCAGCGGACGGGCACGAAGCCGACGTCCCAGCCGCCCTTCGCGGCGAGCAACAGCAGTTCGGTGTCCCAGAACCAGCCGGTGTCTTTCACCAGCGGCAGCAGCTTACGGGCGGCGTCGCGGCTGATCGCTTTGAAGCCGCACTGGGTATCGCGCAGCCTTGTGCCGAACAGGCTGTTGATCAGGAACACGAAGCCTCGCGACAGGACCTCGCGCTTCAGGGAGCGCCGCGTTTTCGCGCCGGGACCGAGGCGGGTTCCGGAAGTCACGTCGGCCTCGCCGTCCTCGATCATCTGCACGAGGCGCGGGAAGTAGGCGAGGTCGGTAGAGAGGTCGATGTCCATGTAGGCGAGGACATCGGCGCTGCTCGCGAGCCAGGCCCGGGTCAGCGCCCGGCCGCGTCCCGCCTCGGTGATGTGCAGCGCATGCACCCGGGGTAGCTCTGCCTCGAGGCGGCGGGCGATGTCGAAGGTCTCATCTGTCGAACCGTTGTCGGCGATCGTGATCCGCCAGTCGTTCGTCATCACCGTCTCGAGGAACTCGTGCAGGGTGCGGACGCTGGATTCGAGGACGCGCTGCTCGTTGAGTACGGGCAGGACGATTTCGAGACTGCTCATCGTGCCTCCTCCATGGCTATTGGTGCGTGGTGAGCCGGTTCGAGGCGCCAGATCACCCGGCTGCTCCACGCCCAGTTCCAGACAAGGCCGAGGGCGATGCCGGCTGAGTTCGCGACGAGGTAGGAGATGCCGAGCAGGGGCGTCATCAGGTTCACCGCCGCGACGGCAATGACCGGGCTGCCCAGAGAGCTGAGGTTCGACTGCAGCAGCCTCATGGCGAAGGAACCGGGGGCGCGGCCCCGGAAGGTCCAGGTGTCGTTGAGCAGGAAACGCACGAGGATCGAAACTTCCATCGCGATCGCCGACGCCGCCATCAGGCCGCCGTCAAGGTGACGCAACGGCCCCAGGTGTACGAAGTCCTGCTCGCCGAAGACGCCCTCGTAGAGCAGGAAGAGCAGCGCCTGGTTGACCAGGTAGCTGACGCCGCCGACAACGAGGAAGCGGCCGAGGGTCGAGTCCTTCAGTCCTCGAGCCGCGTTGCTCAGACCGCGTCCGCGGCGGGTTACCGGCGCAGGTTCATCGAGCCGGCCTGTACATGTTGCCATCCTCCACCTCTTCCACCGCCGTTCTATGGCACCGGCATCCGGCCGGTACCGCTAGATCGAGAGTAGAGAAGCAGGGCGGGTCTGCCCTCAGTCCGGCGTCCCGTTTTCGCCCTGCTGCAGGAGGAGTAGGGAGGCTCGATGAGTACACCGTGGGGAGTAGGGGGCGAGTTGGTTAGCCAGTCGGGTCGAACCGCAGGGTTCTCGACACACAAAAATGAGGCTGCCCTTCCCCGCAGAAAGGGCAGCCTCAGCGCCGAGGGAGACGCGCAAGGGTGGGTCGATGCGCGTCAGCCGATAGACGTCAGGGTTGCGGCGCCTTGAACTCGATCGAGAAGGGCATCGAGCCCGGCTTGCCGATCGTGATCTCGGTGCCGTCGGGGAGCTTCAGCTTGCCGTCAGCGTCGGGCGTGATCACCGTGCCTTCGGGCGTGGTGACCGTGCCGTCCTGGTTGACCTTCATGCAGTCCTTCGGCATGACGCTGCTGAGCGCGCCGGAGGCCTTGAGCTCCTCGATCTGAGCGCCGGTCAGCGGCTTCGTCTCGATGGCCTGGGCGATCGCAAGCTCAGGGCGGTCGGTCAGCAGGTCGCCGTCGGGAGTGACGATGCGGAAGCCCTTCTCCGTGCCGCCAGCTGCCTCGATCTTGATTGCTTCAAGGACGGGTGGCGGCGGTGCGATGGTTGCCGCTTCGCCGGCGCCTTCGCCGTGGAAGGCGATGACGCAGCCATTTACCGGCCCGCCGGCAGTCGCACCGGCCATCAGCCTGACCTCCGCCGGGGCAAAGCCGAGGACGTTGCCGCTGCTTGGCGTCGGCTCGCCGTCATCGGCGGAGGCGTTGCCGAGGATGATCCCCCCGGCGAGGAGTGATACGGCCGAGACGACCCCGAGGGTGGTCAGCGCGGCGAGTCTCTGTTTGAGGTTGGTCATGAGTACTTCCTTTCCATTTCTGGTGCTAGCACTCATCGACCATAGGCGGCATCTGTCCGGAAGTTGTTTCCAAACGGTGATTGGTCGATCACCGAAGAACACACCTCCCCAGTTATCACGATCCTGACGAAGGAAGGATCTCCCCGCGGATAACGGGGCCAGTGGGAGGACTTCACACGGAACCATCGAGTGAGTCACGAAGGCGTCTCCCGGCGACGAAGCCATCGTGGCCGGCTATCCCCACGGAGATCCTCCCTTCGTCAGGATGGTGAACTCGCCCAGTCTGAGCGCGGAGGGGCGAATGCGCCGCGCGGCCGTTTCATGCCTCGATAATGGTTTGGAAACACTTCAATGAGCTGTGTTGCATACTCTGACCTCGACTATGAACGAAGCCTTTACGACCATCGCCACTCGCGGCCGCATCCTCGTCGTCGATGACGATCCGCACATCTCCGACCTGATCGCGATGTACCTCGAAAAGCACGGGTATAGCGCAGTGACGGCAGGCGATGGCTACGAGGCGACGCGCCAGCTGAGTGACGACAACGCCTTCGACCTGGCGGTGCTCGACATCATGATGCCGGGGCCGGACGGCCTCGAGCTCGTGCGCACGCTGCGCAAGCGGGGCGATCTGCCGATCATCATGGTCTCGGCGCGCGGCTCCGACGTCGACAAGGTCGCGGCGCTGCACCTCGGCGCCGACGACTACGTGACGAAGCCCTTCAGCCCCTCGGAGCTCGTCGCCCGCATCGAGTCCGTCCTGCGCCGCTCCGGCCGGGTCGAGACCGCAACGCCGGCCGCCACCCTGAACGTCGGCGATCTCGTCATCGACAGCGTCGCTCGCGTCGCAACCCGCGGCGATGAGCGCCTGGTGCTGACGCCGAAGGAGTTCGACCTGCTGGCGGTGCTTTGCCGGCTCGAGGGCGTGGCCCTGGCGCGAGAGAAGCTGCTTGACCTGGTCTGGGGGTCAAATTTCTACGGCGTGCGGACCGTCGACCTCCACGTCGCCCGCCTGCGCAAGAAGCTCGCGGGCTCCAGCATCGTCATCGAGACCGTGTGGGGCTCGGGCTACCGTCTCAAGGGCAGCCGCGAGTGACTGGACGCTTCGACTGGGTGGTAAGCCTGCAGACGCGCCTGATCCTCGCGTCGGCCGCGATCGTCGTGCTCGCGATCTTCGTGACCAGCGCCGTCTTCGTGTATCGAGACCGGCTGGAGCAGCGGACCGAGACCCTGAGGCAGATCGCGTCGGCGACCCAGGGCTTCTCCGTCTCGAACTTTGCGCCGGCGAACGTGAAGTCCTTCGACCTGACCGTCGGCCAATCCGATCCGGGAGTTGCCATCGTTCCCGGCCCGCCGCCGCCGGTTGTGTCCGGTGGCTCAATTACCTCTGATGACGGCAGGATCACCTCTACCGGCCAGGCAGCCGTCATCAATTCCGTGGACCTGAGCGGCAGCTCCGACTACCGGATCATCCTCGTCAATAGCGAGGGTGAGGTGGTAAACGACCCTGTTGGCGGGCTCGCCGGCGTCAAGATCAGTTACCCCGAGGCCGATGTGCTCCAGTCAAAGAAGAGCTACGTCACCTGGCCCGGCAAGCCCGAGACGGCGACCGGCGGCCTGATATTTCTTGCGCCGACGACCGGGACCATCGTCAGCCCGGACGGCGTCAGGGCGATCGCGGCGATCGACTCGACCTCGCTCACCGCAGACTGGCTGGCCACGTTGCCGCAGCTCGGCATCTCTGCCCTCGTCGGCATCCCGCTCGCGATGCTGGCGGTGGTGCTGGTGACGCGCAGGATCACGCTGCCGCTGCGGCACCTCACTGTCGCCGTCGATGGGATGTCCCGTGGCGACTTCGACCAGCGCGTCGAGGTGCAGGGTCGCGACGAGGTGGCGACGCTGGCCTCGTCGTTCACGGTGATGGCAGGGCGGGTGAAGGAGCGCGATACGCAGCTGCGAAACCTGATCGCGAACGTGTCGCATGACCTGCGCACGCCTCTGACCTCGATCCAGGGCTACGCGGAGGCGCTGGCGGACGGCGTCACGAAGCCCGGCGACATCGAGCGCTCTGCCCGGATCATTCGCGATGAGGCCCGCCACGCGTCGAGCCTGCTGGCGAACCTGCTCGGTCTCAGTGAGATCGAGAGCGGCGAGGTCGTCGTCCGCCGCGTCGAGTACGACGTGAGCGAAATCGTCGAGCGCTGCATTCGCCGTCTCGAGCCGAGGGCGCTGGAGCGCGGCGTCACGATCCACCTGCGAGGAACCAGCCTGCCGGCGCTGAGCGGCGACCCCGAGAAGATCGAGCGTTCGGTCTGCAACCTCCTCGAGAACGCGGTGAAGTTCGCCCGCAGCCGCATCGACGTGACGCTGGCGGTGACGGACGATTCCGCCAGCGTCACGGTAGGGAACGACGGGCCGCCTGTTGCCACTGAGGATGCCAGCCGAATCTTCGATCGCTTCTACCGGAGCAGCGGCCCCAGCGCCGGTACCGGTCTCGGCCTGGCAATTGCGCGAGAGCTCATAGAGCTGAACGGCGGCACTATCGAGCTCACGTCAGCGGCGCCGGTGGTATTTGTCATCCGCCTGCCGGTGGCATAGGCCGCCGCTAACCGGGAATCAAAAGCCTTACAACACCATTTAACGACTGCCCATTTCTCACCAAACCCCTGCAAATCTCCCCTGTTTCTTAAGGAAGAAGGGAAGCTAGAATCTAGCTAATCTCCATGAGCATTCACGGATTTAGAGAGATTTCAGCAGATTTTCAGCCTGCAGCCGCGCAGGCCGAAACGCGACTCCAACTTGCCGACTTGCGGGTCCATGCCTGGGATACCGCATCGCTCTCTTCCGGCGCCCTCATGGCTCTGGAGGCCGAGATTCCCTCCGCCCTCGGCTGGCGCGCGGGCGTCCCGATCGTCACCTGCCAGCGCTACGAATTCGTCAGCATCGAGGCGGCGCCCGGCGGAACCGCACCCCGCAGCTACGAGGGCGAAGCGGCGCTGCTGCACATCGCGAGCCTTGCGGCCGGCCTTGATTCGCTTGTGCTCGGCGAGACGCAGATCTTCGGCCAGGTACGCGGCGCAATCGCCCGCTCGGCGCCCGAGCTGCGGCGCATCGCCTCACCCGCCCTCGCTGCCGCCCGCAGCCTGCGACGGGAGGAGGCCTTCACCGAGCACGCCGGCCACGCCCTCGACCTCGCGCTCGCCCACGCCGGCGTCGAACCCGGAGGCAGGCTGCTCGTCCTCGGCGGCGGCGTCATGGCGCGTCGCGTCCTCGAGCGGGCAGTTGAGCTCGGCTTCGACGTGACGATTGCCGCCCGCCGTCCAGTGACGCTCTCCTTGCCCGCGACCTACGAGCCCCTCGAGCGCGTGACTGAGCTGGCGCAATTCGACATCGTCGCCGGTTGTCTTGGCGCCGGCGCCCCGCGCATGGACCGCCACGCCCTCCCGCCGGTCGGCCGCCTCGCAGTCGACTTCGGCACGCCCCGTAACCTCGGCGATGACTTCGAGGTCCCGGTGGTGACAATCGCCGACATGCTCGACTACCAGTCCCGGACCGCCCATCTCCAGGAGCGCCGCGAAGCCTTGCGCAACCGGCTGCGGGAGCTCCTTGCTCAGCGCCTCGTCATGGCCTCGACCAACGGTGATTCTCCCCTCGGCTCGCTGCGCGGTGAGGTGGAGGTCATCCGCCGCCGGGAGCTCGCCCGCGCCGCGAAACTGCACCCGGAGCTGCCGCTCAACGCTCTCGACACGATCACCCGCTCCCTTGTGAATCAGATCTTTCATCGCCCGTCCCTGCGTCTGCGTCGCTCCGCAAACCAGGAGCTGGCGGAAGCGCTCGCCGCGCTGTTCAGGGCGCCGGGCAGTCTGGAGACCGCCGATGACGGCGAATAGCAGCATCCCCGTCGATCTCGCGGACGAGGTCAACAGCGCCATCCTTGCCGTCGCGGAAGACCGCCTCGCGGGCTTCCAGGTCGACCCGATTTCGGAGATCGCGGGCCGCTGCGAGCTGCCCACCGGCCTCGTCATCGAGCGGCTGCAAGCGCTTCTCGAAGCGGGAACGGTGCGACGGATTCGCCAGACCGTGCAGGCGACCAAGCTCGCCGCCGGTGCTCTCGTCGCCTGGAAGGTGCCG
>JBFWZE010000066.1:8347-16945 GCA_050185685.1 Dehalococcoidia bacterium
ACCTCGTCATGCTGCACAAGGCGGCGATCGACGTGCATCTGGCGGAGCTCGGCATCCCGGTTGGCTACACCAACGTCTTCTGGGGCGGTCGCAGTGAGATCAAGCCGTCCGAAGTGATGCCCTCCGCTTACCGCGAGTGGTGCGTCAGTATGGGCCTCGATCCTGAGGCATTTCGCGAATAGTGAAGGCTGGGCGCCAGGCCTACAAAGACACGGAGCCCGAGGTGTCCTCAACCCTTCAGAAGGGTCCGGGCCCTCCCGGCTTAGATACCTGAGGAACAAGATGGAATACCGAACGATTGGCGGCACCGACATCAGCGTCTCAACGGTCGGCTTCGGCGTCTGGACCGTCGGCACGAGCTGGTGGGGTATGAAGAAGCGCGAGGCGGGCATCGACCTGCTTCGCCAGGCCTTCGACGCGGGCATCACCTACTTCAACACCGCCGACACCTACGGCAACGGTGAGGCCGAGGCGATGCTGCGCGAAGCCCTCGGCAGCAAGCGCGACCAGATCGTCATCGGCACGAAGTTTGGCTATGACATCTACCGTCACCCCGTCTCCGCCGATCACAAGGAGCGGCCGCACAACTGGTCGCCGCAGTACATGCGCATGGCGCTCGAGCAGTCGCTGCGCCGCCTCGGTACCGACCACATCGACCTCTACGAGCTGCACAACCCGCGCCTCGACGCGATTCAGAACGACGACCTCTGGGCGGAGCTCGAGAAGGTGCGCGACCTCGGCCTCGTCCGCGCGTTTGGCACCGCCCTCGGCCCGGCGATCGACAACCGCCAGATCGACGAGGCAAACGAGTCGATTACGCGGCGCGGCGCCAGCCCGCAGATCATCTATAACCTCTTCGAGCAGCAGCTCGGACGCGGCGTTTTCGAGACGGCGCGCGAGCATGGCAGCTCCGTCTTTGTGCGCATTCCTCACGCCTCCGGCCTCCTCGACGGCACCGTGCGCCAGGACACGACCTTCGAGGCGGGCGACCACCGCAACTTCCGCGTGACGACGGACGAGCGCAAGAAGGCGTGGCAGGAGGACGGCCTCAAGAAGCTCGATGTCATCGAGCCGTGGCTGACCGAAGGCCGCAGCATCGGCCAGGCGGCGATCCAGTTCATCCTCAAGGAGCCCTCGATTGCATCCGTGCTGCCGAACATCTACGGCGAAGAAGGGCTGATCGACTTCAGCAGCTACGACCGCGCCCGACCCCTCAGCGACGCCGAGTACGGCCGCCTCATGACCCTCTACGACGACAACTTCGGCGTCCCGCGGCGAGAAGCGGTCGCGAGCTAGGAGCCATTCATGTCAGAACACGCCCGTCCTGCCTCCAGTGAAGCCCCGGCAACCCGCCCGGGGCCGCCGCGCCGAATGGTCGAAATGGACCCCAGCGGCCAGGTCAGCGGCCGGGAGCCCGATCGCGCCGACCGCCAGTTCCTCAACTACGGCTTCTTCAAGCTCGACCCCGCCTTCCGCCGCCTGCCGATGGAGGAGAAGCGGTCCGCTGCAGCGCAATTCGCCGAACTCGTGCAGCACTGGCAGGAGAAAGACGGCTTCATCATCCGCACCTATTCGCTCGTCGGCATCCGTGGCGACGCCGACTTCATGTTCTGGCGGATCAGCCGCGACGTGAAGCAGTTTCAGGAGATGCAGGCGGAGATCAACGCGAGCTGCCTCGGCGGCTACCTGAGGGTGCCGTACAGCTACCTCTCGGTGCAGAAGCGCTCGCAGTACGTGAACCGCATTGAGGGCTCCGGCGAAGGGCTGGAGGTCGAGCCGGGCAAGGGCAAGTTCCTCTTCATCTACCCCTTCGTGAAGACGCGGGCGTGGTACAACCTCTCGCCCCACGCGCGGCAGGGGATGATGGACGAGCACATCAACGCCGCGCTGCCGTTCAAGGGCGTCACGCTGAACACGAGCTACAGCGCCGGCATCGACGACCAGGAGTTCGTCGTCGCTTTCGATTCGGACTACCCGCAGGAGTTCGTCGACCTCGTCACGCGCCTCCGCCACACCGAGGCCAGCCTCTACACGCTGCAGGACACGCCTGCCTTCACCTGCGTGCGCGCTGACGTGGCGACGATCCTGCGGCACCTGGGCGTGTAGCAATCTGGCAGACGGGCAAACCGGGCTCCCCTCGCCCCGCTGGGAGAGGGTGGCGCGAAGCGACGGGTGAGGGCGTGCCGCAGGTAGCTCGCGCCGTGCTCTCGATTTGATCGTTTCTTCGCCCTTAGCTAACGAGCCTGTAGACTTGGCCGCGTGTCGAAATTCCAGCAGGTAGTCGAGCCGCATTTCTTCTACGGCTGGTGGGTCGCCTTCGCGTGTGCCGCCGTCATCCTCCTCACTGCGGGCACCTTCTTCTACGGCTTCGGCATCCTGATTAACCCCCTCGAGGACGAGTTCGGCTGGAGCCGGGCGGCGATCTCCGTGGCGTTCTCGCTCCGGACCGAGGTCGGTGGTATCGCAGCGCCGCTGGTTGGCGTCCTCGTCGACCGTCTGGGGCCTCGGATCCTGATGATTGGCGGCATATTCATCGTCGCAGCGGGGTTTCTCTCGCTGAGCCAGGTCGGTTCGCTCTGGACGTTCTACGCCGCCGTCGTGCTGATCGCGATCGGCATGAGCGCGGCAAACGGCGGTGTGCCGAACGTTGTCGTCACCCACTGGTTCCGGAAGCGCCGCGGCCGCGCGCTTGGACTGATGGCGCTGGGCGGCGGTCTCTCCGGTATCGCCGCGGTGTTCTTCGCCTGGCTGGTCGACAGCTACGGCTGGCGCGACGCGCTCGTGATCACCGCAGCGCTGCAGTTTGCCCTGGCGCTCCCCTTCGTCCTCAGCATCCGCAACCGCCCCCAGGACCTCGGACTCGAGCCCGACGGCGAGACGGCGGAAGACGTCGACACCGAAGAAGGCGCTGCCCGGCGTGCCCGCGACATGCAGGGCATGACCGCCCGTGAGGCGCTGCGGTCGAGCGTGTTCTGGCGCGTGTCGCTTGCCTTCGGCCTCTCGAACTTTGCGACGACGGCGCTGATCGTGCACCAGGTGCCGTTCCTCACCGAGGCGGCACACATGAGCGACACCGCTGCCGCCGCAAGCGTCACCGCCCTGACGGTGCTGAGCATCCTCGGTCGCGTCGGTCTCGGCGCGATGACCGACTTTGTTGCGAAGAAGGTGGTGATGGCGGTGTGCCTCGTCGCGATCGGCGTGTCGCTGGCGCTGTTCACGCAGGTGACCTCGGTCTGGCACCTGAGCTTCGTGCTGCCGCTGTTCGCAATCGGCCACGGCGGACTCGTCCCGGTCCGGTCGCAGCTCCAGGCGGACTACTTCGGTCTGCGGGCCTTCGGGTCGATCCAGGGGTTTCAGCTGACGGTCTCGACCTTCGGCGCCTTCCTCGGACCGGTGATGGCCGGCTATATGTACGACGTGCTGGACAACTACCAGCTTGCCTTCGTCTTCCTCGCCGTTGCGCCGCTGGTGGGCGTGCCGCTGATCATGAGCACCCGGCAGCCTCGCTGGCGTGACCGCGGCGACGAGCCCTCCACGGTGGCGCCCGTTACGGTTTCCTAACCGGGCATTACAAACTGCCGCCCGGGGTTGCCACGAGCGGAGCCTCTCGTCCAGAATCCAGCGTCGGGACCGCCCCTCGTCTCCAGTAGACGCGCCCCATTCCGCGCTGCGGGCCGCGCCTGCTTCCGCACCTTTTGCCACGTCCGCGCATTCAGTTTTTCACGGCCGGGGCCGATGCTGCCTGTGAATCAAAGCAGGCACGGAAGCCCCACCACCGGCGCGGAGGTCTTTCGTGAAGCTCTTCCATCTCGTCTTCGGGCTGCTCGCAGTCGTCCCGTTCGTGCTCCTGCCGTCAGCGGCGGTGCAGGCAGCAGCCCCTTCGATTGGCGGCTGCTCGATCTTCCCCTCCGACCACGTCTGGAATACGCCGATCAATACCCTGCCGAAGGACGCGAACTCGGCGGCGTACGTAAACACGATCGGCGCGTCGAAGGGGCTAAAGGCCGACTTCGGCTCCGGGCTCTGGGACGGCGGTCCGATCGGCATCCCCTTCGTCACGGTGACGGGCAGCCAGCAGAAGTACCCCGCCACCTTCTACTATCCTGACGAGAGCGACCCCGGTCCGTATGCGATCCCGCTGAGTGCGCCGATCGAGGGCGGCTCCAACGCCACCGGCGACCGCCACGTCATCTCCCTCGACACGACGAACTGCCTGCTGTACGAGATGTTCGACGCGACGCCGGGCGCGAACGCCTGGTCGGCGGGCTCCGGCGCGATCTTCGACCTGAAGAGCTACGCGCTGCGTCAGGCGGGCTGGACCTCCGCCGACGCCGCGGGCTTCGCGATCCTGCCGGGCCTCGTCCGCTACGAGGAGATCCTCGCCGGCGAGATCACCCACGCGATTCGGTTCACTGCGCCCCAAACCCGAAACACGTACATCTGGCCGGCCACGCACAAGGCATCGAGCCTCACCGGCACGCAGTACCCGCCGATGGGGCAGCGCTTCCGGCTGCGCGCCGACTTTGACGTCAGCGGCTACTCGATGACCAACCAGATCATCCTCAACGCCCTGAAGAAGTACGGCATGATCCTCGCCGACAACGGCTCATCCTGGTACATGTCGGGCGTCCCGGACTCCCGCTGGAACAACGACGACCTCAACAAGCTGAAGGCGGTGCTGGGCTCCAACCTCGAGGCGATCGACGAGTCGTCCCTAATGATCAGCCCAACCTCGGGGCAGGCGAAGCAGCCGGGCGGCACTACACCGCCGCCCGCAGCGCCGGCGATCACAAGCATCAGCCCCAGCTCGATTCAGACCGGCTCGTTCACGTTGACGATCAACGGCAGCGGCTTCCAGAGCGGCGCTACCGTGAAGTTCGGCTCGACGTCGCTGACTGCAACCGGCACTTCGACCTCGCTAACCGCCAGCGGCACCGTGTCGATCGCGGGCACGGTAGCCGTGTCGGTAGTGAATCCCGGAGGCACGACCTCGAACTCGATGAACGTCACGGTGACGGCGGCGCCCGCAGTGAAGGTGACGGTTTCGCCCACCAGCGCCACAGTCCAGCGCAACCGGACGAAGCAGTTCTCCGCGACGGTGACGAATACAACGAACAAGGCGGTGACCTGGAAGGTGAACGGCGTCACCGGCGGCAATGGGACGGTCGGGACGATTTCGTCGACCGGCGTCTACCGCGCGCCGGCGTCGGTGCCAAGCCCGGCGACTGTCACGGTGACGGCGTGCAGCGTTGCGTCGCCCACGGTCTGCGCGAACGCGACGGTGACGGTGAGACGCTGACCTCCGCCTGCCTCACTGCAGCAGGCTGATCAGCACCGAGAGCGAGATCATGCTGGCGATCGTCGAGGTGACAACGATGCGGGTGACGAAGGCCGGGTTCGCCTTGAACTCTGTCGCGACGATCGTGGCGATGACGGCGGTCGGCATCGCCGAGGCGACGATCAGGGCGTTGCGCGTAATGCCGTGGACGTCGAGGAGCACGCAGGCGAGCAGCGCAGACGCCGGCGCCAGCAGCAACCGCGCCAGGTTCACCGCGACCGTATCGGCAAGGAAATCGCGGCCGCCTGCCTGACGCAGCTGCAGGCCGAGGACCACGAGCATCGTTGGCACCGCGGCGCCCGCCAGCGACTTCGCCGGTGAGTCGATCGCCACGGGCAGGTCGATGCTAAGGACGTTGACGATGACGCCGGCCATTGCCGCGTAGACGGCAGGGAACCGCAGTGGCGCCCGCAGCGCCTCGCGTTTCGAGCCGCTGTTTGCGGTCGAGCCGATGGCGATGCCCACCGAGTTGCCCATGATCGAGCCGATCACGAAGCACATGACCGCGACGTCGAGGCCAGCGGCGCCGAAAGCAAGCTGCGAGACGGGGAGGCCCATGTTGCCGACGTTCGGCGTCGTTGCGCCGAGGGCCACTGCTGCGCGCATCGGCGCTTCGTGACGGCGCGCGAAGGACCAGAGGTTAGAGGCGGTGAACATGCAGAAGAACGTGAAGAGCATGACCGCGAGGATGCGTCCGGCATCGCCCGCCGAGACCTCGGTCGTCGAGAGCGAGTAGAAGACCAGCGACGGCGTAAAGAGATAGAAGACGAGGGTCGAGATCGCGCTGACGGGCAGGTTCTTCCAGCGTCCGACAGCACCGCCGAGGATCGCGACCAGGAAGACGGGCAGGACGACGTCGAAGAAGACTCGCAGCATGGACGAAGCCGGGGACTACCAGCGCTGGGACGATGCGCACCCGGCGACGGGCACTCCCGTACTCTCTGCCTCCGTGACACGTGGAACAAGCGCGCTGTGACTATGGCCGCAAAAGCC
Source organism: Dehalococcoidia bacterium (assembly GCA_050185685.1). GTDB lineage: Bacteria > Chloroflexota > Dehalococcoidia > DSTF01 > WHTK01 > WHTK01. Next base: position 14,679 of record JBFWZE010000066.1, read on the forward strand.
GCGCTCTATAGCGCCGTTAGATCTGGTTGAGCAGGTACAGGAGCCCGCCGAGGAGCGCGGCGAGCACTATCACCGCGACGATGCCCTGCGCCGCGGCACTGATACTCCGGTTCGGCGTGAAGTCGACGTTCACGTAGTCGAAGTCGTCGGCGTTGTAGTCGATCCGCGACCCGCGCGAGAACGATCCGCGAGTATTCAGCGTCGCAGCGGCGGGTCGGCGGCGAGCGCGCTCGTTCTGCGGCGTTAGCTCCCGGCCGGCGAGGAGGTCCTGCATGAAGACGCTGAGACGCTGCGATTCCGTCATGTCCTCGCGCACGTTCGAGACGAGGTCGACCAGTTCATCGATGGTGGCGGCTGTGACGGGCTTGCCAAGGATCGGGTAGCCGGCCCGCACCATCGCCTGCGTCAGATCGTCGGAGGGGCCATCTTTCTCGGTGACCAGGCGCCAGTGGTCGCGCATCGCGGTGCGGAAGAGGCGGTGGTTCTGGCTCTGCGCCGCGGAGGCGTATTTTGCCGCGATTTCGGCCTTTTGCTCTTCGAAGCTCGCCATCTGTCTCCCAGCCTGCCTGCTCGAATATCAGCGGCAGAGACTTGCCGTGTCAACTTTCGTCCCTCGACGCGCATCAAGGAAGAAAATGTCCTGAATAGCTGAAGCACGAATCACTTGTCTTCGAAGTTAAAAACATGTAAATTTCGCGCGGTTTGCGCTTACATCTGAAAGGGAGAAACAGTATGGACGGACCAAGATCTCGCTTTGCCTGGCTGCGGATTCTGGGCGTTACGGTGCTGGCGCTCGGGGCTGCATTCGCCGTCAATGCCATGAACGAAACCGGGACGAGGGCAGCGTCCAAATTCACGGTGCAGGCCGGCGGCGGCGGCCGTGGTATCTCCGTCGAGATGTTCCGGCCGAAGAACATCTTCATCCACGCCGGTGACAGCGTTGAGTTTGTGAACCCGTACGAAGAGATTCACACGGTTACCTTCCTCGGCGACAAGAAGACGGTGCCGGAGCTGATCATCCCGGCGGGACCACCGCCGAAGGCCGGGCCGCCGAAGCTGATCTTCAACCCCGAAGCTGCGTTCCCGACCTCGGGGACGTCCTACACCGGCGCCTACGCCAACTCCGGCATCATCGGTAAGGGCCAGTCCTTCACGCTTAGCTTCAGCACGCTCGGCACCTACAACTTCCTCTGCATCCTGCACCCCGGGATGGAGGGCACCGTCCAGGTCCTCGACGCCGGCACGACGGTACCGACTCAGGCGGCATACGACGCCGAAGCGAAGGTCCAGCTCGACAGGGCGATCGCCGCCGGTGAGGCCTCCGCGAAAGCCACGAAAACCACCAACACGAAGCTTGCGAACGGCAGCACTAACTACGGTGTCGCAGTGCCCCAGAGCGCCGGCCTCTCGGACGTCATGCAGTTCACGCCCGTCTCGCTTGACATTGCCGTCGGCGACAGCGTGACCTGGAACAACAACACGCCCGTCCCGCACACGGTCACGTATGCGGCCGGCACCACGCCGGAGCTGACGGTGCCGGAGCCGCAGGCAGGTGGGCCGCCGAACCTCGTCCTCAACCCCGCCGTCCTCTTCGCGTCGCAGCCGCCGGTGACCTCGTTCTCCGGCGCCGGCTACGTGAATTCCGGCTTCATGGGCACAGGTCCTGAGGCGAACGCAGGCACCTCGTTCTCGCTTACCTTCTCGAAGCCGGGCACATACCTGTTCATCTGCGTCTTGCACGCGGACCAGGGTATGAGCAGCATCGTGAAGGTCGGCGGTGGTGGCGCAACCGGACCGGTGACGCCGCCTTCGACCGGTGAGGCCGGCCTCGCCGAGAACCGCACCTCGATCGCCCTCTACGGCTTCGCCGCCGTGGTGGCATTCGCCTTCGTTGCCGGCGCGGGCGTTCTCCGCGTCCGAGCGGCGAAGCGCTAACGTACCCGGTATACACTGGCAAACAGGGGGCGGCCCACGCCGCCCCCTTCGTCTGCCTTTCGATTCCCTGGGACCCTCATGAATCACTCATTGCTTGTTCGACTTTCACGGCTCTCACTCCTGGCACTGCCCCTCCTCGTCGTCCTCATTGCGGCGTGTGGCGGAGACGCAAAGGAGGAAGCTGCGGCGACGGCGACGGTTCCGCCGGCAACTGCGACCAGCGCACCAACCGCGACGCCCACCGAGGTGCCGCCGACCGAGACGCCGGTGCCGGAGCCGACTGCAACGCCGGAACCACCCCCGCCTCCAACCGCAGTGCCCCCGACACCGCG
>JBFWZE010000067.1:0-11793 GCA_050185685.1 Dehalococcoidia bacterium
TGACCGAAGATGAAACCCTGGCCCGCGTGCGTCAGTTCGAGAACCGCGCGCGCCTGCTCCTGACGAGAGCGCCGCGCTTCCTCGAGAAAGCCCGGCTTTTCCCCGGCAACGCCTTCGTCATCGGCTGGGACACAGCCGTCCGGCTCGTGCAGCCGAGGTACTACGGCGATTCGGAAGCCGCGATGCACGCTGCGCTCGGCGAGCTGCGCGACCTCGGCGCCTGCTTCCTGGTCGCCGGGCGCGTCAACCAGGGCCGCTTCCTCAACCTCGAGGACACCGCGGTCCCTCGCCCGTTCGCGGATATGTTCGAGGCGATCCCTGAGCGCCTCTTCCGCGCCGACGTCTCATCGACCGAGCTGCGCCGGTGACTTCTTAGCCGATGCCACATCCCACGCTCTCCGGCTACCTCCCGGTCGAGAACGGCCGCCTCTACTACGAGGTCGCAGGCGGCGGACAACCGCTCGTCTTCATCCACGGCTTCTCGCTGGACCACCGCATGTGGGACGAGCAGTGGGACTTCTTCCGCGCCCGCTACATGACGATCCGCTACGACTGGCGTGGGCACGGGCGGTCGTCCGACCCGGACGGGCCGTGGTCGAACTTCGACGACCTCATGCTGCTGCTTGCCCACCTCGGCGTCGGGCCGGTGCACCTCTGCGGGCTGTCGGCAGGCGGCGGCATTGCGCTGGACTTCGCCGTGACTTACCCGGAGATGACGCGGTCGTTGCTGTTGCTCGACTCTGCGGCCGGCGGCTTTCGCGGCTGGTCGGAGGAGTTTCGCCGCGACTTCGCCGAGATGCGGCGGTTGGCGCGAGAAAACAGCGTCGCAGCCGCGCTCGATCACTGGCTCAAGGGCGAGATGCTGGCGCCGGCAATGGAGCAGCCCGCCGTCGCGGCGCGATTGAGGCAGATAATCGGCGGCTACCGCGGGTGGCACTGGCTGCATGACGGCGAAGAGGTAGTCCCCGACCCGCTGCCGTACGACTGCCTCGAGGACCTCCGCGCTCCCACCCTGGTCATCGTGGGCGAGCGCGATATCGAGGACTTCCGCAACATTGCGTCTGTTCTCGGGGAGCGGGTGCGCGGCGCACGTCTCGAAACCATCGCCGGTTCAGGGCATATGGCGAACATGGAAGCGCCGGGAGTGGTCAACCGCCACATCGCCGCGTTCCTGGAAGGCCTCGACTAGGGCGCGAACGATCAGTGTCTCGGCTCACGAGATGAACAGCTCGTGAAATCGCGAAAATCGCCTCTCAGAGGTAGTGCAATCGAGCGCCAGACTCCCGAAACTGTGCGCCATGACGAACGAAGAAGCTCCACTGGGTAAGTTTGTCGCCGTCGGCGACTATCAGATGCACTACCTGGACATCGGCGAGGGCGAGCCGACGATGTTCCTCCACGGCGGCGGGCCCGGCGCGAACGGCTGGTGCGACTTCGAGCCCTGCCTGCCCTACTTCACCGACCGGCGCGTCCTGCTGCCCGACCTGATCATGTACGGCCGCTCGACACTGGCCCACCACAGCGAGCCGATGCAGAGCTTCCACGCCCGCTGCGTTGACCAGTTCATGGAGGCGCTCGGCATTGAGAGCGCGAACTTCGTCTGCAGCTCCGTCGGCGGCGGCGTCGCGATGGCCATTGCGGTCGAGTACCCGAAGCGCGTCAAGAAGATCGTCCTCAGCGGCACCACGCCGACCTTCGAATACCCCGGCCGCGAGCCCGGCGTGATGGGCCCCGCCCAGCTCTGGACCACCGGCTACTACGGCGGTGAGGGCCCGACCTGGGAGAAGATGCAGGACCTGATCGCCAGCGTCGAGTACTACGACCGCAGTCTCGTCCCCGACCACGTCGTGACGATCCGCTACAACTATTCGAACCGCCCCGAGTACCTCGCGCTATACAACGACACGAACAACAAGGGGAAGCCGCAGGACCTCAAGCCCTACCTGCCGAAGGTCAACGTGCCCGTCCTCATGCTCACCGGCAAGCAGGAGATCATCTGCCCGCCGGAGCACGCGCTGTGGCTGGCGAGTCAGATGCCCGACTGCGACGTCTACGCGATGGAGCGTACCCGCCACCACCCGGAGGAGGAGCGCCCGGAAGACTACGCCAAGATCGTGAAGATGTTCCTGGAGCTGAGGGGGTAGCGCACGCTTCTCCTCAGCTGCTTCGCTCGTCCGAGACACTGGGGTCTCATTCGACAAGCCGGAGAGGGCCTTCCCGTCGTCATCGCCAATTGCAGAGCGACCGCCGAGGTGGCATCCTCGGAGCGTGAATGAGTACCTGCGTGAGATAACCCTCGAAACCCTGCGCGCCGCTCGCGAAGGCGACCCGGTGGTCGTTGCCACCGTCGTCAGGGCGCCCCAGGATGCTGCTGCTCCTGCCGGCTCCAAGCTCCTCGTGCGCGAGGACGGCAGCACGATCGGCAGTCTTGGCGGCGGCGACTTCGAGGCAGCAGTGATCGAAGACTGCCTCGCGGCGCTGAAGCAGTTCCCGCGGACCAACAACCAGTCGGCCTTCTACCGGCCCGACGGCTCGAGCATCCGGCGGCTCGAGGCCCGCGGCGGAACCGACGCCTATGAGCTGATGATCGAGATCATCGAGTCGCCGGTGTCGCTGCTGATCATCGGCGGCGGCCACATCGGCCTCTCGCTCGCCACGATCGGCGCCCACGTGGGGTTCAGCGTCAGCGTCCTCGATGACCGCGAGGACTACGCAAACCCTGAGCGCTTCCCGATGGCGGACAAAACGATGTTCGGCGACTTCGAGGAGCACCTGCGCGACTTCCCGATCAACCGCACCACCTATATCGTCCTCGTCAGCCGCGGCCACAAGCAGGACGAAGAGGGCCTGCGGCTTACAGTGACACGCGGCGCCGCCTACGTCGGCATGATCGGCAGCAAGCGCCGCGTATCGACCGTCCTGCGCCACATGGCGGAAGAAGGCGTGCCGGTCGAAGCGCTGGAGGCGGTGTACACGCCGATTGGCTTCGACATCGGCGCCGAGACGCCCGAGGAGATCGCCGTGTCGATCATGGCGGAGATTATCGCCGTGCGCCGCCAGGCCTCTGGGCGGCCGATGCGGGAGGGTCGCCCCAGCATCGGCACGCGCGAGGTCCAGGAGAGCCTGGGAAGCTAGTGGGCCCCAGAAAACCACGCGGCCGAGGCTGGAAAGCCTCGGCCGCGGCGTTGTCACGAGCGCTTCACGCCCTGCACACTACCCCTTCGGCGCGATGTTCTGGTTTGCCCGGAAGAGATTCGACGGGTCGTACTGCTGCTTGATCGCCGACAGCCGCTCGTAATTCGGGCCGAAGGCATCGCGCACGCGGCTCGTGTCGTCGCCGACGCCGAGGTAGTTCACGTACACGCCGCCCGTGCTGAAGGGCTGCAGCGCGTCGAAGGTCTCCCGCGCCCAGGCGATGCAGCGGTCGGCGTCTGACGCCTCTTGCCACTGGCCGACGATCGCGACGTTGAAGGCAGCACCGCGCTGGGCGAAGGCAGTTGCTTCGACCGGGACGCGGTTAACGGCGCCATGGAAGTTCTCGAGGACGAGGCCGCAAAGCGGGGTCGGGAGCTTCGCACCCTGGGCGACGAGAACTTCCATCGCCCCTGCTGAAAGCTCACGCAGGAAGGTGCCCTTCCAGTAGACCTGGTTGCCGGCAGGGAAGCCCGCATCGAGCATCGATTGCTGCGCGACGTAGGGGATCGGCCCAAGGGCGTCCAGCATCGGCGGGCCGTAGTCCTTGATCGGCTGGACGAGCCTTGCGCCCTCGTCGAGGCTCCCGGCGTGGAGCGCAATGACCGCGCAGATGAAGTTGCCGCTGCCGTCCGGCGCCCCCGCCTGGACGAAGAACGCGGTCAGCTCGTCCGGGGTCGTCTCGATGTAGCCCTTGTAGAAGTCGAGCGCTCCCGCGGCGGCGTCGATTGGCCAGGCAGCAAGGCCGCCGGTGACGATCGGGCCGACGGGGTGCACGCGAAACTCGAAGCTGGTGACGATGCCGAAGTTGCCGCTGCCGCCGCGAAGCGCCCAGAACAGGTCCTCGTTCTCGGTCGCGCTTGCCGTCAGCACCTGGCCGCCGGCCGTTACGACCTCGCAGGACAGCAGGTTGTCGACGGCGAGGCCGTGCTTCCCGAGCAGCCAGCCGAAGCCGCCGCCAAGGGTAAGACCGCCGACGCCTGTCGTCGAAATCACGCCGCCTGTCGTCGCCAGCCCGTGAACCTGGCATTCGCGGTCGAAGATGCCCCAGGTCGCGCCGCCCTGGACGCGCGCCGTCTGAGCTTTCGGGTCCACGAACACGCCGTTCATCAGTGAGAGGTCAATCATCACTGCGGAGTCGGATACCGCCGAGCCGGCAGCGCTGTGGCCACCGCCTTTAACGGAGACCGGCAGGCCGTTTTCGCGCGCATAGTTAACCGCCGCGATCACGTCTGCGTTGCCGGTGGCGCGCACGATCAGCGGCGGATGACGGTCGATCATGCCGTTCCAGACGTGGCGCGCCTCGTCGTAACCGGCGTCGGCTGCGGTGAGCACCGGGCCTCGCACTGCGCCACGCAGGGTCTCGATGGGGTCGGAGCTGAGTTCTGTAGTCATGCTTTCACCTCATAAGAGCTGTTCAGGTGGCGAATACCTTCTCACCGATTGCTGACAATTTCTTCCGTCAAAGGGCGGAGAAAGACGGAGAAGGCTGCCGAAGACGTCTGGTTACCGAATGTTCCGGGGGTCGTCTGGAATCTGCCGCGAGAAGACACGCGAGATGGAGGTGCGGAGCTGAGTGTAACGGTATCCGAGACTGCCGTCGCCATACTCGTCGAAGTGAGTGACGATCTCAAATGGCTCAAAGCTGATTGGGTCGAGGTACAGGTCCTGCCAGACCGTGGACCGGGGTGTCGACCGACCACGATCATCGGCAGGGTCGGTGATAACGAGATGGATGAGCCTGCGGCCCTCGACCTCGGTCATGCCCTTCATCTCAATCTCGATGGGATAGTCCTCATCGAGGCAGTTACACGGGAAGGTCAGGAAGATGGGTCGTTGGCCGGGATAGGCGGGTCTTACATCCCAGCCGTATTGCCGCGTCTCGTCGCCAACGACTGCATTGGTAAGCGGATCGACTGTCTGGGTGTACCGCTTCTCAATGAGAAAGACGACATCCGCAGTGCGCTCGAGGTAGCGCGCGTAGATCTCCTCGGCCGTGAGGTCGCCGGTGTTCCTCGCGTTGCCGGTGCTGGCGGTAGCCACCAGGATCGTGACCAGCCCACCGAAGAGCAGGACAAAGGCCGCGACGGGCGCGTTGCGAGGCGTCATGGCACGGCGGTTGGGATAACCGCAGGCTTGCCGATGTCATAAATCGCACGAAGAGTCTTGATGACCCAGGTGCGAGTGCCGGGGTCCCAGATGCCGTAGGTGCTCTCAACGAAACGCAGCTCGTAGGTCTCCGGGTCAATCGTCAGCAGCTGGATGAGCTCCGTGACGTCCCCTGTGGTCGAAGGGAATTGGACGATGAGCTGTACCGCGCCGACAGCCGCCGCGCGAGGGTCTTCGCGGAAGCGCACCCTCGATGGCTCTATGCCCCAATCTCCAGCATTGTCAGCCTGTCTTGGGTGTCCTGGTATCAGGCCGAAGCCGGCTTCAGCGCCGAGGTAGTCGATCTGACCGCTGATCAGCCGTTCGTCGCGCCCGCCCTTCGAGGACTGCGAGACGATGTGCATCTGGCCCGTTCGTGCGTCAAAGGTGGTGTCTGCGACGACCTTGTCGTCAGCCGTCTCCAACTCGATGTGGAGGCGGCCTGTCTGATAGCTGTCAGGTAGGCGCAGGAGGTACTCGTCGTACATCGCTTCCGCCGGCGAGCGATGTTCAGGTACCGTCGCAGCAGCCACGACGAGCGCGCCCGTCAGCGTGCCGAAGAGCAGCACGAAAGCAAGAGTCGCAGACGCCCGTTGCACCGGACGATTCTAATCTCTCGTCTGCCCGTCTGCCCGTCTGCCCGTCTGCCCGTCTGCCCGTCTGCCAACCTATAATCGGGCCGTCCGTCCGAAGCTATAGCAGCCACCTGGAGGTGCCCGATGCTCGTCGATATGCACGCCCACGTTATCCCGGAGCACTTCCCTGCCGGCGCCGGCCGCGCATCCGCCGATAGCTGGCCCTTCATGGACCATTTCCAGCCCGGCAGCGCGAAGGTCATGATCGGCGGCGAGAACTACCGCACGGTTAACAACGGCGCCTGGGACGGCGACCGCCGCGTCGCGGACATGGTGGCGATGGGCGTCGACGCCGAGGCGATCTCACCGATGCCCGAGCTGCTCTCCTACTGGTACACGCCGCAGGACGGCCTCGACATGAGCCGCTACCTCAACGAGTTCATCAGGGGTCTCGTCGACGCTGCGCCCGGACGCTTCTACGGCCTTGGCGCCGTGCCGCTGCAGGACCCTGACCTCGCAGCGAAGGAGCTGGCGGCGGTGAAGGCGATGGGCCTCCACGGCATCGAGATCGGCTCGAACGTCAACGGCAAGTCGCTGGGCGACCCCGAGTTCGCGGGCTTCTTTCAGGAGGCCGACCGCCAGGGGATACCCGTCTTCGTCCATGCCCTGCGTCCGACGGTGCTCGACCGCATCGGTCCGTCGCTCGCCAACTCGATCGGCTTCCCGACCGACACCGGCCTGACGATTGGCTCCTTCATCGGCAACGGCACCGCGGCTAAGTGCCCCACGCTGCGCATCGCCTGGAGCCACGGCGGCGGCACGTTCCCCGGCATGCTGCCCCGTTTCCAGCACAGCTGGGGCGGCACCTGGAGCGAGGAAGCTCCCGCCGACGCCGCCTCGAAGGGCACCTCGCCGCTCGAGTACGCGCGCCGCTTCTACTACGACATCCTCGTCTTCGACCGCCGCCTCGTGCGCTACATGATCGACATCCTGGGCCACACCCAGCTCATGCCCGGCAGCGACTACCCGTTCATGCAGCGCCAGAACCCCATGGACCAGACGCTCGCCTCGATGGGCCTCCCGTCGGACGTCATGGACGACATCACCTGGAACAACTTCTTCCGCTTCCTTGGCATTGAAGCGCCGCAGGCGGTGGGGTAGCGCTCCCAGATTGAGCTCTACGCGTCGGGTTCGATAGCGCATTGCGATCGCAATGCGCAGAATGGTACGGTGTGAGTGGAACGCGTCGCTCTGACAGTCGAGAACCTCGATATCGATCCGCGTAAAGCCGAATACATTCGATCGCGCCACGGAGTCGAGCCAGAGGACATCTATGAGGTGCTGTACAACGCCCCGGCGTTCTTTGTTCGATCGGCAATGGGGAAACTACGACATGATTGGCCCAACCCGGGCTGGCCGATTCCTCGTTGTCGGCATTCAGCGAGTTGAAGGAAACGACTGGCGTCTGATTACTGCGTACTGGAATGACGATGGTCGGGCGGCACGGCTTCACCGCGGAGGCTAATAATGAACCAGCGTGATCCGGACCAGGAGATCCTTGACGAATACGAGCGCCGTCGCGCGGAGGGCACCGATCTCGACGGACTGGAACGAGTGACCGCTCGGGTCTCGTCCAAGGCGCGGGCTAACTTCTCGATCCGCCTCTCCCGAGATGAGTTCAATGTGATCTTGCAGGCGGCAAGACGGCGCGGCGTTACGGTGACTGACTTCATCCGTGAGGGTGCCATGTCGGCTGCGGAGGATGAGCTCGCCGCGATAGACCCTGAAACCCTGGACCTTGCGGAAGTCGGTAAAGAGCTGGAACGGCTGCGGAAGCGCGTCGACAGCAAGCTGAAGGCGCAAGCCGAACGCCCGGCATCCTGACAAGGTACCCCTACAATGCCCTTATGAACGTCGTTACCGTCGTGGGAGCCCGGCCGCAGTTTATGAAGGCGGCAACGCTGTCGCGGGAGCTGCGTTTGCACAACGACGAGTTCCTCGTGCACACAGGGCAGCATTACGACGATCTGATGTCGGACGTCTTCTTCCGCGAGCTTGGAATGGCCGCGCCGGACGTGAACCTCGGCGTCGGGTCTGGGGCGCAAGGGGCACAGACGGCGCGGATGCTCGAGGGCATCGAGGCGGTGCTGCTGGCGCGCCGGCCCGACCTGCTCATCGTGTACGGCGATACGAACTCGACGCTGGCCGGAGCGCTGGCGGCGTCGAAGCTTGGCGTGCCCGTCGCCCACGTCGAGGCGGGCCTGCGCAGCTTCGACCGGTCGATGCCGGAGGAGGTCAACCGGGTCGTAGCCGATCACCTGGCGTCGTATCTCTTCTGCCCCACGGACAACGCGGTCGAGCTTCTGGCGATGGAAGGCATCACCAGCGGCGTGCATCACACCGGCGACCTGATGTACGACTCGCTTCTCGCGATGCTGCCCGTGGCCGAGGCGCAGTCGGCCTCATTATTCGCGGCGCAGTGTGTCGAACCCGGCGGCTACTACCTCGCTACCGTGCACAGGGCGTCGAACACCGATGACGCTGCGACGCTGGCCCGTATCTTCGAATCGCTGGGCCGGCTCGATCTGCCCGTGCTGCTGCCGCTGCATCCGCGCACCCGCAGCGTCATTGCGGCGAATGGCATCGCTGCCGCGCCGAACCTCCGCCTGCTAGAGCCCGTCGGCTACCTCGAGATGCTGGTTCTCGAGCGCTATGCGCGGGCGATCCTGACCGACTCCGGCGGCGTCACCCGTGAGGCTTATTTCCTTTCGGTGCCCTGTGTTACGCTTCGAAGTGACACTGAGTGGCCTGAGACGCTGGTGGACGGCTGGAACGTCCTCGCCGGCAGCGACATCGACCAGATTGTCAGCGCCGCCCAACGGCCACAGCCCACAAATGCGCCTCTGCCCGCCTTCGGTGACGGACGGGCCGCGAGCAAGATTGTCGAGATACTCGAGCGTGATCCACCCCACAGCCGACGTTGAAGAAGGCGCCCGTGTAGGCGCCAATACCCGCGTCTGGCACCACTCCCACGTCCGCAGCGGCGCCAGCGTCGGCGACAACTGCACCCTCGGCAACAGCGTCTATGTCGACACCGGCGCGACCGTTGGCAATAACTGCAAGCTGGAGAACCGGGTCAGCATCTTCCGCGGCGTCACGCTTGAGGACGGCGTCTTCGTCGGGCCGCATGCGACCTTCACCAACGACAAGCACCCGCGAGCCGTCCTTCCCGATGGCGGCCTTATCTCCGAAGAGGACTGGACCGTCGTCGAGACGCTCGTGAAAGAGGGCGCATCGATCGGTGCCGGCGGCATTGTCCTGCCCGGCCTCACGATTGGCCGCTGGGCGATGGTCGCGGCAGGCGCCGTGGTCACGCGAGACGTCCCAGACCACGGCCTCGTCATGGGCCACCCCGCCGAGCTGACCGGCTACGTCTGCCGCTGCGGCCGGCCGCTGGAGCAGCGAGACGGCGCCTGGTGCTGCGACAACTGCCATGAGACCTACGACCTGCCACCCCTCGAAGAGGCCAGATGATAGAAGAGTCCCGATGATCCGAATCGCCCAGCCTGATGTGACCGACGCCGAAGTCAAAGCCGTCGAAGCCGTCCTCCGCTCCGGACGCCTCGCCGGCGGCCCCGTAACCCGCGAGCTCGAAGAGCGTTTCGCCGCCGAGGTCTCCGGCACCTCCGAGGCTGTCGCCGTCTCAAACGGCACCGCCGCCCTCCACGTTGCGCTGCTCGCCCACGACGTTGGCCCCGGCGATGAGGTGATCACGACGCCGTACACCTTCCAGGCCACCGCCAACATGATCCTCGCGGCCGGCGCCCGCCCCGTCTTCGTGGACATCGGTGAGGACGCAAACATCGACGTCTCGCTAATTGAGGCCGCTATCGGCCCGAAGACGAAGGCGATCATGCCGGTTTACCTCTACGGCCGCATTGCCGACGCCCCCGCGATCCAGGCGATCGCCGACCGCCACGGTCTCGCGGTCATCGAGGACGCCGCCCAGGCGCACGGCTCTGCGGTGGGTGGCAAGAAGGCTGGGAGCTTCGGCACCGGCTGCTTCTCCTTCTACGCCACGAAGAACCTGATGTCGGGCGAAGGCGGCATGATTTCGACCAACGATGCCGCGCTCGCCGCCCGCATGCGCCGCATCCGCTCCCACGGCGAGAGCGAGCGCTACCACAGCACCGAGCTCGGTTTTAACTACCGCATGACCGACATCGCGTCGGCGATCGCGCTGGAGCAGCTGAAGAAGCTGCCCGACTACACGGCAAAGCGCCGCAGCAACGCTGACTATTACACAGAGCACCTGCGCGGTGTCATCCTGCCGCCGCCGCCGGTCGAGCCCGAGGCCAGCGTCTGGAACCTCTACACGATCCGTGTCGAAGAGGGGCGCGACGCCCTGATGGCGCACCTGCTGGAAGCGGGCATCGAAGCAGGGCTCTACTACCCGCGCACGCTGCCCGAGCAGAAGCTGTACGCCGACCTCGGCTACACGAGCGAGGACTACCCGGTAGCCCGCCGCTACAGCCGCCAGGCCCTTTCGCTGCCCTGTCACCCCGGCCTCAGCGAGAGCGACCTTGAGCAGATCGTTACGGCGGTAAACAGCTGGGTCGACTCGAGGACCCCGGCGGCGAGATGACTGCTACGCCTCGTGACGTCGCCGTTGCCGTCGTAGGCCTCGGCTTCGGCCGCAACCACGCCCGCGTCCTTCACGAGCTGCCCGGTGCGCGTCTTGCCGCGATCTGCGACCGGGACGAAGAGCGACTTGCTGCCGTTTCCCAGGGCCGCGACGTGGCAACTTACACCGACCACCGCGAGATGCTGAAGCAGGAGCGCCTCGACGCCGTGATCGTTGCGGTGCCGACGCGCCTCCACGCGACCGTCGCCGAGGACGCGATCGCGACCGGCTGCGCGGTGATGGTCGAAAAGCCGATCGCCTCGACTCTCGACGAAGGACGGCGCCTCGTTGCCCATGCGGAGGCTGCAGGCGTGCCCCTGATGCACGGTCACATCGAGCGCTTCAATCCCGCCGTGCAGGAGCTCAAGCACCATCTCGATGCCGGCGAAGCTGGACGCGTGATCCAGGTGACGACTCGCCGTCTCGCCTACTTCGTCGACCGCCCACGCGATTTCGACGTTGGCGTCGTCCATGACCTCGCCTTCCATGACATCGACGTGATGCGCCTGCTCACCGGCGCTGAGGTTGAGCGCGCCTACGCGGAGACGCTGACGAACATCCGCACACCCTTCGAAGATTCCCTCAACGGAACCCTGCGCTTTCGCAGCGCCGAGCCCGGCAGCGGCATCATCGGCACGCTGGAGGTGAACCGCCTCTCCGCCCGCATCGTCCGCGAGCTCAGCGTCCTCGGTACTGGCGGCGAATTTGTCCTCGACTACCGGGCGCAGTCACTGGAGTTTCGACCGGCGCAGTCGCTGCAGAGCGATGCCGCAACGCCTCAGCAGGAGACGCCGATCGTTCGCCTCCAGGGTCTCGAACCCGGAGTGGCAGTACCGATCGCAGTCGAGCACGGAGAGCCGCTGCTCGCCGAGCTCTCCGCCTTCGTCGACGCCGTGCGCTCAGGCGGGCCGATGCCGGTAAGCAACCACGACGCCCTCGCCGCCCTCGAGATCGCCGACGCCCTGACCGAGTCGGGACGCAGCGGCCGTGCGGTGACGCTCTGATGCGCGTCGCCGTCGTCGGTCTCGGCAAGATCGGCCTGCCGCTCGCCGCGCAGTACGCCTCGAAGGGCGCCACGGTGATCGGCTGCGACGTCAACGCCGCCGTCGTCGAGGCCGTCAACGCGGGCATCTCGACTGTCGGCGGTGAGCCCGGTCTCGACGACGCCGTTCGCGCCGCCCACGAGTCGGGCCG
>JBFWZE010000067.1:11893-16866 GCA_050185685.1 Dehalococcoidia bacterium
TGACGCGGAGATTCGCGCCCACGGTCTCGAGCCGTCGAGGCTGCCGCCGTCCGGTGCCATCGATGCCGTCGTCCTGCAGGCCGCGCATCCTGAGTACCGTGACCTCGAGATCGGGCAGCTCGGCGGCGCCCGCGTCTTCCTCGACGGCCGCGGCAGCAACGACCGCGCTCGCTTCGAGGCGGCCGGCGTGCGCTACATCGCTATCGGCGCGTAAGCGTCAAACGCCTTCGAAGCGCAGATACAGCTTGCCGCCTCGCTGACAGCGGTGGACGAGGTCGATCGCGGCGTCGATGGTCGCGCGCTGGCCGAAGGAGACACTGCCGCGCAGGCGGCTGAGCTCCTCTTCGAGCCCGAAGGCCTGCAGCCGGTTGAAGACCGTGTTGCCGTGCGGGTCCAGTCCCTGGAGGAGGGGAAACCCGCCCTCGTGGGCGGTGGGCCAGGCGCCGTCCAGCGCCTCTATGAGGATGCCGGCAACATGACCGCCGCCCTCGCTTTCGAGAAACAGATTCCGAACGGTCACTTCGTCCTCCCTCTCTAGGTCCCGCGAGCCTCCCTTAGTCTACTCAGACGCAGGTTGCGCATGCGAGGTGAGAGCAGAGTAATCGCAATCGTCACGAAGAATCCGGTCATGCTGAAGACGATACCGACCGTCGGTGCGCCGGTGCGGTCGGCCATCGACCCGGCCACGAGGACGCTCAACGACCAGAGCATCGGACTGAGCTGCAGCGCCGCGTTGATCCGGCCGCGCAGCTCGTCCGGCGCCAGCAGCTGGAGCACCGTCTGGTTCGTCGTATTGCTGACGCTCTCCGCGGCGCCGGCAATGAGCAGGAAGGGGAGCGCCAGCCACATCTCGCCGAACAGCAGCGCGACCAGGGAGAAGGTTGCCTGGGCGAGGCTGTAGATCGCCAGTGCGATGAGCTGCATGACGCCGCGGCGGTCGATGCGGTTCAGCGACGCCGTCAGCAGGGCGCCGACGATACCGCCCGCGCCGAGGGCACCGAGCATGATGCCGAGGCTCGATGCCCCGCCGTCGAAGACGTCCTTCGCCAGGATCGGCAGCACGCCCATATGCAGGGGGATCAGGAAGAGCGGGTTGATCAGCGTCATCATGAACAGCACCCTTGCCTGCGGGTTGCTGAAGACGAAGCCGTAGCCCTCCTTCATGTCGCGAAAGACCGCCCGGCGCGCGGTTGATGGCTCTCGCGGCGGCAGGTGAATCAGCAGCACCGTGCCGAGTACGCAGAGGTATGCGATTGCCTGCAGCGAGAAGTTCGCGGCAGCACCGAAGGCGACGATCAGCGCGCCGCCGATCATCGGCCCGATCGCGCGGGTCGTACTCATTGCCATGCTGCCGAGGGCAACCGCATTCGGCAGCACCGGCCGGGGCACCGTGTCGAAGATCATCGTCTGGCGGGCGGGCTGGTTGAAGCTGTTCGCGACGCCGGCGAGGAGGGTGAACGCAAAGAGGTGCCAGACTTCCAGCATTCCGAGGGCGATATCCAGCGCCAGCAGCAACGCGATTGCGAAGAGCAGCACCTGGCTGGCCCCGATGATCAGGTTGCGGCTAATACGGTCGGCGGTGACACCGGCAAAGGGCATCACCAGCAGCATCGCGATACTGCGCATCGAGTTCATCGCGCCGAGGAGGCCGCCGGAGCCGGTCAGGTCGTAGACCACCCAGCCCATCGTCGTCTGCTGGATCCACTGTGCGGCGCCGGCGAACAGGTTGCCGGTCCAGAGCCAGCGGAAGTTGGGATAGCGAAAGGCATGGAAGCTGCCGATGCGCTCGCCGGGCTCGATCGAGGGGGCAATAACAGTCGTTACGGATTGTGGCCGTTCGCGCTCGTCAGTGGGGGTCTGTAACGTGGCCAGGGGTTAGCGGTACCGGGGCGTGTGGACGGCGCCGGAGGAGATGGGCTCATCCACGTAGAGGTCGCCGTTTCGGATTTTCAGATTGAATCCGCAGTCGGGATTGGTGCAGACCCAGGCCTTGAAGTGAATCGCGGCGCCCTGGCTCCCGAAGTCGGACAGCGGTACGAGATCACCGGACTTGCACTTCTGGCACTTTGGGAAATTACTGAAATCCACGTCAGCCACCAATCCGAGGGAATTCGCCCGAGTATACCACCGCTTACGTAAACGTCTCAACGAACGCCGTGGTCTTGCAGCGCTGCGAGTCAGGAATCAGCACGCAGGCGAGGCGTTACGGCTGGCTGTCGCTTCGTATCGCCACCGGCTTCCCGTCGGCGTCGATCGCGACGTAGGTGACCTCAGCGGCAGTGACCTTTACGACCTCGTTCGGATTGCTGAAGCGCTCTGCCTCGACTTCGATGCGCACCGTCACGGACGTGCGGCCCTCGTGGATCACCTCGGTGTAGTAGCTGACGAGGTCGCCGACGTAGACGGGGGCGATGAACTCGACCGCGCGCATCGCCTTCGTCGCGTAGTCATGCGGCGCGTGGCGGCGGCTTGCCATGTAGCCGGCAAGGTCGATGTTGCTCATGATCACGCCGCCAAAGATCGTCCCCCGCGCATTCGTATCGCGGGGCAGCATGTTCTCTTTGATCGTCGGCACTCTCATCACGGTGAGCGTATCACGCAACGTTCGCGACAAGAGCCTCGCGTCTGCAGCCAACGACCAACCTCGCCCCGGCCTCTGCTTTTACGAAGATGGCTATGCGTCGCAGGCAGCGTCGTAGCGGCATTTCAGGTGATTACGTCCTGGGACGTAACAATACTGTCGTCGTTCAGTGTCTTACGAGGGCGCAGGATCCGATCTATGCTCACGGCATCGCGCGCGCTCACGCATTCAGATTCAGGAGGCTCTCTTCGATGGCAGCGCCAGAAGCTCCACAGGGTAAGTATGTCGAAGTCGGCGGGCACAGGATGTACCTGCTCGACGTCGGCGCCGGTGACCCGGTCATCTTCCTGCACGGCGGCGGTCCCGGGACGAATGGCTGGGTCGATTTCGGCATGATGCTGCCGTTCTTCACCGACAAGCGCTGCGTCCTCCCCGACTTGCTGATGTACGGCCGGTCCGACCTCGTCCAGCACGAAGAGCCGATGTGGAGCTTCCACGCCCGCGCTGTCGACCAGATGATGACGGCCCTCGGCATCGAGAGCGCGCCATTCGTGTGCAGCTCCGTCGGTGGCTCCGTGGCATTGGCGCTGGCTGCCGAGTACCCGCACCGCGTGCAGCGCATTGTGATGTCAGGCAGCAACCCGACCTTCAACATGCCCGGCCTCGAAGGCCCCAGCCCGGGCGCCGCATGGGTGCAGCGCTACTACGCCGACGGCCCGACCTGGCAGAAGTCGAAGGACCTGATGGGCGACCTCGAGTACTGGGACCCGAACCTGATCCCGGACACGACGATTACGGAGCGCTACGAGAACACGGTCCGGCCGGAGTGGCTGGAGATGATCAAGGCGCAGAGCACGAAGAACACGCGCCAGGACCTGGAGTCGGTGCTGCCGAACGTGAAGGCGCCGGTCCTGCTGCTTTACGGCAAGGGCGAAGTGATCGCGCCGACCGCCTACGCCCTCTGGCTCTGCAACCAGATCGAGGGCTGCGAGATGTTCGTCATGGACCGCACACGCCATCACCCGGAAGAGGAGCGCCCGCGAGACTACGCGAAGATCGTGCGCGCCTGGCTCGACTTCGACGACCAGGCGACGGGACCCTGGGTCTAGTACCGCCGACCTCGTAGCACTGAACGGCGGCACGAGAAGTGTCGCCGTTCAGCATATTACGAGTCGGTGAAATCCCCGCCGAGGCGCCAGAACTCTGATGCACTCGCCGCTTCCATTCTCGAGACTACGCCCATGACTACTGCAGATATCCCCCAGGGCAGCTACATCCCGGTCGGCGACTACCAGATGCACGTCATTGACGTGGGCGAGGGCGAGCCAATCTTCTTCCTGCATGGCGGCGGCCCCGGCGGCGACGCCTGGACCGATTTCGGCCCCGTCCTCCCGTACTTCACCGACATGCGCTGCGTCCTGCCCGATCTCCTCCAGTACGGCAAGTCCAGCCTGCCCCACCACAATGAGCCGATGTGGAGCTTCCAGGCGAAGTACCTCGACCTCCTGATGACGGCGATGGGCATCGAGAGCGCCCATTTCGTCTGTAGCTCCGTCGGCGGTACCGCGGCGCTCGCCCTCGCGATCGAGTACCCGTCACGCGTGAAGAAGATCGTCTTCACCGGCAGCGCACCGACCTTCGAAAACCCGACGCGCGTCCCCGGCAGCACCAGCCCCGGTCTCGCTTGGCTGGCCCGCTATTACGCCGACGAGGGCCCGACCTGGCAGAAGGCTCGTGACCTCATGGCCGATCTCGAATGGTGGGACCGTGACGCGATCCCGGACGAGACCGTCAATATCCGCTTCGCCCAGAGCTCCCGCCCCGAATGGCTTGAGCTGATGTCGACGCCCAACGCCCGCGGCGCCCGCCAGGACCTCACCGAAGGCCTCAAGACGCTGCAGCACGAGGTACTGATCATGGTCGCCAAGTACGACCCGATGTTCGAGCCCGGTTACGGCGTCTACCTCCTAGGCATCATCCCGAACAGCGAGATGTACGTCATGGACCACACCCGCCATCACCTCGAGGAAGAGCGCCCCGCTGACTACTCCCGCATCGTCCGCGCCTTCCTGGAGCAGGTGACGTAGTGCAGGGGCTTGGTCGTAGTTCAATCTCATGAAATTGAACTACGACAGCCGGCAAGAGACGAAAGTCCCCTCCCACTCAGGGCGAAGGCCAGAGTGAGGGTGCGGTAGCCGAGACGTGGCATCTCGTCAGCCTGGCTGCCACGCATCGCGACCTCCCGAGCCGGTCACGTCGCGTAGACTGAAGGCGCCCGCAGCGATGCGGCACCGTCCATGCAAAACGACAACCTTCCCTCCATCCTCCTCGCTGCAGGCACGCTGATCCTGGTGCTGCTGGGGTCGCTCGCCATCGCCGCCTCCTACATGGG
>JBFWZE010000068.1:0-16839 GCA_050185685.1 Dehalococcoidia bacterium
GACGTTGCCTTCAGCCAGTACGTCTACAACGCGCGCAGGCGTCCGAACCAATACGGGGTTACCTTTGGCAAGGAGACGATGTTCAGTTCGAGGAAGATCGACGCCGCGGCAGCCGCAGCACTGGCACATAAGGCTCGGCAGGACTATCTGGCGCTGCCAGAGGAGAAGAAGCGGAAGGCGAAGAAAAAGGTCGGTGTGACATGGGTGTAATTCGGCGGCTGGTATCGATCTTCGACGCCGAGGACCGTGAGGCACTGGCGCAGGCCGGCGCCGCAGTGGTGCTTGCGCTTCTGGGAGTAGTTGCACTCGGCCTGGCCTTTGGCCTGGCCGTCCGAGCCTTCGAACTCGGGGCGGGATAGGAGTCTCTGATGGGTGTCTGGGCGAAGGGTTTGCGGGCATTGCAGAAGGCGACGCCAACGGTGCTGTCGGTGCCAGTGGGGTCCGGGCGGGCGACGCAGGGCTCCGGCTATGCGGCGGGGGCGAAGGCGTACGCGTCGAACGAGATCGTGTACGCAGCGGTCAATTTGCTGGCAAATTCGGCCTCCGAGCCGCGGATTATCGGCCTTCGGCACACCAAATCGCGCCAGCAGACGCGGGCTCAGAACCGCGTGCTGGCTTCGCACGGGTTCCCGTCCCGGATGCGCTCGGCGATCCTGATGGCGAGTGGCTACACCGAGGAGATCGATCACCCGGTGGTGCGGCTGCTGAACAACCCGAACCCGTACATGAGCAGCGGCCAGCTGTGGGCGACGGTGTCGATGGACCTCGATCTGGCAGGAAATGCCTACGTTTTGAAGGCACGCGGGGTTCTGGGCAACGCTATGGAGCTCTGGAGGCTGCGGCCAGACCGTGTGAAGATCCTCGCGGGTGATATGTCGAAGGGTGAGCCCTTCATCACTGGCTTTGAGTACAAGGTCGGCAACGCGGTGGTCGTGTTCCCCTACGAAGACGTGATCCACTTCAAGACGCCGGGCGGCGATGACTACTACGGGATGCCGCCGCTGATGCCGATCATGGGCAGAATTGCCATTGACGGATACATGCAGGGCTTCCTCCGGGCCTTTTTCGAGCGTGGAGGCACCGGACCGGGCTCGATCCTGTCAGTGAAGGGCGAAATGAGCCAGGAGGACAAGGACGAGGCGAAGGAGCGCTTCCGCCGGCAGTTCGGCGGGTCCGGCGGTTGGCACGAGATGATGATCCTCGACAACTCGGACGGCGCTGTTTACACGCAGCTGGGCCTGGCGCGCGGCCTGCGTGACGCGCTGCCGAAGGAGCTGGACGCGGTCTCTGAGGCGCGAATTGCGATGGCCTTCGGCATTCCGGGGTCGATTCTAGGCCTTCTGATCGGTTATGAGAGCTCGAGCTACGCAAACAAGCGCCAGGACTGGCAGGTCTTCTGGGACCTGACGATGACGCCGCGGTTGTCCAACATGGATGACGTCCTGAACCTTCGGCTGGTGCCGGAGTTCGCAGGGATCGACGAGGTCACCTTCGACCTCTCCGACATCCGGGCGCTGCAGGAGGACGTCGACAAACTGCAAGAACGGGCGCGTGCGAACGTCCAGGCAGGCCTGATGTCGCACCCAGAGGGACGGATGGCGATTGGACTGCCTCCAGAGGCCGTCGATGGGGTGTATTTCCTCCCCACGAGTCACAAGCCGGTGCCGGTGTCGCAGTTGGGCGCTGATGAGTCATTGGCCCCGACAGAGCCGCAGGCGCAGGCGCTGAACGGTGCGCAGATCGCGTCGCTCCTTGAGATCGTTGGGCAGGTGACGCGCAAGGAGATTGCGCCTGAGACGGCACGGATCGCGCTAAAGGTGGCCTTCCCGGCGATGGATGAGAAGACGATCGAAGCCCTAGTGGGCTCAGCGGAGGATTTTGAGCCAGAATCGGCACCTCCAGCACCGGTTGCGAGCGGTCGGACGGCGGTAGCGCTGTTGGATGCGCCACGGTACCCGCAGGTGGAGATCGACCCCGGAGCGCGGGCGGTGCACGACCACGCGATGAGTTTGCGGAAGACTCATCCGTCGATGACGTGGGCGCAGATTGCCGGCCGCGTGGGGGCGGCTGAGCGGACATTGCGCAAGTACCGCACGATCTGGGGCGGCGAAAACTAACAAAACTGTGCCGATTTAGGGCATAAACGTGCCGCTGGCCTCGCTGAGGCTAGCGGTATGAAACTGCGCGTCTCGAATACATCGAAGGAAGGCGCCCGCCTTCTCGCGTTCAAGATCGTCAACGTCTCGAAAGACGAGGCTGAGATCGACATCTGGGACACGATCGGCGACCCGTGGGACGGGACGACGGCGAAAGACTTCGTCGCCGAACTCCGGGACATCGACGCGGCCCACATCACGCTCAATATCAATTCTCCGGGCGGCTTCGTCGATGACGCGCTCGCGATGTACAACGCGTTACTCGCACACCCGGCGGACATCACGGCGAAGATCACGGTCGCTGCTTCGGCGGCCTCGTTCGTCGCGATGGCGGCTGGTGAGCGTCTGATTGCGAAGAACGGCAAGGTCATGATCCATGACGCGCAGGCGGGCATCGGCGTGTTTGCCATGCTCAATGCAGCGGGTGTTGATGACCTCGTTGAGCAACTCAGCCAAGTCCGCAGCCTCCTTGATGAGGAAAGCGAAAACATCGCGTCAATTTACGCCGAACGCGCGGGCGGTGATGCCACTACATGGCGCACGGCAATGCAGGCGAACGGCGAACACGGGACGACGTACCGCGGCCAGGCTGCGGTCGACGCCGGTCTGGCACATGGGTTGATCGGTGGTGACAGCAAGAACGCCGCCCCAGAGGGCTTCCGGGTAGCCGCGAAGGCGTCGGAAGAGCCCGTAGACGACCTGAGCGCCCTTCTGATGAACATTCCCCCTCTCGCGGAGCACGCGGGCTACAAGCCGCCTGTTCCGAACCTCGCTGGATTACTCGAAAAGAACCCGCTCACGGTGGGCGGCAAGTAGGAGGCCCGCACATGGCAAAGCTCGTCGTCCCGCAGACCGTAGCGGAAATGCAGGAAATCATGAACACGCCGGCAAAGGCGGCCGAATGGATTCAGTCCGGCCAGCTGAGCGAGGTCGTGGACGCCTATAACGAGGCGACCCGCCCGAAGCTTGCTGACCAGGTCGCGGACCAGCTGCAGGCGTTCTTCAACGGCAACAACGTGGTCGAGAACAAGGTTTCGGACGCGCTGAACAAGGTACTCGCCGAACGCGGCGTCCCCGCCCGTCCCCAGCTTGGCGTCCCGGAGAACTTCGGCCAGGGCGCCCGCTCTGCCGCAGCAGCCAACCCCAACGCCCCCGGCAAACCGATGGATGACCTCGGCTGGGCAAACATCGGCGACTTCGCCCGCACGGTCTTCAACAAGGGCCGCGTGAACGACGACCGCTACAGCAAGGCCCTCGAGGTGATGAACGCCTACAGTTCGGTCGACCCGAGCACCGGCGGCTTCCTGATCCCCGAGACGATGCGCTCTGAGATCTACGACCTCGTCCTCGAGAACTCGGTCGTTCGCCCGCGGGCGTCGGTTATCACGATGACGAGCGGCGTCCAGCTGCTCCCCTACGTCGACCAGACGACCCACGTCGGCTCGGTCTTCGGCGGCATGAGCTTCAGCCGCGTGAAGGAATCCGGCACGGTCACGCCGACCGAGGCCAAGTTCGGCCGCGTGCGACTCGACCCGACCAAGATGATGGGCACCGCCCGCGTCCCGAACGAGCTCTGGGCCGACGCGCCCGCGCTCTCGACCTGGCTTATGGCGGCTCTGCCCCGAGGCATCGCCTTCTTCGAAGACATCGACTTCCTGACCGGCGACGGCGCCAGCGAACCGCTCGGCGTCCAGAACTCCGGCGCCGCGATCACTGTCTCGGCAGAGACCGGGCAGGGCGCATCGACGATCGTGGTCGAGAACGTCCTCAACATCTACGCCCGCTGCCTGCCGCAGTCGCTTGGCTCGGCAGTCTGGCTCGCAAACCCCACGTGCTTCCCGCAGCTCATGCAGCTCTCGATCGCGGTCGGCACCGGTGGCGCGCCAGTGATGCTGGTGAACGCGGCGGCTGGTGCGCCGATGACCCTGCTTGGCAGGCCACTGATCCTCACTGAGAAGGTCCCCGCGCTCGGCTCTGCCGGCTGCCTCGGCCTTTACGACTTCGGCTTCTACCTCATCGGCGACCGGCAGGCGCTGTCGGTCGAGTCCAGCGAGCACTCCCGGTTCTCCAACGACGAGACCGAGCTCAAGGCGATCGTCCGCAACGACGGCCGCCCCTGGATTCAGTCGGCGATTACGCCGGTCAACGGCAGCACCCTGAGCCCCTTCGTGCTGCTCGGTGCGGTCGCCTAATCAAGCCCCGCCAGCAGGGAGCGGCAATAAACCCCCGCTTCCTGCTTAGTCCCTTCGGCAATGAACCCCCGAAGGAAGGAGACACATAATGCTCGGACTCGGCAGGCTCTACGACAACATCCCACTGATGATCCCGATCGACTTCTCCAGCTCGCAGGGCGGTGACCAGTTCTCGCTTCGCGATGCAGGCGGCGTCGACCTCTGGTTCTTCTTCGGCGACGCATCAGCCGGTGACGACCTGAAGTTCACGGTCAAAAGGCACACCGACATGAGTGATGCGACCGGCACCACGATCGACCTGTCGGCTATCTCGCACCCGTACTACTACTACAAGCAGCACGGCACAACCGCCGTCGGCGTGGGCACGTGGGCAAAGGGCAGCATTTCGGACACGGACGGCGCCGCAGTCGTCCTGGACGATGCCAACGGCGAAGCATCTGCGATGCTCTGTTTCCACATCGACAAGCGTGACCTCGGTGACGGCTATACCGCACTGAGCGTGTCGGCGATCGTCACTGGTGACGCTTCCGGCGCCAAGATCGGCGCAGCCTGGGCCACTCTTACCGACCCCGCAGTCCAGCGGACGCCGGCCAACCTCCGGTCAGCGCTGGAATAGCCGATGAGCGAGGAACTTCTCGCTGCGGTAGACACGCTCGAATCGATCATCTGCGAGCGGTACAACGTCCGGTCACTGACCGGAGTTGGCCCGTTCGGGGAGGCGATCGAGCAGGCGCGGCTCGGCAACATCGGGCCTATCAGAGACGCACTCAGGGGCCGCGAGATGTACCGCTGGAGCGAAAGCGCGGCTGCTGCACTCAATGCGGTGCGAGAGGCGGCAGCACCGAAAGAGCCAGTGAAGCCACCGCGCCGGACAGCCCAGAGGCCCCGGCCAGCACCAGAGCCCGCTGCGGCTGAACAAGAAGAGGCCCCGTCAGAACCGGAGCCAGCACCAATCGAAGAGCCCGTGACGCTCACGGAATCCGGCGAAAGCCCAGAAGAAGGAGCAGCATAAATGGCTGACGTAATCGGCAAGCGGATCAAGGGGAACCTCGTCTACATCGACCGCTCGGCGCACATGATGCGCGTCATCGACGCCATCGGCCCGGACGTGATCAAGCACGAACTCAGGGCATCGGACGCGCAGCCTGACGGCAGCACCGCGACGCAGCCGACTGGCTGGACAACCACGCTGGTCGAGACTGGTCTCGGTGGTGAGTCCTACATCGAAGCCTCGGAGCTTCCCGGTTACGTCTGGGACATCGTCACCGATAACGCTGAGAACGACGGCGTCAACACGCAACTCGTGGGCCGCGTGTTCGAACTGACCTCTGACCAGGTGCTGTATGCGGGCCTCGAGTTCAAGATCAACGACGTCACGCAGACCGACTTCTTCTTCGGCCTCGCAGTCACCGACACCGACATCCTCGGCGGCGTGACCGACCGGGTCGGCTTCGAATCACTCGACGGTTCGACGGCTGTCGGCTTCATGGTCGAAAAGGACTCGTCCGAGACGAAGGCTTCAAGCCTCGCGACGCTGGTGGACGACACGCTGATGTACGTCGAGTTCTACTGGGACGGCTCAGCGCTGAGCGTCTTCATTGACGGCGACGAGGTGACCGGCCCTGCGCTGACCAACCTCCCGAACGACGAGTCACTGCGGCTCTCGATTCACTTCCTCACCGGTGAGACCACGGCGAACACGATGTCTATCCGGCAGGGGCGAATCATCCAGATCGGGCGCTAGATGTACGCGCGAGTAGGGACATACGAGAAGGACCTGGCACCGCTCATCGACCTGACGAGCCGTATGCGCCTGCATGTGAACAAGCGGGGTTACGCGACCTCGTTTATGGACCAGGAGCGGAGCCGGGCGCTGTTTCAGCCTCTTCTCGTTGACGTGTTCCCTGGTGAGTGGAGCTTCGCGATGGTGTCGATGATTGCGCCCGAAGGGCACATCCATCTGCACACAGACAGCGAGGCAGACGCCGCCGGCGCGCAGCGATTGCACCTGGTGCTCAAGACCAACCCGTCCTGCTGGAGCTACAGCGCCGACGCAGGTTGGCAGCAACTTGAGGAGGGCGGCATCTACACCTTCGACCCGACGATCGAGCACGCCTCGATCAATCTCGGCTCGGAGCCGCGTCTGCACTTCGTTGTGGACCTGAAGGGAGTTGCGGCGTGACGGTCTACCTTGAGACGCGGATTCACCGGTACGTCGGCCTGTCGAGTGACACCAAGCCTGCAGATGAATCGCTGCCAGGCTCTCTGTTCTATGAGACGGACACCCGCAACTGGTTCGTGTGGAACGGCGCCGCGTGGACCTCGTACAGCTACCCGTACTCGCTGGAGACGGCGCGGAGCAACTTTATCGCCCAAGTCCTCGATGTCATGGGTGATGTGCGCCGGTTCTGGCTGCCGAGCAGCGATGAAACGACGACTGCAGCGGACCAGACCCGCAACCAGGCGACGCTGACGCACAACGCGACAGTCGCCACGCGACTTCACCGGCTGGGCTTGGGGTACTACGTCGATTACGACGGCAGCACGAACTACTCGACCTTCCCTGATGCTGACGACCTGAGCTTTGGCAATGCGTCGGCAGACGAGGCGTTCAGCGTGGTCATGCTCGTGAACATCACGAACACGGCAAATAACCGGACGCTCTTTGGTAAGTACACCACCAACCAGCGCGAATATCGCGCCTATCTGGCGACCAACGACACACTGCAGTTCGCGCTTTACGACGAAAGTTCAGACGGCGCAGAGAACCTGAGCTCCAACGCGGCGATCACGCAGGATGACTGGATTCTGCTGGTGCTCACATACGACGGCAGCGAGGACTCGGACGGGATGAAGATCTACGTCGACGGCCTCCCGATAGCGGTGACCGCTACCAGTGAGGTCGGCGCAACGTATACGGCGATGGAGAACGGCACGTCGGTGCTGGCAATCGGCTCTGGCACCGGGGCGGCATCACTTCCCTTTCAGGGCGGCATTGCTGCTTTTGCTCTGGGCGGCGCTGAACTGACGGCCGATCAGGTTTGGCAACTGCGGAACCTGTTCGACGGGTACTTCGATTTTTTAGGTTAGAGGGGGCAGTCTTGGGAGCCTTTGGCGACAGCATTTCGACAGCCCCCAGCTACGCAGACCCGCTCGCGCAGTTGCTTGGTGTTGGCTATGGCGAGCAGGCGATCGGCGGTTACAAGACGTCAGACCTGTTGGCGTTCCTGAAGCCTGCGCACATCGACCCCTACACCAACTCAGTGCTGCTCTGTGGCATCAACGACGTGATCCAGGGGGTAAGCGCGGCCACGATCGAGGCCAACCTGACGCTGCTCATCGCTGAACTCAACAACCCGGTGGTCGTCTGCCTGCTTCCCTTCGGGAATTACGCAAGCTGGGACGCCGGCAAGGAAGCCGTGAGGGTCGCGGTCAACACCTGGATTAAAGCGAACGTCGCGACCTACGTCGATGCCGAGCTCGTCATGGGCGACGGCGACGGTTCACAGCCGGTGCTACTTGCCGAGTACGACTCCGGCGATGGGCTTCATCCGAATGCTGACGGCAACACCGCACTTGCTGAAGCGATCTTCGAGCAGGGCTTTGGCTCGGAGGCACTGGCATGAGCGGCGGCGACTGGGGCGGCTACAAGGCGATTGCGGAAGAAGCGAAGCGGCTGTCTGAGGCAGAGAAACAGCAGCCAGAGGTCGCGTGCCCGGTGTGCGGTACGCCGCTGGACGCAAACAGCCGCGGGGAGAAGAACTGCCCGCTGGGGCACTTCCGTGCTCCCTCCGGCGCTACGAAAGGACAGTACCGCTGATGGCGATCACGGACCCGCTGGCGTCGGTCGACGACTACATCGGTGTACGCGGCGATGTGCAGGACAAGAACGTGCTGCTGCGGCAGCTGCGCGCGTGCAGCCGGCTCTACGAGAAAGAGACGAAGCAGTTCTACACGAAGGACGCTGCGGCGGTGGCGCGCGTCTGGGTAGCGAAATACGTCGACTACCTCGACCTCTGGGGCACCCGCGACGGCTGCCCGGGCCTTGCGACGAGCTCCGGCCTGATCATCAAGGAAGACAGCGCCAACGACGGCACCTACGCGACGACCTGGTCGAACAGCGACGTCGAGATGCTGCCTCGAGGCGCGAACCTCGGCACGGAGCCGAAGCCCTGGGACCGGCTCTCGATCCCGCCGTGGAGCACTCGGAGCTTCACCCCCGGGCGCCGCTACCAGGTGACAGGCGTCTACGGGTACCCGGAGGTTCCTGCCGGCGCGATCGAGGACGTGATCGAGCTGTGCGCGATCTGGCGCACCGACTCGCCGCTGTCGCTGGGCAATGCGCAGGACCTCGACACGACGGTGAACACGTCGCCGCTGATGATGAGCCTCGTCCGCCGGCTGCGGGATTCCCACCGCGGGAAGGTGACGTTTTGAGCGGCGTTGCGGTCGAAGTCCAGATCAAGGGGCTGAAGGAGCTCGAGGCGAAGCTCGGCGGGTCCGTGCTCTACGAGGACGAGACGGAGGCGGGCCTCGACACGATCGAGAAGCGGATGCTGCGCGGCGGCAAGGGCCTCGGCGCGAAGCGCAACACGGTGTCTTCCGAGCGCCTCGTCCTGAGTCGTCGCGTGCAGTCGACGGATAACTGGCCACGCGTAACCGGCCGTTCGTGGCGCGATAAGCAGGTTGCCCTGTTCAAGGCGATGTCGCCGCGGGTTGCCCGCTCGATCATCAAGAAGATTAACCAGCGCTGGGCCGCGGCGGGGGCGCCCTGATGGCGCTCGCGCAGGTCTGCATGGAGGTCGCGAAGGTGCTGGCGGCGATCGAGCTGCCAGCGGACTCGGCGGCGAAAAAGAAGAAGCCGCACGAGGTCTTCGAGATCCCGCCCGGGTCAAACGTGATGCTCACGAGCAAGGTGCCCTGCTTCATCGTCTGGGCGGACGCGGTGCCGGAGCGGCTGCGCATGGGCAACCTCGTCGAGGTGAACCAGACGCTGCAGATCGATTTCTACGGCGAGACCGGTGACAACGGCCTGCGGTTTGCACGGGAGTTCTTCGACGCGGCCTCCCGGGCGGTCAACGACCAGCAGCGGGCGGGGACGCGCTTCAACGAGAGCGTCGACCTCGTCGGCGACCTGCGCACAGAGCGGCCGCAGGAGGCCGCGATGGAGTGGGCGAAGGCGACGTACCCGGGCTGGCGGGCCTTTCTCGATCTGCAGTGGTTTGAGGACGTGGGCTGATGGCGAAGACCAAAGCGAAGCAGTACCGCGCTCTCGTCGGCCTGAGCCTGCCGGTGGATGAAGCAGAGTACCAGCGCGTTATCGAATTGACCGCCGCAGGGAAAGAGGTCACGGACCGGAAGCTCGTTCGCTACGAACCAGGCGAGATCCCCGCATACATCCCCGCCGGGTCCGCCGAATGGCTGCTCGAATCCGGCGCAATCGAAGAGGTGACCGATGGCTAGAATCTCCTCCGCCGACGTCGGCTTCCTCCTGATCTCGGGCATGAACGTCCTGAGCGACGCAACGATGATCGAGGACGAGCAGGAGGGGCTCATCGAGGACACGACCGTGCTCGGCGACAGCTACGAGCAGCAGGGCTACGTCGGCGTGAAGCGCTTCGGCATCTCGCAAGAGGGCTTCTTCAACGACGCCGCGAACGCGATCAACGCCGCGCTGGTCACGCCTGGTGCGTCGAAGGTGCTCAGCTATGCGCCGGCAACCAACACTCTCGGCGCCAGATTCGTCAGCTCCCCGATGATCATCGCCAAGTACGTCCGGCAGATCGCTCGCGGCGCGCTGACGAAGGCGAAAGCGACATACCAGAGTGAAGGCAACCACGACGAGGGCAAGATCGTCGCGACGCTTGCTGCCCGTGGCGCCGCAAGCAACACGCAGGCGACCTCGCTGGACAACGCCGCAGCGAGCTCGAACGGCTGCGCGGCGACGCTGCAGATGACGTCGCTCAGCCTTGGCGGCTACACGAACATCATCGTGAAGCTGCAGGACTCGGCGGACAACGCGAGTTTCGCCGACATCATCACCTTCACCGCGGTCACTGCGGCGCCGGCGGCCGAACGAAAGACGCTTACAGGCTCGATACGACGATACCTGGCCGCTGCCTGGGCCTACACCGGCAGCGGCTCCGACCCGACAGCAACGTGGACGCTGGGCGTGGCGAGAGGCTAGGGATGCTGAGTCTTGCGCTTCGCCCAGCTTGCCTTCACCGCCTCGGACAGCCGCGATTTCTGGGCAATGCCAGCAGCGCTGGCCCAGTAAAGGCGGAGTGCATCAGCGGTCTGCGCTCTCGCTTCGGCGGAGCCCTTCTTTGGCTTAGCAGGTGTTGGTTGGCGAAGAGGTCTAGTCATTCGTCCATCACTCCACGCCTTGCGAGTCGTCTCGGACAGCCTCTGCCTGTGTTCAAGACTCAAGGCGCGGCCGTCCTTGTGGAGCGCGCGATGCTCCGCGGCCGTCATCGCCTCCAGGTTCTCGGGGCGGTTGTCATCACGAATCTCATTCTTGTGATGTACATGCTCGGACGGCTTCAATCGTCGACCGTGGGCAAGTTCCCAGTTCAGTCGGTGCTCAAGGATGTATCCCTTGCGGCGGTGATGCTTGTGCGCGGCTGCCTCGGGATGCTCCGGCGCCCAAACGTATACATACCCATTGTCGTAATAACGCTCAGGCTTTTCGCGGTGCGGCAGATTCGCAGGATTGGCGTTATGGCCATGACGATACCGACGCTGCCTTCCTTCCAGGAAAGCACCACAGCCACATTCACAAAGCCTCTCATTCATGAAACTAGCATATAGGAAAGGCACGGTAAGGTAAATTGGCGCGTTACGGACCAGCCGATTGTTTGGTGAGCCTCGGAGGCTCGAATGTCCCCGACGTGACGGTCATCGGCGACCTCGAGAAAGAGGTGCTGATGGAGGAGGTGACCCCCCTCGGCGGCGGCTACGAGACGCACGCCAGCGTCGGCGTCAAGAAGCTGGCGCCAGTGGTCTTCGAGGCGCCGTACAGCACGACGGCGGGTGACCTCGCGGTCGTCGGCGACACGGCCGGTGTTGGCGCGACGCTGGCGGTGATCGTGACCATCGGCGGCACGAAGACGGTGAGCTTCTCGTCGGTCGTTACAAAGATCACGCGCTCTCCCGGCCGCGGGAAGCTGACGCCCTACCGCCTGACGGTGCAGCCGACGGGCACGATCACGGAGGCGTAAATGCCTGAGAAGAGCAAGCGCCCGAATCGAGTGGTGGTCGCCGACGACTTCGTTGTGAACGTCGATGGCGAGCTCATCTATCCACATGCAGGGGAGTCGGTGACCTTCGTCGGCCGGCTGACGACCAACGACCTGATGCACGCGATGAAGCTGCAGCGCATCGACCTCGACGCGGACGACGCCGACCAGCAGCTTGACCAGGTGCGGCAGTTCCTCGCCGGACGGATCGCCGCGTGGGAGTGGACAGACGACGAGGGCGAGCCGTACCCGAACCCGCCATCGCCAGCAGACATTGGCCGGCTGGACATGGACGAGCTTGGCTGGCTGTTAGCGAACGGCATCCGGCCGAAGAACCGGGAGACTGCCGTGGGGGAAGCCTCTACGCCCTCCACCTGACGCTCGAAGGTGTCGAGGGCGTAGCACCGCCAACGGAGTGGATGCTTTCGCAGTTGTTAGAGGAGTTCCCCGGTTGCACGCCAGCGCAAATCAAAGAGATGGACGTGGAAGAGCTGCTCCTCATTCGGGAGCTGCGAGTCTACGCGCGCTCGAAGCGGGCGATCGACCAGATGCCGGAGGACAGCAGCGAGGACGACCTGAAGAAGGCCGGTCTAACGGACTACCGCATCACGCAGGTAATGGCGAACTACGAGCGCCAGCTGGCCGAGGGGCGAACTAGTGGCTGACGCGTCTACCTCCCTCGAGCTGGTGCTGCTGGCGAAAGACCAGGCGTCAAAGGTCCTCGATGACGTCAAGGGCAAAGCCGGCGGCATGGGCAAGGCGCTTGGCGATGTCGCGAAGATCGCCGGCGGCTTCGTCGTGGCCGAGGGTATCACGAAGCTGGGCGGCTTCCTCGTCGATGCGGCGAAGGGAGCTGCCGAGGACCAGGCGGCGACCGACCGTCTGAACAAGAGCCTTGAGAACTACATCATGTCGTCCGCGAAGGCCGGGGAAACGACGTCCGACTACGCGATGGAGATCCAGGAACTCAAGGACGACATGGAGGACCGCATCAAGGCGGGCCAGAAGCTTGCCTTCTCCGACGACGACATCCGCGACTCCATGCAGGCACTGATCGCCGCTACCGGCGACTACGGCGAGGCCAGCAAGCGCCAGGCCGCGGCCATGGACCTCGCCCGCGGCGCCAACATTCCGCTGGCCACGGCGACGAAGATGCTCGGCAAGCTCAACGAAGAGAACATCGAAGTCTTCAAGAAGATGGGCATCGTGATTGGCGAGAACGCCACGGAGGCGGACGCGCTGGCGGCGGTGCAGGCGAAGTTCGGCGGGCAGGCGGAGACCTACGCGAAGTCGACGGCCGGGCAGTTCGAGCAGGCGAAGATCCGCATGGCCGAGCTGAAGGAGACGATCGGCGCCGCTCTCCTACCGGTCATGACTGCGCTGATGACGGTGGCGGTGACCAAGCTCCTGCCTGCCGTCGAGTCGCTCGCCAACACGTACCTGCCGCTGCTCAGTCAGGGCTTCAACACGCTCCGGGACGCGGTGCAGCCTGCCCTGGACAAGATCACACCGTTCATCGAGGCCTTCACCCAGAACAAAACGGTGCTGACGGCGGCCGCCGTCACGGTCGGCGTCCTGTTGGTCGGCGCCTTCGCAGCGCTGGCTATCTCTGCCGGCGCCGCGGCGGTGAGCGTCCTCGCGGCGAGCGCGCCCTTCATCGCCGTTGCGGCCGCTATTGGCGTCCTCGTCGCCGGCATCATCCTGCTGGTGAAGAACTGGGACACCATCACCGAGAAGGTGCCAATCCTCGGAAAGGCCTTCGAACTGGCCAAGCAACAGGTTGAAACACAGATACAGGGCATCGTCCAGATGATCCGGAGCATCGTTGAAATCGTCACCAGCGTGGTCAGTCTGGTGTCGGCGCTGGTTCACGGCGACTGGTCGAAGGCCTGGACTGAGATGAAGGACATTGCCAACTCGACTATCGACCTCTTCCTCGCCACGCTGAAAGCCCAGTTCGGCAACATCCCGAAGATGATCCTCGGCCTGGCGACGGAACTCTTCAACGCCGGACTCAACATGGCCGAGCAGATCATCGACGGTATCCGCCGCGGCCTCCAGAACTTCAAGGTGAAGGTGGGCTTCGATTCCGGCATCCCGGGCGTGCCCGGGATCAGTAAGACGATCCAGCCGTTCAGCTTCTTGAAGGAAGGCCTCGACTTCGTCCCGTACGACAACTTCCCGGCGATGCTCCACCGCGGTGAGCGCGTGGTGCCGGCGCATGAGAACCGCCCCGGCGGCAGCGGCGGTATCACCGTGATCCAGAACATCGAGAAGATGTACACGCAGGACGCGGGCAGCGCTCAGCGATACGGTGGCGACATGGCCTTCGTGTTGCGGCGCCGAGCGATGGTGTTCTGATGGCAGCACCGAGATACCCGGAGAAGTTCACTTCGCTCGATGGAACGACGACGGTCTATACGTTCCCACTTGGGATGTTCGAGTTTGAG
This sequence comes from Dehalococcoidia bacterium, assembly GCA_050185685.1. Classification (GTDB taxonomy): domain Bacteria; phylum Chloroflexota; class Dehalococcoidia; order DSTF01; family WHTK01; genus WHTK01. The sequence continues at coordinate 14,037 of JBFWZE010000068.1, forward strand.
CCCTCGCAGCCGCTGCGGGACCCGGTGCAGCAGGTCATGGGTACATCGAGAGGCTTCCGAATGCTGGGCACGGCGACCGCTCTTCAGGCGCAGGGCTCCGTGCGCATTCGGGCGATCGCAAACGAGACCAGCTCAGCAAACCTCGACGCGGAGGTCGATGAGCTGCGGGCGGACCTTTACACGGTTGGCCTCGGTAAGCTCTGGTCGCTGGGCGCGGATGGGTCACGACGCTGGTGCTACGCCTCTTTGAGCGAAATGCCCACGTACACGCTTACGCCGCGCAACCTGCTGCTCCTGCCCGTCGTCTTCGGATTCATGTTGTTCTCTGACTGGTTCGGCGAAACGGCGATCACGCACACGGAGACGGTGACCTCGAGCCCCGACACGTTCACGGTGAACAACCCCGGCAACCTCCCGGCGACGATCGTCGAGATACGGCTGCGGGCGAACGCCAACCCCGGCTTCACCAACCCGAAGATCGAGAACCTGACGGCGGTTAGCACGCCGTTCGGCTCGGTCCTTTACACCTTCGAGACCGCGCGTGACGGCGCCAGCTCGAACGACGAGGTGCGCCTGTTCACCGGAAGCCCGGCCGAGGCGGCGAGCGTGAAGCGCAGCACCGACAACGGCAGCAGCTACGCCGATGACTTCGCGCAGCTGGTGATCGGGACCGCCCACCGCGTCCTGGCCTTCGCTCTGGCGCCTGGCGACAACAGCATCAAGGCGACGATCGGCGGCACGGCAAACGTCGACGTCCAGATCACGGCATACGCGCCGTTCGCATAGGAGTCAGAGATGGCATACCCCTCGACTCCGACGCGCTTCACCCAGGGTTTCGCCAGCGACACCACCCACAACGTCGACCTGACGCCGCTGGGCAGCATCCAGGCCGGACGCCTTGGCCTGATCTTCTTCAACAGCGCGACGATCACAACCTCGACCCCTGCCGGGTGGACGGCGCTGAGCCCTTCCGGCGGCTTCAACACCGGTGGCGCTCGCCGGGTCTACGTCTTTGCGAAGATCATGGCGGTCTCGGACACGGGCGCGCTGGTGGACTGCGTCACGGCCAGCGCCGTCGCAGCGTCCGCGAACGTCTACTACTTCCCCGACGCCGGCTATATTCTCGCCTCGTGCGTGGCGGTTTCTGCCGGCGCCACGGGCACCAGCACCACGCCCAACCCGGACTCGCTGACCAGCGGCTTCGGCGCCGTCGACACCACATGGATCGCCGGCAAGAGCTCCGGCGCCATCGCTTCCGGCATCCCTTCGAGCTACACGGACGGCCAGACCCAGGCCGGCTACGGCATGACCACTGCCGAGCGCCAGGTCAACGGCGCCAGCGAGAACCCCGGCACCTTCACCGATGGCTCCTCGACAACATGGGTAGCCTTCACGATCGCGGTCCGCCTGCCGGTCGTGCCGGTGATCACGACCGTGGCGCCCGACGAAATCTACGACGCGCAGACAGGCATCGTCTTGACGGGCACGGACTTCGGCGCGACCGGGACCGTGGAGCTCGCCGACGGCCCGAACTACGACACGGCAACGAAGGTCGGGCAGACTGAGACGGCGCAAGCGGGCACCTCGATCACGATGACGGCCGTGAAGGGCGCCCTCGGTTACGGCACCGCCTACGCCTTCGTGACCAGCACGGCGGGCTTCAGGAGCGCAGGCTTCCCGGTCACGCTGATCGAGGCCGAGCCGGCGCTGCTTACGGCGTCCGATCCGGCGGCCGAGATGCAGGTCATCCTCTACGCCAGCGGCGGCGCCAGCGCGGTCGGTGCGATCGTCGACATCATCGAGGCGAGCATCACCGAGGGCATCAACGGCATCGACGTGGCGACCTTCAAGGCGCCCTACACGGCCGGCGGCATCAGCCTGGCGACGGCGATGCGAGAGATTGGCATCTTCCGGCTTGGTGAGGGTGAGATCTTCCGTGGCTACATCGTGCGCCCAGGCACTCCCGTTGATGAAAACGGCGTCACGGTGGTGAGCTTTGCCTGCATGAGCCTGTCGTTCGAGCTGAAGCGGAAGCAGACCTGGCGAAGCGTCCTGCTCCTGGACGAGACGGCGCAGGACGGGCTCGACCAGCTGCTGGCGAGCGCCTCAGCCTGGACGGGCACGGTCACGGGCGGCGGCTACCAGACGAGGACGAAGGAGTTCATCAACCAGGACCTGCTGACGGCGGTGGGCGACTTCGCGGAGGCGCACCAGGCGTACTGGCGGGAGTCGGCAGTCGGCGACCGAGACATCGAGGTGAAGAACTACCACAGCCCCAGCGGCATCGTCCTGACGAACTTCGAGAACGCCGGCGCTGCGGGACAGTTCGGCATCCTGACGAGCATCGACCAGTACGAAGAGGACGCCTCGCAGGTCGTGAACCGGGTCAGCTTCGAGATGAAGTCGGACTCGGCGCGGCTGATCACGCCGCAGGAGTCGTCGAGGTCGTCGCCCTACCCGATCCTGACAGCGTTGCAGCGGATGGCCCGGGTCGTCTCGGCGACGATTGCCCTGGTGACCTCACAAAAAGTAAGCGCCGTCTTCGAGATGCTAGGCGAGAACCGCTACGCGATCGCGCTGTACATCGGTCCGTCCGGGATGGGCGACACGGCGGTTGCGAGCATCGGCGGGCAGCACCTCGACAACCTCGAGGTCAGTGTGAACGACGTCGCGGTTTGGGGCGGCATCGCTCCACCGAAGGGTCAGCCGGTGGTCGACTTCGAGGACGCGGCCGCGTCGGTGACGATCGCCGGTGTCGTCGGTATCGAGAACGTCGACCAGTACGACCCGGTCTTCGCCGCGG
>JBFWZE010000069.1:0-7338 GCA_050185685.1 Dehalococcoidia bacterium
GACGGCACGGAAGCCAGCATGCGCACCCTGATGGAAGGCATCTTCTACAAGGCTGCGGCGATCAGGCCGGAGCTGATCACGATGCGCGTCAAGGCTGCTCAGCGCCAGCGCGCCGGCCGCGTCGCTGCCGGCCTGCCGGAGGTTGCTCCCTTCGCGACGAACGACGAGAACATCCTCGCCAACCTGTCGACGAACGGCCGCCTGCAGCGCCTGACGATTCCGATGATCTACCTCTACGGCCTCCAGGACGTCCTGATCCCGGTCGAAAACGGCTTCCAGCAGGAAGACGCCGCGCCGAACGTCCAGTTCTTCTACCCTGACCACTGCGGTCACCAGGGTCAGACGGACCAGCCGGACATGTTCAACCAGGTCATGCTGGAGTTCTTCCGCGACGGCAAGGTCAGCGCTGAGACGGCGAAGTGGGCGGGTGTCTCCCGCCGCCGCCCAATCAACCCGAACGTCGTCGCCGGCCCGCTGCCGGAGCCGATTCCGGAAGCCTACGCCTCGATCGAGACGCTGCGCGCCGCCATCGGCGAGGGCGTTCGCGCCTAAGGACACGAGCAATCGGGCAATCTTGCAATCGGGCAAGAGCACCCCAGATCGCACCACAAAGAAGGGAGGGGCTTCGGCTCCTCCCTTCTTTGTGGTCGCTTCGCGACGTCACAGGCCGCCGGGCAGTCTTTATATGAACGAGCGTCACATTCACTGGTCTGGCTGCTGCCAGAGGTGACTTATCGGGGCGAGGCGGTTAGAGGCGTTGACGAGCCCTCGTGGGGGCAGGTGGGCTAGCTCTGCGCCAGCGCCCAGCGATACGCGCCCCGGAGCCCCCGTGACTTCAACTCGCGGTCGGCGTCTTCGAGCTCCATGTGCAGCAGCAGGGTGAGCTGGCTGTAGGGGCGCAGCGTCTGCGATTCGTAGTCGGTGCCGCGCGCGAGGTAGGTGGCGCGAGACTGCACAGCGAGCGCAAAGGCGGCGGGCGAGGCCAGCTCCTGGTCGATCACGGCCGAATCCTATCACGATCGGAGGCCGCGCAGGCGCTCTCGGATACGCCGCCCGCATTTCGTCCCTGCCTACCACATCGGGAGTAATTGCCGCCGCCGCCCGACCTCCTCTAGTATCCCGTCGGGCCGCTTCCGGTCCGTACTCGAGGAGGACTGAATGGCGCGCGTTTCCCCCGTCGAAGACTCGGACGGGCCGGAGGTCCAGGAGCTGATCGCGAAGCTCCGCGGCGGCCGCAACGGCAGGTTGATCAACATCTACAAGATGCTGCTGCACAGCCCAAGGTTGGCCGAAACCTGGTTCGACCACATCGGCGCGGTGCGCTGGGAGACCGAGCTCGATGGCCAGCTACGGGAAGTTGTCATCATCCGCATCGGCTATCTGAACCGGGTCGACTACGTGATCGCGGCTCACGTGATGCGACTCGCCGCGCCTGAGGGCCTGACGCAAGCACAGTGCGAGGCGCTGAAGGACTGGCAGGCCTCCGATCTCTTCGACGACCGCCTGCGCGCCGCCCTCGCATTCACGGACGCGATGACCCGCGACATCCAGGTGCCGGACGCAGTGTTCGACGCGCTCGCGCCGCACTTCAGCGAGCGACAGATCGTTGAGCTTGCCGTGTTGATCGGCGCCTACAACATGCATACGCGCGTCCTCGCCGCTCTCGACATCGACGCGGAGCCGCAACAGGGAGCATCCTCGTGACTACCAACAGCCGCCCCGTCCTCGTCGTTGAGAACGACCCGTTCCTGCGCATCATTCAGATCGCACTCGACCCCTCGACTTCGAAAGAGCGTATCGAAGCCTTCGCCGAGTTCTTCGAGCATGACCTGCCCGACTTCGACGGGTACCTCCAGGAGGTTCGCGACGCTTCGGCCGGCCTTTATCCCGCCGAAGTGCGTCTCGTCGACAGCCAGGAGGAGCTTCTCGAAGCGCTGAATGGCGCCGATGCAGTGGTCGTCGAATCGCTCCAGGTCGGCGAGGCGGAGCTGGCGACGGCGGACAAGGTGCGCGTCGTCCAGAAGTTCGGCACCATTCTCCGAAACATCGATACCAACGCGCTCGAGGCGCACGGCGTGGCGCTGCGGACGCAGCGGCGCCGCGCGAACATCGCCTGCGCCGAGCACACGCTGGCGATGCTGCTGGAGCTGGCGAAGAAGTTCAACCGCATCGGCGGGCTGATCAGCTTCGAGCAGCTTCAGGCGGCCGGCTACTCACCGCGGCTCTGGAACCGCACGCACACCGCGACGTCCGGCTGGGCGCGGGTCAGCGGCATCAAAATGCTCTACGAATCAACGTTCGGCATCATCGGCATGGGCGAGATCGGTAGGGAGCTGGCGCTGCGTGCACTGCCCTTCGGCATGAAGCTGCTCTACACGCAGCGCACACCGATGTCGCCCGAGGACGAGCAGCGTTACGGCGTCGAATACGCACCGTTGCCGGAGCTGCTGGCGGCGAGCGACTGGGTCAGCGTGCAGCTTCCGGGCAACACCTCGACGGAAAACTACCTCAACCGCGCCGAGATCGCGCAGATGAAGCCGGGGGCGGTGCTGATTAACACGTCGCGGCCTCAGATCATCAACCGCGACGCAGTACTCGAAGCGCTGCGTTCGGGCCGCCTCGGGGGATTCGCCCTCGACACGATCTATGAAGTGCCGGGGCGGTCCGACGACGAGCTTCTTGGTTTCGACAACGTCTTCATCACGCCCTGGACCGCGGCCCAGCCCCGTTTCAACGCCCTGAACGACCTGCGCGAGGTCATCACCGGCATCGGGGCCGCGCTCAGATGACGGCACTGTACGGACCCGCCCTCGCCTACCGGAGTGTGAGGTAGCAGTCGAAACGGCACCGTCCATACCACCCTTTAGAGGGGTCCGGGGCGTCCCCGGCTTAGATTCAGGAGGCAGGCATGGCACTGAACGTTCGCAGAGTAGTTACCGGACACGACAGCGAGGGCCGGGCGATCGTCGAGATTGATGAGCAGGTGACGAACGTTGTCTCCTCTCGCCCGCTCGTCGAGGCCAGCGTTATCTGGACGAGCGAGGGCTTTCCCGTCAACAACGACGGCATCGAGGAGCGAAACGACAGGGCGGCGGGCACTACCCTCGCCGGCGGCACCGTCTTCCGGATCCTGCGCCTCGAACCCGGCCACTCGCCGCGCATGCACCGCACCGACTCACTCGACTATGCCATCATTATGTCTGGTGAAGTCGACATGGAGCTCGAAGAGGGCGAGTTCATTCACCTCAAGGCGGGCGACGTCCTCGTGCAGCGTGGCACCATCCACAACTGGCTCAACCGCGGCACGGAGCCGTGCATGATCGCCTTCGTCCTCATCGACGCGAAGTCCGTCGAAGCCGGTGGAAAGGTCCTCGAGGCACACGGTTAACCACTGAAGCAGCAATGAAAAGAGCCCGGGGGCTACCCGGGCTCTTACCACTTCGACTGAGGGCGGTTAGACGTAACCGCTGGGCGACGGCGAGTGGTTCTGCTCCAGGTCGCTCCAGCTGCTCGCCGCCATCCACTCCGACCAGGCACGGTAGAGCCAGAACTGGGCGTGCTCGTTCACCGGCGTCTCGATGTGGTTGGGGCTGCCCTCCACCTCGATCAGCTCGCCGTGCCCCAGGCCCATCGCGTAGTTGATCGGGCTGTTGCGGGTTGAGTAGCCGTGCAGGCCCTTCGTGCTCTGCTCCCAGTTCTCGCCGTCGTCCTGCTCCAGCATGCCGGCGGGGCCAAAGACGCGCATCGCGCGCAGGCGATTGTCGTTGAACTTCTCCGCGTCTTCCTGCTTCGCCAGGATCGTGAACCACCAGATCTCGGTCGAGTAGGGTCCCTTCGGCAGGCGCAGGCTGAGCTGGCCGGGGCCAGTCGCGAACCAGAGGTTGGGGAAGAGATGCGGGTGGCCGCGGGTGATCAAGCCGACAGGCCCGAGCGCCGCCTGCGCTTCCGGCCGCTCGCGCCAGGTGTCGTCGTAGTTCGGGTCGGGCTGCCCTTCGACAAGCATGGGGCCGCTGATCGCGTGTCCGTACTCGCCGAGCATCACCAGATGCTTGCGCTGGAACTGGGCGACCATCGGGTTGACGCGCGGTCCAGGCGGCGGTGCGGCAGGCGCCTCACCGGGCTTTGCGCGGCGCTGTCCCGTGAAGCCGGACATGAAGGCGGAGGCGTGGCTGAGGCCGGGGTGGTACCAGTCCCAGACGTTGTCGACCGCCAGCTTCCAGTTGCACGGGATCGTGTACTTCTGAACGCCGGAAAGCGCAATCATCTCCCCGCGCTCGGCCAGGAGGTCGATGCTCATGCGGCCCACGTCGCCGAGGAAGTCGTACAACGACACTGCCTCACCGTCCATCGTCGCGAAGATGAAGCCCTTGTAGCTTTCGACCTTGCCGGCGGTGATCAGGCCCCAGTTCTCGCGGTCGAGCTCCTCGTGGTAGACCTCTTTGAAGCCGGGGACGCCGACCAGGTTGCCCTTCAGGTCGTAGGTCCAGCCGTGGTAGGTGCACATGAAGGAGGTGGCGTGACCTTCTTCGGCGCGGCAGACGGCGTTGCCGCGGTGACGGCAGCTATTCACCAGCACCTGCGGCAGACCCTCGTTGTCGCGGACGACGATGACGCGGTCCTCGCCAATGAAGGTCATGAAGAAGTCGCCCGGGTTAGGGATCATCGTGTCGTGGCACATGAAGTTCCAGGCGCGGGCAAAGATCTGCTCGAGCTCGAGCTCATAGATCTTCTGGTCGGTGAAGATGCGGCGGTCGACGGTGCCCTTCTCGATATCGACAAAGCCGAGCATCTCCCGGCGAAGCGTGGATTCAGCGGTCATAGAGTCCTCCCTCTGCTATGCGACGTATTGTGCGGCCAGAAAGTTGACACGGCAACGACTTGGCCGGAAGTGCGTCTACAAGAGGTTCGAAGGCCGCCGCGAGTCGAAGGGCGGAAGGACCTCCTTCGCAGGGCGCGAGACATACGGCCTGACGGACACCCGGGAAGTTGCCCTCCGCAGCGGTCGGATCAGCGAATGGCCCCTGCGGGCCTCAGCAAGGAATGAAGCGTCATCTGCTCCAACTCCAACGCCACCAGGCCACACTCGCCGAGGTCTGGCAGCAGCAGCTGGGGCGAGCCGACATCAAGCTCGGCCTCGAGGCGCTGCCTCTGCGCAGGCGGAGTTCGTTTATCGCGCCTGGTGAAAACTTTGCGACTCGTGAAATACCTTACATATTTTCGGGGTAGATAACGTAAGTTACGCCCTGTAAGGTAATGCGGGCGAATATCGCCATGTGCTTTTCCTATCAGGGATAGAACAAAGGGGGAACACCAATGAGCTACTGGGAATCAGTCACAGGCAGTCGGGTTGGCAGACGGCGTCTGCTCAAGTCCGGTGCGGCCTTCTCCGTGGGGGCAGCCGCTCTCGCGTTGATTGGCTGTGGCGGGGACGACGGCGATGACAACGGTGGGAGCGCCGCTGCCTCGCCGACGGCGGGTGCGCAGGGCAAGCCAAAGCCGGGAGGCACCTACGCCAGCACCTTCACCACCATCGGTAACTACAACATCGCGGCTTTCTACCACGACGGCTACAACAACTCCGGCATCACGGTTTACGACCGCCCCATTTCTTCTCGGGTTGGCGGCAAGGGCTACCAGCTGGAGGCGATGGAGAAGATCGAGGTCGCCTCACCGCTCAAGGTCGTCATGACCCTGAAGTCCGGACTGGTCTACCAGAACAAGGCTCCGGTGAACGGCCGCGCCGTCAAGGCGAGCGACATCGCCAACTACCAGAACTACGTCAAGGGCCTATCCAACGCGGAGAACGCCCAGTTCCAGCGCACCTTCCTGGACAGCGTTGAGACGCCGAACGACACGACGGTCGTCTACAACCTGAAGATCCCGTCCGCCTATCTCTTCGCCTCGACCTACCTGGCGAACCCGACGGCGCAGCCGATCGTCCCGAAGGAAGTCGTCGACAACATTGAGCAGACGCCGGCCGTCGGCAGCGGCCCCTTCGAGCTCGTCGACCACACCTTCGGCCAGAAGTACGTCTACAAGAAGTTCGAAGGCTTCCGCGAAGCCAAGAACGGGATGCCCTACTTCACCGGCCGCGAGACCTACGGCCTGACCGACACGGTCGCCCTTGAAGCGGCATTCCGCAGCGGCCAGATCACTGAGTGGACGCCGCCGACCTCGCTCATCGACCGCCTGACAAACGAGCTGGACAAGACGAAGTACGCGAACTCGCCGTTCCTCACCTTCGGCCAGACCGGCATGAATGCGATGATGAACGCCCAGCTCGGCGGTCCTCGCCCATGGCATGACATCCGCGTCCGCGAGGCGATCTACCGCCTCACGAACAAGCAGCAGCACGTCGACCTCGCCTACTCGAAGAAGGCCGTCGCCAACAAGACGCCGCTTCACGCAAGCCTCGAGGCCTACCTGATGGACCCGAAGGACGCGGAGAAGTACTACAAGGAAGACGTCGCCGCCGCGAAGCAGCTGCTTTCTGCCGCTAACGTTGACCTCAGCAAGGAATGGAGCGTTGTCTGTTCCAACTCGTCGCCGACCAACGCGACCCTCGCTGAAGTCTGGGGACAGCAGCTGAGCCGCGCCGACATCAAGCTGCGCGTCGAGTCGCTGCCGCTGGCGCAGATCTTGCCGAACTACCTGAACGTGGGCAAGTTCGACTTCTGGATCGGCAACCAGCCCGGTGGTGACACGCCGGCACGCGCGATGCGGAACCACCACTCCAACACCAACGACCTCTTCAACAACGTCGGCCTCTTCAACAAGGACATCGACGCCCTGATCGAGAAGTCGGAGCAGGAGACCAACCGCGACGAGAACATCAAGCAGATCAAGGACCTCCAGAAGAAGGTGCTCGATCAGTACAGCCTCAGCTTCAACACGGTGACGCTGCAGAACACGATCTTCTACGACGCCCGCCTGCAGGACTTCGTCGTCGACCCGTTCACGGGCCAGGACTACCAGTACCAGGCCTGGTTCGCGTAGACCCTTCGCGGCATACGCGTACAAAGAGGGCGGCGCTTCGGCGCCGCCCTCTTTCATTTTCCTATCAAGAAATCAAAGTCCTGCCATATTTAGCATCTATTACACACTTTCAGCGTAGAGAACGTCCGAGTCCCGGCCTAAGCTGATCCTATGAATGGCGTGATTTGCTCGATTTATAGACTCACGCCTCACGAAGGGAGACGCCGTGAACAGCTACTGGGACTCGATAACTCGCACCCGGATTGGCCGGAGGCGCCTGCTCAAGGCAGGCGGTGCGTTCTCCGCCGGCGCCGCAGCGCTCGCCCTGATCGGTTGCAGCAGCGACGATAAGGACAGCGGCGG
>JBFWZE010000069.1:7438-16812 GCA_050185685.1 Dehalococcoidia bacterium
CTCGTCGACCACACCTTCGGTCAGAAGTACACGTACAAGAAGTTCGAGCAGTTCCGTGAAGCCAAGAACGGAATGCCCTACTTCACGGACCGCCAGACCGTCAGCCTGACCGACCCGGTGGCCCAGGAGGCAGCGTTCCGCAGCGGCCAGATCAGCACCTGGCTGCCGCCGACCTCGCTGATCGACCGCCTGAACACGGAGCTGGACAAGACAAAGTACGCGAACTCGCCGTTCCTCACCTTCGGCCAGACCGGAATGAACGCGATGATGAACGCCCAGCTAGGCGGGCCGCGGCCCTGGCACGACGTCCGCGTCCGCGAAGCGTTCTACCGCCTCACGAACAAGCAGCAGCACGTCGACCTCGCCTACACAAAGAAGGCAGTGGTTAACCAGACGCCGCTGCACGCAAGTCTCGAGTCTTACCTGATGGACCCGAAGGACGCGGAGAAGTACTACAAGGAGGACGTCGCCGCCGCCAAACAGCTGCTTTCCGCCGCCAACTTCGATGCGAGCAAGGAGTGGCTGGTTGTCTGCTCCAACTCGTCGCCGACCAACGCGACTCTCGCGGAAGTGTGGCAGCAGCAGCTCGGCCGCGCCGACATCAAGCTGCGCATCCAATCGTTGCCGCTGGCTGAGATCCTGCCGAACTACATGAACGTCGGGAAGTTCGACTTCTGGATCGGCAACCAGCCCGGCGGTGACACCCCGGCGCGCGCGATGCGGAATAACCACAGCAACACGAACGACCTCTTCAACAACGTCGGTCTCTACAACAAAGACATCGACGCGCTGATCGAGAAATCAGAGCAGGAGACGAACCGTGACGAGAACATCAAGCAGATCAAGGACCTGCAGAAGAAGATCCTCGACCTCTACACGCTGAGCTTCAACACCGTGACCCTGCAGAACGTCATGTACTACGATGCCCGCCTGCAGGACTACGTCGTCGACCCGTTCATGGGCCAGTCGTACCAGTACCAGGCATGGTTCGCCTAGCCGACACATAGCAACGACGGGACGGGCAGCGCCGGCTGGCGCTGCCCGTCTTGCTTCTCTGAAGCGTAAGTTACATACATTTAGACCGTCGCTCGGCAGTCTCATCACTCGGCAGTGAGGCAGTATGGGAGCACGCAGAAGTTCCCGGAGGTTCGCGGTGGTCATCAAGAACATGAACTGGGTCGACGTCGAGAATGGCTACATCGACCGCAACATCTTCTTCGACGAGGAGATCTATCGTCAGGAGCTCGAGCAGGTATTCGCGCGCTCCTGGCTCTTCGTCGGACACGAGTCGATGATCCCGAATCCCGGCGATTTCACGATGACGACGATGGGCGAGGACCCGGTCATCGTCACACGCGCATCGGACATGACGGTGCACGTGCTGCTCAACAGCTGCCGCCACCGCGGCAACGCCGTCACACGCGCCAACATCGGCAACTGCAGCTCGTTCATGTGCGCCTACCACGGCTGGACCTACGACCTCAAGGGCGAGTTGATCGCGATCCCGGGCTTCAAGGAGCTGTATCACGAAGACCTCGACATGAAGCAGTGGGGCCTCATCCGCTGCCCGAACGTCGAGTCGTTCCACGGGCTGCTCTTCGCCAACTGGGACCCGAGCGCTCCCGGCCTCGTCGAGTACATGGGTGAGTACGCCTGGTTCCTGGAGACGCGTGTGAATCCCCAGGGCAAGGGCTCAGAACTCAATGGGGGTATTTTCAAGTGGACGATGGACCACAACTGGAAGTTCGCTGCGGACAACTTCGTCGGTGACGGCTACCACGGCCCGATCAGCCACCAGTCGGCGATCCTCGCCGGCCACACCACCGCGAGCATCCAGACCACCGGCCGGACCGTCGACCGCCAGCGTGACCCCTTCGCCAGCTTCCAGAACCAGAGCAGCCCGGACGCCTTCCGCATCGCCACAAAATACGGCCACGGCGCCGGCCTCACGCTGCGCGAGAAGGACTCAGCGGTTGCGCCGGAAGACATGCCGCCGGACCTCAAGGACTACTACGAGCAGCGCCGTGAATCGATGGAGAAGCTGCAGGGTCAGAACCGCGCCCGCCTCGGCGGCTTCAACGCGATGTTCCCGAACTTCTCGATCAACTCCAGCGCCGACCAGATCCACGTCTGGCACCCGCGCGGGCCGCTGCTCACCGAAAGCTGGGTCTACGTCCTCGTCGACAAGGCGGCGCCGCAGAGCGTGAAGGACGAGCTGGTGAAGGAATCGTCCCGCCGGTTTGGCCCAACCGGCATGTTCGAGCAGGACGACTCCGACAACTGGCGCCTGAGCACCGGCGGCGCGAAGAGCATCATCGGACGCCGCTACCCGCTCCACTACGCCATGGGCCTACGCCAGCAGAACTGGATGGAGGCGAAAGAAGACCTGCCGTTGCGCCGCCAGGGCAACCTGGGCGACACGAACCAGCTGAACTTCTACCGCCACTGGCAGGACCTGATGATGGGCAAGAGCTGGCAGGAGCTTCAGGAGCAGCCCTTCGACCGGGTATAGCTCTCGTATCGACTAAGCACGAGCGGGCTCCTCCTCGGGGCCCGTTCCGCTTTACAGTCCTAACCGCTGCATGCAAAATGCATGCATGACTACGATCACGATTCGGGACGTCAAAGCTGCAACGCACGCAGAGCTCGTGGCCCGAGCCGCGAGGAAGGGTCAGTCGCTTCAGGAGTACCTCAAGGCTCTCCTGGAGGAAAGCGTCGTAAAGCCAGATATGGAAACGCTGATGGCGCAGATTCGGGAGCGTAAGGCGAAGTACCCCACCAACCTCACGACCGAACGCATCATCGAGCTCCTGGATGAAACGCGGCGTTGACCCTGATCGTCGATGCTTCTGTCGTCCTAGCAGGCCTGATCACCGGTTTACCGGATGGACGATGGGCTGAGGAGCAACTCCTCAGCACCGATCTCGTCGCGCCGCACCACATGCTTGTCGAGGTGGCCAACACCCTGCGAGGCGGGGAGCTTGCGGGAGACATATCCGCCACCGTAGCCTCATCGGCGTTTGAACAACTCATGGCAATGCGGTTCGACCTGTATCCCTTTGAGATGTTCGCAGACCGAATCTGGCAACTGCGCGCGAACGTGACGCCGGCAGATGCCTGGTACGTAGCTCTCGCGGAGTGGATGAACGCTCCACTGGCGACTCTCGACCGGAGACTGGTTCGGGCGCCGGGCCCACGCTGCGTATTCTTGAAGCCTGAAACGGACCCCTAGTCCAGATAGCTTGCCTCGGCGCTGGTGCGGAACTTGACCAGCAGCTCAATGAACTGCTGCTTCTCACTCTCGGTCAGGGCGCTGGCGGTGGTCGTCATGAACTCACCGATCAGGGGCACCAGCTCCTTTGATAGCTCGTCGCCCTTCTCAGTCAGCTCGACGAAGGTGACGCGGCGGTCCGCCTGGTTGACGATGCGGCGGACGAGGCCTTCTTTCTCGAGACCATCGATGAGATAGGTGACGTTTGCAGAAGTGACGCCGAGCTGCCGGCCGATTTCGTGCTGCGGCAGGCGCTCATGCTCACTCAGGTAGAGGAGTCGCAGGATCTTCGTGCGGCCGGTCGTGCGGGACTCGCCGATGGCGGAAAGGCACCGCGAGAACGCTGCCATCAATGAAGCGTAGGCGCTCGCGACCTCGAGGTTCGTCTCGATGTCCTGCTCGTTGATCCAGTCGAACCGGCGCTTGAACCGGGCGGCATCTTCAGCGGCGAGGCTCTCGAGGGACTGATCGGCCTGAGCCATAAATATGCGCCAGCTTTCTGGGTTAGTGCTTCTTCAAGGATACAACGCGAAGCGATGGAAGACCTGCTTGACGAGTCTGGTGGGCGCTGCTAGCTTTGTCAAACTGTAAGTCATTAATACTTGAACGGTCCCGTTACGGCGTGGACACGTGATAGATAATGGCTATCAACAGTTTCGAGGGGGAGGACCACGATGACGCTTGCCTATCGCAGTGATGACCTGCTCAAGCTCGTCGATGCCGAGAAGGGCCTCGTCGACCGCCGCATCTTTCGAGACCAGGACCTCTATGAGCTGGAGCTGGAGCGGATCTTCGCCCGCGCATGGAACTTCATGTGCCACGACTCCCAGATCCCCAACCCCGGCGATTTCTTCATGACCTTCATCGGCGAAGACCGCGTCATCGTCGTCCGCGACAACGAGGGTCTGCCCCAAGTGCTCGTGAACAGCTGCCGGCACAGGGGCAACGCCGTTTGCCGCGCTGAAGAAGGCCATGCGACCTCGTTCATGTGCACCTACCACGGCTGGACCTACGACCTGAAGGGCAACCTGGTCGGCGTACCCGGCTTCAAAGAGGTCTACCACGAGGAGCTCGACCGCGAAAACTGGGGCCTGATCACGGCCGCGCAGGTCGACACCTATCAGGGCTTCATCTTCGCGAACATGGACCCGGAGGCGCCGGGGCTCTACGAATACCTCGGCGACGTAGGCCGCCTTAGCCTCGAGTTCCTCGCCCAGCGCGGCAACATCATCGCCGTACCTGGCGTCTCGAAGTACGTCATCCCCTGCAACTGGAAGTTCGCCGCAGACAACACCTGGGATTACTACCACGGCATCACGCACCAGTCGGCGAGCATGTCCGGCTATATGTCGCAGCGCGGTGCTGCCCGGCGCACGATCAACTCGGCGAAGTCGATGTTCGTACGGCCGCAGATCACGTTCCTCGGCGACTACGGACACGCGATCGGCGGGCCTCAGTACGTTGAAGCCACCGCCGACCAGGTGACCCACCCCGACTTCAGCGAGGAATGGCGCAAGAAGCCGGAAGCGCTCGCCGCGATGGGCCCTGCCGGGCTCAAGATTCACGGCCACCCTCACATCTTCCCGAATATGTGGATCACCCAGTTCGGCCAGGTCAGCATGCGCCTCCCAAAGGGCCCGACCAGCACTGAGATCTGGTGGTGGACGTTCATCGAGAACGACATCCCGAGCGAAAGTTACGTAAAGCAGCTCCACCGCTCCACCCACACCTTCGGAGCCGCCGGCATGCTTGAGCAGGACGACGGCGAGAACTGGGGGCAGAGCACTCGCGGCATGAGCGGCTCCGTCACGCGGAAGTTCCCGCTGCACTACGCGATGGCCCTCAACCTCGGCGAGGTCATCGATGACGAGGACGGGCCGCCGCGCGTCGAGATGGATGCCGTGACCGAGCATCCGCAGCTCTGGCACTACCGCGCCTGGGCCGACTGGATGGCGGCGGAAAACTGGGCAGACCTCAAGGCGAATCACACCCCGGTCCCGCGCGACCGCGTCTGAATCAAACTTCGATATCGAGGGTAGTGCGATGACTATCGACACGATCACGGCAACCCGGATGCGCGGCATGGTCGAGGCGCCAAACGGCCTCGTCGACCGCCGCATCTTCTCCGACCAGGACATCTACGCGCTCGAGCTGGAGCAGATCTTCGCGCGCGCATGGAACTTCGTGGCGCACGACTCGATGATCCCGAACCCGGGCGACTTCTTCATGACCTTCATCGGCGAAGACCGGGTCATCGTCGTCCGCGACAATGAGGGCAACCCCCGGGTGGTCGTAAACAGCTGCCGTCACCGCGGCAACGCCGTCTGCCGCGCCGAAGAGGGGCACGCTACCAGCTTCATGTGTACCTACCACGGCTGGACCTACGACCTCAAAGGCAACCTGGTCGGCGTACCGGGCTTCAAGGAGGTCTATCACGAGGAACTGGACCGCGAGAACTGGGGCCTGATCCGCGCAGCGCAGATCGACAGCTACCACGGCTTCATCTTCGCGAACATGGACCCGGAGGCGCCCAACCTCCAGGAGTACCTCGGCGACGTCGGCCGCCTGAGCCTCGACCACATCGCGGCCCGCGGCGATATGAAGGTTGTCGGCGGTGTCCAGAAGTACACGATCCCGTGCAACTGGAAGCTGGCAGCGGACAACGTCTGGGACTACTACCACACCACGACCAGCCACGCAGCCTCGATCGCGGCCAACTACACCTACGTAAAGCCGGGTGAGAAGGCGCTCAACCCGATCACGGACCGCTCTCGCTTCACGCAGCCGCACACCGTGATCCCGGGCGAGTACGGCCACGCGATCAGCGGCTACAAGATCACCGAGGACTCGACGTCCCTCGGCGCCGTCTCCGGGCGTGCCGAGACCCACCGTCAGACCGAAGAGGCGCAGCGCCTTCTTGGGCCGGTCGGTGTCGCAGTCAACGGCCACCCCCACGTCTTCCCCAACATGTGGATGACGGGCACTCAGGTCAGCTTGCGCCTGCCGAAGGGGCCGACCTCCACCGAGATCTGGTGGTTCACCCTCCTCGAGGCGAACATCGACGAAGAGGCGCGGAAGCAGCGCGTGAACCGCGCCAACCACACCTTCGGCCCCGCCGGCATCCTCGAGCAGGAAGATGGCGAGAACTGGGGCGAGAGCACCAAGGCCGCGAAGGGCGTGATCAGCAAGAAGCACCCGCTCAACTACGCCATGAACCTCCGGCTCGGCGAAGTCATCATCGATGAGCTTGGGCCGCCGCGCGTTGAAACGCGGATCAACGAACACGCGCAACTCTGGTACTACCGCGCCTGGTCCGACTGGATGTCGGCCTCGAGCTGGCAGGACCTTCGCGAACATCACGCTGCCGTCCCACGCAGCCTCATGTAGGAAGCACGGCACTCTACCTCTCAGCACCACTTACAGGAGAACGAATGGTCATCAAGAACATGAACTGGGTCGATGTCGAGAACGGCTTCATCGACCGCAACATCTTCACCGACGAAGAGATCTACCGGATGGAGCTGGAGCAAGTGTTTGCCCGCTCTTGGCTCTTCGTCGGGCACGAGTCGATGATCCCGAACCCGGGCGACTTCACGACGACGACGATGGGCGAAGACCCGGTCATCGTCACCCGCGCCGCGGACGGGACGATCTCCGTGCTGCTCAACAGCTGCCGTCACCGGGGCAATGCGGTCACCCGCGCCAACATCGGCAACTGCAGCTCGTTCATGTGCGCTTACCACGGCTGGACCTACGACCCCAAGGGTGAGCTGATTGCAATCCCCGGCTTCAAAGAGCTGTATCACGAAGACCTCGACATGACGCAGTGGGGCTTGATCGTGTGCCCCAACGTTTCGAGCTTCCACGGCCTAATCTTCGCCAACTGGGACCCGAATGCGCCGACGCTCCTCGACTACATGGGCGAGTACGCCTGGTTCCTCGAGACGCGCGTAAACCCCACCGGTAAGGGCTCTGAGTTGAACGGCGGCATCTTCAAGTGGACCATGGACCACAACTGGAAGTTCGCCGCCGACAACTTCGTCGGTGACGGCTATCACGCCGCGATCAGCCACAAGTCGGCGACGATGGTCGGCCACCGCGGCGTCAACGTCGGCAACGGCCAGCAGATCGAGCAGACGAACGAGCTGGCGCGCTGGAAGTCGCAGGCAGACCCGGACACCTTCCGCATCGCCACCAAGTACGGCCACGGCTGCGGTCTTCGCCTGCGCAAGGGCGATGCGCCGCCGGCAGTACCGGAAGAGCAGGGCGTCCTGGCCGAGTACACCCGCGAACGCTATGACGCGATGGTCGAGCGCCTCGGCCGCAACCGCGCCAAGGTGAGCGGCTTCAACTGCATGTTCCCGAACTTCTCGATTAACTCCAGCGCCGACCAGATCCATGTCTGGCACCCGCGCGGCCCTCACGACACTGAGAGCTGGGTCTACTGCCTCGTCGACAAGGGTGCGCCGGAAGAAGTGAAGCTGGACCTTGCGAAAGAAGCAGCGCGCCACTTCGGCCCTTCGGGCATGTTCGAGCAGGACGACTCCGACAACTGGCGCCTGAGCACCACCGGCGCGAAGAGCGTGATCGGCCGCCGCTATCCGCTGCACTACAGCATGGGCCTCAAGTTCAACGACTGGGCGGAGCCGAAGGAAGACCTGCCTTTGCGCCGCACCGGCAGCCTCGGCGACACGAACCAGTTGAACTTCTACCGCCACTGGCAAGAACTGATGATGGGCAAGAGCTGGGACGAGCTTCAGAGCCAGCCCTTCGAGCGCGTCTAGTCCGCCGCAGCTACTGGAGAACTTGATGACGACCACTTCCAACCGGCCTTACACGACCGAGATGCTCCTCGACATCCAGCGCTTCCTCTACGACGAGGCCGCAACCCTGGACGAGCGCCGTTACCACGACTGGATCGGCCTGCTAACCGAGGACATCCACTACTGGGCCCCCTTGATGCGCACCGTCCTTCTCAAAGACGTCGACGAGCTCGAGATCGGCAAGCCGGGCGAGCAGGCGTACTTCGACGACGACCTCGACATGCTGAACCAGCGCATCGCAAAGCTGGACACGGGCTACTCCTGGTCTGAGGACCCGCCGAGCCGCACCCGGCACATGATCAACAACGTCCGCATCCTCGAGGTGCGGGGGGACGGCGAGGGACAGGAGGTCGACCTCGATGTCTACTTCTTCTGCTATCGCAGCCGCCTCGACAACGACATCGATATCTGGGTTGGCAAGCGCCGCGACACGGTACGCCGGGTGAGCGGTGAGTGGAAGATCTGCAAGCGGCATATCTTCCTGGATCAGGTGGTTCTGAACTCGAAGAACCTTTCGAGCTTCCTTTAATACGTTGAAACTCCGCGGTTGGAGGCGGACCGAAGCGTATGAAGGAGGCATCCGGCTACTGGGGGTGAGACGATGCTGAGGTCTTTGCCGGACCTGGACCTACGGATCCATTACACAAAAGCGCGCGATGGCGTGAACCTTGCCTACTGGACGGCAGGAGCGGGCGAACCGCTCGTATTCCTGCCGACCATGACCTCGAACGTCGAGTCGGACTGGCGGACGGACCGCGGCTGGGTCTACAACCGGCTCGCCGAGAACCATCTGCTCGTCCGCTATGACGGGCGCGGCCACGGCATGTCCGACCGCAACCCGCCGTCGCTGACTCTCGATACACTCGTGGATGACCTCGAAGCGGTTGTCGATGAGATCGGCCTGCGACGCTTCGCAATCCTGGCGCCAGCCGTCTCGGCGACGACCGGCATCGCGTTCGCGGCGCGCTACCCGAGGCGGGTCAGCCAGCTCATCCTCTTCCACCCGTATCCCAGCTACGACGACTACTTCCACTCGAGCTTCGGCGATGCGCTGCCGCTGGTACACGGCAACTGGGACCTGTTCACGATGACGGTGTCCCATATCCGCGTCGGCTGGATGCAGGGAGATCAGGCACGCAACGCAGCATCCCTCATGCGCGAGTCGGTAGACCGCGAGTTCTTCCTGCGCGAGGTCGAGGCGGCACCGCTCCTCAATGCGCGCCCCCTGATGGACGGGGTGAGGACGCCGACCCTCATCGTCTGCCGCCGCCATTACGGCG
>JBFWZE010000070.1:0-11608 GCA_050185685.1 Dehalococcoidia bacterium
TGCACCTCGGCTCGATCCGCGGCCTGATGTTCCCGGTCGCGATCGGAACGGCAGCGGCGAGCCCGCCTGTCTTCGCGCTGCTCATCGGTCTCGTCTCTGAGACGCGTTACGTCTGGTTCTTCAGTCTGGCCGCCTACGCCCTCTCCGGGCTGCTGATCCTTCTCTGCCGCCCGCCTCGCTTGCCAAAGAAGACAGCCGAGGTTCGGGCAGCAGAGGCCTTAGCCTGAGGGCTCTCGCTCTCCGTTATGCGACCAACGAAACACCAGCAGGCTGCTGCTTGCCCTCGAAGGTCCAGAAGACCTGGGAATTGGCAAACCAGGGTGCACCCTGGAATGGGCTAAACGCTCGTTGCCGCAGCTTAAAATCGCCAAGAAGCATCTTCTCGAGTGCGCGGTAATCGAATCCCTTGTGAGAGTTGCGCCGATTCTCGGCCCGGGCGGCTGGCCTGCCCGTTAGCGACGTACGGAGCAACTCCCGCACGCTGTAATCCATCCGACGATGGAGGACATAGCGGTTGCCCTCCTTCAGCAGGATAGTCGGCCCCCCGATGATCGGGACCGAGACCACAAGCTTTCCGCCAGGTGCAAGAACTCGTTTGACGAAGGTGACGAACTCCGCGATCTCGTCGTCATACAAATGCTCGAGGGTCTCGAAGCACGTCACGATATCGACGGAATCATCCTCCACAAGCTCTTTCGCCTTGATGCTGTCGTAGTGTGCCGCTTCATGGTCCTGATACGGCTCAAATCCTAAGAGATTCGCTTCGGGGCGCCGCTCGTGCAACAGGTTGAGAAAGTGGCCCTTACCCGAGCCAAAATCCAGGAGCGTTCCGAATGTCGCTAGTTCGGCTGTAACAATAGCCAGCGACGACATGTATCTGGACCGGTGTGCAAATCGAGCGATGGGATTGGTGGCGTCTATCGTCTGTTTCTCGTAGGCAACTTTCACCGCTGGATACTCCTCGTTGTGACACAATCATTGTCCTAAGTATCGGCAGCGAGTTTTTGCCGCAGGAGTATCTGGATTCCATCATGTTTTGGGGACTACAAAAGGGTCGTGCTGCCCCGGTCCAGGCCCGCGAGAAGCGCTGACGTCGCATTTGTGGCCCGCCTGGTTTCGCAACCGCAGCCGGTCTCACCCAAGGCCTTCGCCTCAGCGTCAGCGACGCAGCAGGCGTCGACTCCGTCCGCGGCCGGACCGCCGCAGCAAGCATCTGCTGACGCCATGGGAATGAGCTCGAGGTTACTCCACGAACGCGCAGGCGCGGCCGCGGGCGTGCAGCACGAGGTGCCGTCGTCGCTGGGAGCGCCACAGACACCGGTCTCGGGCAAGACGAGCTCGACCTTCGCCGCGGCTTCGAGGTCACCGTCCAGGAAGGCGATGACAGACCGCGCCTGCTCGAAGCCGGTGGCCATCAAGAACGTCGGGGCGCGGCCGTAGCTCTTCGATCCGATGACGAAGAAGTTCGGCTCCGGGTGCGAGAGCTCGCGGTAACCATGTGGTGGCACTGTGCCGCAGCTGTGCAGGTTCGGGTCGATGAGCGGCCCCAGCGCCTGCGTCGACTCGAGTGCCGGGTCGAGGCCAAGACGGAGCTCCCGCAGCATGTCGAGGTCGGGGCGGAAGCCGGTGGCGACGATGACCTGGTCGACCACGACGCTGTGCGTACCTGTGTCGAGCTGACCGGTCACTTCGAGACGGCCGTCGTCGAGGTGGCCGACTCGCTCTATGCGGAAGGGCGCAAGCACGTCCAGCGCGCCCGACTCGACTGCACCGCGGGCCCGCTGGCCGAGAGCGCCACGCGCCGGCAGAGCGTCATTCTCCTCACCACCGTAAACGCTGTCGATCTGGCGGCGACGCAGCGCCCAGATAATCGACGTTTCCGGCGCCTGGACCTGGAGGTCGAGGAGGTTCAACACGCTGTTGATCGCTGAGTGGCCGCTACCGACGACCAGAACGCGTTTTTCGGCGTAGCGTTCACGGGCGCTGCCGAGGACGTCCGGGATGCCGTAGGCGATGTGCTCCTGGTGGTCCCGTTCGCCCCGCGCCGGTCGGCCGTTCGTGCCCATCGGGTTGGCGTTGGTCCAGGTCCCGGTCGCGTCGATCACTGCGCGGGCATACACGCGGCTGCCGTCCTTCAGCTGGACTTCGAAGGGAAAGGCTTCGCGGCCCTCGCTGCGTACTTTGTCGATCAGCGCCCGGCTGATGCTGGCAACCGGAGCGTCCGTGCGCAGATGCGGCGCGATCGCGGGATGGGCGGCGAGGGGTGTGAGGTACCGCGTCACGAGGTCGCCCCCGGTCGGCAGTGCATCCGGGTCCGGCGCTGTCCAATCGGTCTCCTCGAGCAGCGTCCTGGCCTCAGCATCGACGCAGTAGCGCCAGGGCGAGAAGAGCTGGACGTGCGCCCAGCTCGAAATCGAGTGCCCGACGGCAGGTCCCGCCTCCAGCAGCAAGAACGGCATCTTGCGCGCTGCCAGCTGAGCAGCGGCGGCCAGGCCGACCGGACCGGCCCCTATTACTGCGACGGGAAGCGATTCGATGGAGAGCGTGTGAGAGCTCACGTATGTCACCTCTGGGCTATATTGATATCTGTCGATATAGAGCATCCACCTCATATCGATAGCTGTCAATATAGACGGCTATCGATATAGCCGGTAGAATCGAGACGTGATGAGAGCACCCGCCGTTGAAGACATCCTGCCGCTTGTCGACGAGCTGGAGGCTTGCTGCCCCGGTCCCCTGAGCACGACGATCACAGAGGAAGAAGCCGTCCTGGCGGCGCGCATTTTTAAGGCGATCTCAGAGCCGGCTCGCGTCCGCCTGCTTTCGATGATCGCCGCCGCCGGCAAAGACGGTGCCTGCGTCTGCGAACTCGTCACGCCGCTCGATATCTCGCAGCCCACGGTCAGCCACCACCTGCGCATCCTGCACGAGACCGGCCTGCTGCACCGCGAACGCCGCGGCACCTGGGTGTACTATTCCGTCCGCGCCGAAGCCCTTGCGGCCGTTTCGCGCGCTCTCTGCCTGTAGCCCAACCACTCCGTCCCGCAAGTTTCTCCCGCTAGACTGAAACGATGATCGAAAAGGTCTTCGCGATTGAGGCTGAGCCCGGCGTGATCTGGGACGCGCTGTGGTCCGATCTGTCGGGCGGTGAGGCCGGCGCGTTCGAGGTCAAAGAAGCACACCGCCCGCGCGACCTCGTAATCGAGGTTGTTCTGAGCGGCGTCCCTGCACTCCTCGGCTACCACATCGCGGCCACCGACGGCGCCACGAGTGAAGTCACGGCCACGCTGGAGCCGAGAGGCCTGCGCTACGCGGTCTCGCGCATCCTCACGTTCAACCACTTCAACCGCAACTTCGAGATGCTGCTCGTCCAGGGCCTCTCGAACCTCAAGAGCTCGGTCGAAGGCACTCAGCCGGAGGGCGAGGTCGCGGAAACGGAACCTTAACTGCACCTGTAGCCGGCGTGATGCGATCGCAGGTGACGGCACCGTCCAATGCCCTCATGACACCCGAAGAGCTACAGCTAATCGCCGATGACGTTGGGGACCTCGATGGTTGGGACTTCTCCCGGGTCCGTGTCGTCGAAGACCCGCCGCCCTGGCAGTACAACGAGGTCGTCCGCCAGCACTTGCAGCCGCACAGCGTCGTCCTCGACCTCGGCACCGGTGGCGGCGAGGCATTTCTCGAGTTCGCGCCCCATATCTTTCACGGCTACGGCATCGAGCAGAACGAAGAGCGCCTTCGCGTCGCCGCCCGCAATCAGCGCAAGGCCCGGGTTGAGAGCGTCCGCTTTGCCGCGATGAACGTCGACCGCCTCGGGTTCCGCGACAACAGCTTCGACCTGATCCTCGCCCGGTACGCGGGCTTTAGTGTCGCGGAGGTCCTCCGCCTGCTCCGTCCCGGCGGCGTCTTTATCACGCAGCAAATGGGCGACCGGGACACCCAGAACATCTTCGACGCCTTCGACTGGGGAAGCTACGGCAACTACTGGCGCGACCAGTACGCGCTGCAGGGCGTCTACTACAAGCCGATTGTCGAGTCCGCGAAGGAGTTCGAGGCAGCCGGCTGCACGGTTCTCCGTTATGACGAGTACGACCTGCCCCAGTACCACCAGGACGTTGGCTCACTCGTCTTCTTCCTCAAGGCGTCGCCGCTGCCGTGGCCATTCGACCCGCAGACCTATGCAGCGCCGCTGACGAGGCTGCTGCAGACGCACGGCAGCGAGCGCGGCATCGAGACCAACGCCCACCGCGAGCTGCTGATCGTCAGGCGCTAATCGGCCGGCGGCGGGCCAAGGCGCTGTACGCCGTCCGCAGGCACCGCCCGCTGCAGCATTTCCGCCGCGAGACCGGCGCGGGGCTTCACGTCGCGAATCGCGGGCAGCACCTCGCGGCCCATCAGCTCGATTGAGCGCATGATCTTCTCGTGGGGTACGCCGCCGAGCATCATCCAGGAGCTTATGAACGTCGCCCCCGCCTCGCCGATCGCCGTGTACTTTTCGATGACGCGGTCGGGATTGCCGTAGTAGAGCATGTCCCAGAACCGCTCGTCGGTCGGCTCACCCTCGTACGGAATGGCGTTCGCGGAGCCGTCGACGACGTCGGACCGGCCGAGTGAGCGATTCGCCCGGTTCTGCCAGCGGGCATAGCGCAGCGCCTCGCGCGCCTCAGCCTCTGTGTCGGTGACCATCGTGATCGTCTGGATGCCCAGCTCCCAGGTGTCGGTCGATCGCCCCGCTGCCTGGCGCAGCGGCAGCAGCGTCGCGACCGCCTCGGAGACGCCGGCAGCAGCCGTGTAGCCGCTGATGATCGGCGCCATATCACGCTCGGCCGCCAGCTTCAGCGTGTCGGCGCTCGTACCGGCAATCCATATCGGCGGGCACGGCTTCTGCAGCGGCTTCGGCCAGACCGTCACGCCGCCTGGCACCTGGTTGTACTGGCCCTCGTAGGTGAAGGAGCCCTCGTTCGTCCAGGCCTCGAGCATGATATCGAGGCACTCATTGAAGCGCGCGCGAGAGTCGTCGCCGGTGACGCCAAAACGGCCGAACTCGTGCGACTGGTAGCCACGTCCGATGCCGCAGATGAAGCGTCCTCCCGTCAGGTTGTCGAGCACCGCCACTTCTTCGGCGAGACGCAGCGGCTGCCAGACCGGCAGGACGAGTACGCCGGTGCCGATCTTGATCGTCTTCGTCCGCTCCGCGATCGCCAGCGCCTGGAGCAGCGGCGACGGCGACATACCGTAGTTCGAGAAGTGGTGCTCGGCGACGAGGATGAAGTCGAAACCCAGCGACTCGGCGAGCTGAATCTCCTCGATGCTCTCGTCGAAGACGCGCTTCCAGTCACGCAGCTCCGGGTTCGGCCACTCGTAGAACAGACCAACCTTCATTCGAAGCCTCCACATCAAAAGCCGGGAGAACTCGAAATCCTCTGAAGGACCGCGTTCCCAGCGCTGGGGTGTGTATCGAACAGCGCCGGACGTTTGTACCGTCCGGCGCTGCGATTCTACCCCGCGATCGAGGTCGGTGGCTGCGAGGTCCTAGTGGATCATCGCCGGCTCTGCCTCGCCCTCGACGGCGAAGCCCTGCATCGAAGCGGCGGCGTCCTCGTCATGAATGATCAGCGCGAAGAAGATGCCGATGATCGCGAGGATGCCGGAGGCGATGAACGCGTCGTGGAAGCCGAGCAACGCGCCCTGCTGCGCCGCCGCCTCGGTGGCAGCGCCGGAGATGTGGTGCGCCGTGCGCTCGGTCAGCACGGTCGCGAGGATAGCGATGCCGATCGAAGACGCCACCTGCCGGTTCGTGTTGAAGATCGACGACGCCATGCCGGTGTCCTGCGGCTTGATTGTCGCGAAGGCGGCGGCCTGCAGCGGGATGAAGGTGAAGGCCATCGCCAGGCCGCGCAGGACCATGATCGGCAGCAGCCACAGCAGGTTCGTCTCCAGGTCGACGGCCACGAACATGAATGAACTGATCGCGAAAACGACGAGCGAGAATGCGAGCATCCGCTTCGGCCCGACCTTCGGGTAGAGCTTGCCGGAGAGCGGCGCAAAGACCATGACCGCAACCGCCTGGGGCATGAGCAGCAGACCGGTGTCCATCGCCGATAGGCCGCGCAGGTTCTGCAGCAGCAGCGGCAGCAGGAAGACGACGCCCATCAGGCCGCCGATCATCGTGAAGAAGACGATGTTGGCATTGCGGAACATGCGGTCGCCGAGCAGGCGCAGGTCGAGCATCGGGTGTCGCGACTTCAGCTCCACGATGACGAGCGCGAGCGCCATCACCACGCCGACGCCGCCGGTCGCAAGCACGATTGCCGAGCTCCAGCCTTCGACCGGGCCCCGGGAGAGCGCGAAGAGGATCAGCGCGAGACCGCCGCCCGCGAGTACGAAGCCGGGAACGTCGAACGGGACCGTCTCCTCACCCTTCTCCTCGTGGACAAAGGCCCAGGTGAAGAAGAAGCCCGCGATGCCGATCGGCAGATTGACGAGGAAGATCCAGTGCCAGCTTACGTAGTCGACGAAAAAGCCACCGAGCACTGGACCGAGTGCCGGCGCGATGACGGTCGGCACGGTGAGCACGATAGAGGCCTGGGCGCGCTCTGCCGGCGGAAAGGCTCGGAAGAGCATTGTGTTGCCAACCGGAGTCAGCATGCCGCCGCCAACGCCCTGCAGGATGCGGAAGGCGACCATCGACTCGAGGTTCCAGGACAGTGCACAGAGTGCCGAGCCGACGACGAACGTCGCCAGCGCGAACATGAACACCTTCTTCGTGCCGATGCGGTCGCCGAGCCAGCCGGACGCCGGGATCCAGATTGCCAGGCTCAGCAGGTAGCCGGTAACGATCCACTCGAGACCGTTGCTGCTTGCGTTGAACTCCTTACCGAGCGTCGGCAGCGCGACGTTCACGATTGTGATGTCGAGCAGGTCCATGAAGATGCCGAATACAAAGGCGGTGGCAACCAGCCATTTGTATTCGACTCTCGCTATTCGTGATCGCATAAGAGCCTCCAGGCGACTGGGCAGCGGGCACGATGCGAAAACAGCAAACCAGAGTCGAAGAGCAGCGTCTTCAACGGCGGTGGCGTCACCCGTTGTCAGAAAGGGCGCTCGCGAAGATGCGAGACTTGATAGAACAAGTATGAAGATGACTTAAATGTCTGCCAACCCATCGATGGCAGTAGAAGGCTCATACTTTAGTCGGATATCGAGATTTTTACCTGCTGTTAACCGGCGTCAGAAGTTTCACCAATTGCAACCATTAATCTAGACAGGTAATGAGCACATTAGAGGCGTCAATGGATGGCCCTATGTCGAAGCAATTCGACTGCCCAGCGCTGCAGCTCTTCCCGCCGAAACCGAAAGATTCGCTCGATGTCGGGACGTACGGCAACAAGGTCGACGACGGCGCCGCCCGGCACGGCATAGACAATCTCGTCACGGACCAGCGTGGCGTTTTCGCCGACAGCCTCGAAGGTATGGGTGTGGTGCCAGAGCCGGTAAGGACCGCGGCGCTGCTCATCGACGAAGCGAAATGGCGGCTCCCAGGCGGTAATCTCCGACTGCCAGTCGATCGGGATGCCGCGCAGCTTCAGTCGGTAGTCGATTTGCGCGCCCCGCCGCATCACGATAGGCAGCTGTGACAGGATTCGGAACTTGAGCCAGGGAGGCGTCAGGCGCTCGAGGTTCCCTGCGTCGGCGAAGAACGCGAACGTCGTCTCGAGATCAAGAGGCAGCAGCTGCTCATAGGCGACGCGATGGGTCCGCATGCAGCTACTCGCCGAGCACCTGGCGCAGCGCCGGCTCCAGCTCCGGGTACGTGAAGGAGAAGCCCGCATCGGTGAGGCGCTTCGGCAGCACGCGCTTGCTGAACAGCACCTCGTCCGCGAAACCGCCCTGGACCAGCCGCACCGCAAATGCCGGCGCCGGCATGAACGAGGGCCGCGACATCACCTTGCCGAGCGCCTTCGCGAAGTCCTTCTGGCGCGCGGGGTTCGGCGCCGTGAGGTTGAAGACGCCTTCGGCCGGATTGCTGAGCAGGTACTCGATCGCGAGGCAAACGTCGTCCCGGTGGATCCAGGGCCACCACTGCTTTCCGGAGCCGACCGGCCCGTTCGCGCCGAGGTTCGCGAGCAGCTTGAGCGGCTTCAGCGCACCGCCGTTGGGCCCGAGGACGATGCCGGTGCGCAGCGACGCGACGCGCACGCCGCTCGACTTCGCCGCGAACGCCTCGCGCTCCCAGGCCTCGACGACGTCGGCGAGGAAGCCGCCGCCGCGCTGCGAGTCCTCGGTCAGAACCTCATCGCCCCGGTCGCCGTAGAAGCCAACCGCACCGCCGTTGATCAGCACCTTCGGAGCTTCGGCCGCCGCCATCGCCTTCACGATCGCACGGGTGCCGTCGATCCGGCTGTCGAGGATGCGCTGCTTCTTCGAGGCGTTCCAACGGCCGTTCACCGTCTCGCCTGCCAGGTTCACGACCGCGTCGGCCTGCGAGAGCGCTTCGGCTGGGGGCGCCGACTTCCCATCCCAGGCAAAAAAGCGGCGAACCGCGGTGGTGCTCCGCATCGCTGCCTCCGGGTTGCGGCTGAGGCCGAGGACGATGTGCCCCTTCTCGCTGAGCACCTCCGCGAGGCGTGACCCGATGAAGCCGGTAGCGCCGGTGACGAGGACTCTCATGCCGTCTCTCCTGTGCGAATCTTGTTCATGCTTTCTAAAGAGATTGTGCAATTCCTAGCCACTCAGGTCAAGGAAGTTGTGCAACGACAAGCGTTGTACGCGAGTATCATGGTTCGCGGATTCAGAAGGAGACTCGCAGCATGCCCCAGTTGCCACGCCGGACACTCGGCAAGACCGGACTCGAAGTAACCACCCTCGGCTATGGCGCTATGGAGCTTCGCGGCGCGCCGCGCGGCCCCGAAATCAGCGACGCGGAGGCCGAACGCATCCTCAACGCTGTTCTCGACAGCGGCATCAACTTCATCGACACCTCGATCGACTATGGCCGCAGCGAGGAGCTCATCGGCAAGTTCATCAGCAGCCGCCGCGGCGAGTACTACCTCGCGTCGAAATGCGGCTGCGTCGTCGGCGCTCCTGGCGGCTCCGACCACGTCCACACCGCTGAGAACATCCGCACCGGCGTCGAGAACAGCCTGCGGCTGATGAAGACGGATTACCTGGACCTCGTGCAGTTCCATCGCAGCCTCAGCAAGGACGAGTTCGCCAACGAAGACGGCCTCAACGAGGTCCTCAAGCTGCGCGACGAGGGCAAGGTGCGCTTCATCGGCGTGTCCGGCACCTTGCCGAACCTCTACGAGCAGATCGACATGGGCATCTGGGATGCCTTCCAGATCCCCTACTCCGCCCTCCAGCGTGAGCACGAGGCGGCGATCGCAAAGGCGGCCGAAACCAATCATGGCATCATCATCCGCGGCGGCGTCGCCCGCGGTGCTCCGACGAACTGGCAGGGCCGCACCTACTACATGATCTCGCCGGAGGACATCAAACGGCGCTGGGAAGAGGCAAAGCTGGACGAGCTCCTTGAGCCGGGCCAGTCGCGCATGGAGTTCACCCTGCGCTTCACGCTCAGCAACCCCGACCTCGACACCACGATCGTCGGCACGAAGAGCGTCGAGCACCTCCAGGACAACATCGACGCCACCCTCAAAGGCCCGCTGCCGGACGACGTGATGGCAGAAGCGAAGACGCGCCTCGCCGCCGCCGGCTCTGCCCCCGCCTGACGCGATGACAGACGCAATGCACTCGACGCGCCCCATGCCCTTTTCGGCAAACCCCCTCGACCGTGCTTCGAACCAGCGCGGCGACGACGCGTGGCTGCAGGAGCAGCGCATGTCGCCGAACAGCCGCTACCTGCTGCTCTGGAAGCTGAACGTACTGCTGACACCCGATGAGACGCGCCTGGCGTGGCTCGACGGCTCGCGCGTACCAGCAACCTGGATGCCCCAGCCCGTGCTGCTCGGCGTTCAAGACGGCATCGCCCATTACGCCGTCGACGTCTCCGCGATGGACGACCCCTTCCACGAGCTCGAGCTCGAGGGCGTGCGCTGGGGGGAGGCGCGTGCAATCGCCACGGAGTTGCCCGTACCTGAGGCCGGCATTCTCGCCCAGGCGCGCTCACTGCTCGACTGGCACGCCCGTCATGGCTTCTGCCCGGCGTGCGGCGCCAGGACCGTCCCCGGCAAGGGCGGCTCGATGCGCCGCTGCGACGAGTGCAGCGCCCAGCACTTCCCGCGCACCGACCCGGTGGCGATCATGCTCGTCTACAACGGCGACCGCGCCCTGCTGGGGCGCCGCGCCGGGCGAGCGGGCATCTTCTCGACCGTCGCCGGCTTCATCGAGCAGGGCGAGACGATCGAAGACGCCGTTCGACGCGAGGTCATGGAGGAGATCGGCGTCACGGTCGACGACGTAACCTACATCTCCTCGCAGCCGTGGCCGTTCCCGTCGTCACTGATGATTGGCTGCTTCGCCCACACCGACGACACTGAGGCGCACGTCGACGAGGAAGAAATCGCCGAGGCGCGCTGGTTCTCCCGCGACGAGCTTCGTGCCGCAATGGCAGGCGAGCCAACCGACTTCGGCATCCCGGGGCCGGTGGCAATTGCCCACCACCTCATCGCAAAGTGGTGCGAACAGACGGACCAGCGTGGCTGAGCCTCGACTGAACGGACTCGGCGTAATCATTAACGCTAACGAGCTTGTGGAGACACAGGCTGCGGAGCAGCGCGTCCTCTGTCCGAGTTGCGAACAGAAGGTATTTGAACGATGGCCCCTTGGATGGGACGCTCACGCAGGTTCGCCTCGGGTGTGCTACAAATTGAACTCCGAAGCAGAAGGGGCTAGGAAGAAGGAGTTCAAGACCCGGTTCCTTCATCTATTCGTGAACAAGAGCCTGAAACCGTAGAAAGACACAGCTTAGCACTTATGACAACTACTGGGCAAGAATCTACCTTCATGGGCTACACGATGCGCGTTCGACCGCCGGGCTCGGCGCGGCGCATCCCGGACCCCTTCCCTGAAGGCTTCACCCGTATGCTCGGCCGCCGCGACGACGCGCTGGCGCAGCCCTTCAAGGGCGTCACCGCCGATGGGACGCTTCAGGCCGGGCTCTTTCCGATCCGCGAGACCGGCGTCTCCACGCAGCCGATCGTCGACGCCGCAAACGCGTTCCTCGCCGCTCTGCCGCCGGAGATGCGCGCCCGGGGCCAGTTCCCGCTCGATTCGGACGAATGGCGCACCTGGGTCAACGCAGAACACTACATCCTGCGCAACGGCCTGCCGGGCATGGACGCGATGGACGACAGCCAGCGCGAAGCGGCCTTCAACCTGATGCGCTCCACGCTTAGCGACCGGGGCTTCGAGCTCTCGCGCAAGATCATGCAGCTCAACGGCTTCATGGGCGACCTCAGCAACAACCACGAAGACCTCGACAAGTGGCTGTACTTCTTCAAGGTCTTCGGCACCCCATCGACGACGGAGCCCTGGGGCTGGCAAATCGACGGCCACCACCTGATCGTCAACTGCTTCGTCCTCGGCGACCAGGTTGTGATGTCGCCGGTGTTCATGGGCGCCGAGCCGACGATCGCCGACCGCG
>JBFWZE010000070.1:11708-16725 GCA_050185685.1 Dehalococcoidia bacterium
TCGACGACGGAGCCCTGGGGCTGGCAAATCGACGGCCACCACCTGATCGTCAACTGCTTCGTCCTCGGCGACCAGGTTGTGATGTCGCCGGTGTTCATGGGCGCCGAGCCGACGATCGCCGACCGCGGCCCGCTGAAGGGCATGCGCAGCTTCGACGAGGAGACGCAGGCCGGCCTCGAGCTGATCCGCTCCCTGACGCCGCAGCAGCAGGACAAAGCGGTGCTCTTCCGTTCAATCCTTTCGACCGACCTGCCGCCGGAGCGCTACGACCGTGGCGACGGACGGCACCGCGGCGGCGCCTTCAAGGACAACCTCATCCTGCCCTACGAAGGCCTGCGCGGCGACGAGATGACGGCTGACCAGCAGCAGAAGCTCCTCGACCTCGCAGAGGTGTATATCGGACGTATGCGCCCCGGCCACGACAGGGTCCGGATGCAGGAGATCGAGCAGCACCTCGGCGACACGTACTTCGCCTGGATGGGCGGCTTCAGCGAGGGCGCCGTCTTTTACTACAAGGTTCACAGCCCCGTCGTCCTGATTGAGTTCGACCACCACCGCGGCGTCTTCCTCGATGTCGATGAGCCGGTGCCGTTCCACATCCACACGATCGTGCGCACGCCGAACGGGAACGACTACGGCAAGGACCTGCTGCGCCAGCACCTCGAGCTCTTCCACAAGGGCGAACGCCGATGACGAACCCTTCGCCCCGCGATCACGTCGCCCGCGCAATCGCCTACTTCGAGGGCTGCACCGACGCCGACCTGCTGCGCACCGTCCT
Source organism: Dehalococcoidia bacterium (assembly GCA_050185685.1). Lineage (GTDB taxonomy): Bacteria > Chloroflexota > Dehalococcoidia > DSTF01 > WHTK01 > WHTK01. The sequence continues at coordinate 12,487 of JBFWZE010000070.1, forward strand.
GCGCCAGATCCAGCCGAAGGCAGCCGCCGCGGCCCGCAAGTTCAGCAATCGTGAGCCGCCGAACCCGGCCGCGATCCCGCCCGCTGAGGTCCCAGCCTCGAAGGACGAGGCGCTGAAGACGGCGCAGACGGTGAAAGACTTCGCCCATATGCAGGCGATCGCCCGCGCCGTCGGCCGCCGCGTCGAAGAATTGCGCAGCATGAACTGAACTTCTTGTTAACCTCTGTCCCGCCGCCGCGTTTTGTTACACGAGCACGTTGAAGCGCTCGCAAAGGTAGGAACCCGCCCTGCAGAGAACGGCCGACTTCGACCGCACCCCTTCCTCCGCCACGGCTCTGATCCCGGAGCACCTGAGAAACCCTTCGCCGAACCTCGATGACTACGCCGTGCTGAAGCGTGAAGTCATGCAGCGCGGCCTCTTCGAGCGCCAGTACGGCTACTACGCACTGCAGTTCGGCCTGTTCTTCGCGCTGCTCGGCGCGAGCGTGGCCGGCATCGTGCTCCTGCAGCCCTTCCTTCTCAAGCTCGCCTGCGTCGTTCCCCTGACGATGTCGATCTTGCAGGCGTCGTTTCTGAGCCATGACCTCGGCCACCGCCAGGTGTTCAAATCGGTGCGCAACAACGACCGCGCCCTGCTGCTGCTCAGCCTCTTCATCGGTGCGAGCCGCGGCTGGTGGATCGACACCCACAACCAGCACCACGACTACCCGAACGACGCCGAGCGCGACCCGAATCTGCGCGTGCCGTTCCTCGCCTTCTCGCCGGAGCAGGCAAGCAGCTACAGCGGCTTCACGCGTGCGCTGATGCGCTTTCAGGGAATCTACTTCTGGGCCTTCGTCCTGCTCGAAGGCCTCGCGATGAAGATCCACAGCGCGCGCTACCTGCTGCGGACGCCCTCAGCCTCCTACCGCAACGTCGAGCTCGCGCTGATGGCCGGCCACATCGTGCTCTTTGGCCTCCTTGTGGCCACAACGATGACGCTGGGCCAGGCCCTGCTCTTCGTCGCCGTCCAGCACGCGCTCAACGGGATGTACATCGGCCTCGTCTTCGCGCCGAACCACAAAGGCATGCCGCTGTTCGACCAGGTCGCCGGAGATGGCTTCCTCACGCAGCAGGTCGTAACGACGCGCAACGTCCGCCACTTCTTCACAGCGACCTGGCTGATCGGCGGGCTGCACTTCCAGATCGAGCACCACCTCTTCACGAACCTGCCCCGCAACCTCCTGCCCCAGGCACGGCAGCTCGTGAAGCCGTACTGCGACGAGCGCGGTATCAGCTACGTCGAGACCGGCCTCTTCGAGTCCTACGCCCAGGTCAGCCGCAACTTCACCGAAGTCGCAAAGTAGCGCCCACGCAGATGTAGCGGCGCCCTCCAGCTCGCTGGATGTAGCTCGTCGAGTCTGACTACGACTCGAATTTGGATTTCGAGGCGTCAACGCCGGCAAGTTGCGCAGATTGGCGGCCTGAAGGCCGCCTCTACGTTTCTCGATGGCGTATTACGTCGGCCGGCCGCCGCGGCCCCTCATATTGCGCAGGCCCTTGAGAAAGCCGTGCCACGATGCTTCGGCCGACGCCGCACGCTCAAGTCCTCGAATGCGGTCCTCGATGATGTCCTTCACGCGGCCGTTCTCGCCGGCGTCGAGCCAGAAGCCGTGCTCGTCTTTGCAGGTGTCGATCTCGAGGTCGTAGGCGCGGTAGTTGAAGGCGATCATCTCTTTCGTGCAGACCGGACACTTCAGCTCACTGCTGCGCTTCGCGTACTGGATCGTCGCCCGGCGCTCGGCTTCCGTCGACGGGACCGTTGCCTCGAGCAGGTCGAGCTCGTGCGGGTCGAGCCAGCGGCCGTTGCAGGTTCCGCAGTGGTCGACTTCGATGCCGTCGTGGTGCTCGATCGTCAGCACGCTGTTGTCGCGCGGGCAGTTCATTGGTTCCTCCACCTCACCCAGGGCACGATGCCCTGCCTCATCTTCGCGAATCGCGGACAGACGCTTCTGACAGCCCCTGCCTCTGCCGATCCTTCTCTCAGTGTATAGACACCGAACCGCGTCGAGAACCGGCATTAAGACATCGTGATAATCCGCAAAATCTACTCGGATCTAGGCATCGACTCGGGTATTCTTGGTTCGGTTGAAGTATCAGGAGGAGAAAGAAATGGCGTACTCGTCAGACTTGGCCCAGACCGCCCGCGCGATGGTTGCGCCTGGGAAGGGTATCCTCGCCGCGGACGAGAGTTCCGGCACGATCAAGCGCCGCTTCGACGCGATTGGCGTCGAGAGCACCGAAGATAACCGCCGCGACTACCGTGAGCTGCTCTTCCGCACCCCCGGCGCGAGCGAGTTCATCAGCGGCGTCATCCTCTACGACGAGACGATCCGCCAGAAGGCCGCCGACGGCACGCCCCTGGTGAAGGTGCTGCAGGACCAGGGCATCATCCCCGGCATCAAGGTCGACGCCGGTGCGATGCCGCTTGCCGGCGCAGAGGGCGAACTCGTGACGGAGGGCCTCGACGGTCTCCGCGCCCGCTTCAAGGAGTACTACGAGCTCGGAGCCCGCTTCAGCAAATGGCGCGCCGTGATCACGATCGGCGAGAACATCCCGTCGGCGTACTGCATCAGCGTCAACGCCCATGCCCTCGCCCGCTACGCCGCCCTCAGCCAGGAAGCCGGCATTGTGCCGATCGTCGAGCCTGAAGTCCTCATGGACGGCGACCACTCGATCGAGCGCTGCCTCGAAGTGACGAAGGCGACCCTGATCGCCGTGTTCAACGAGCTCCACGCCCAGGGCATCCAGCTCAGCGGCATGGTCCTCAAGCCGAACATGGTCCTCTCCGGCAACAAGGCCAGCAACCGCGCCTCCGCCGAAGAGGTCGCGAAGGCGACGGTCGACTGCTTCATGGAGACCGTCCCCGCAGCGGTAGGCGGCATCGCCTTCCTCTCCGGCGGCCAGTCCGACGACGCGGCGACCGTAAACCTCGACGCGATCAACCGCTACGCCCAGCAGGTCGGCGCACCGTGGGCCCTGACCTACTCCTTCGGCCGCGGCCTCCAGGCTGCACCCCAGAAGGCATGGTCCGGCAAGGCGGAGAACGTCGAAGCGGCGAAGAAGGCGTTCTACCACCGCGCGAAGCTCAGCTCTGCCGCCCGCCAGGGCAAGTACGATCCGTCCATGGAGAAGGAGATGGCGACCGCCTAGCTTCGCTCCTGCGAGCCGACAAACAACGAGGCCGTCCTTCGACAGGGCGGCCTCGTTGTTTGTCGGCTCGCCGTTCTCAGATGGAGAAGCTCTTCGGCTGCAGCACCAGAAGGATGATGCCGGCGACCATCAGCACGGCAGACGCATAGACGATGCGCCTCGTGTGCCGCTCACTCTCGATCTGAGACGAGATGCCGGCGAAGAACAGGGCGAGCGCGAACAGCACGCCGGTCAGCACGTAGTTGTCTGACCGCTGGTTCGCAAGCGCGCCGTGTGCGAAGGTCCGGGACGCCTGGTCGTCGAGCTCCGCAGCCTGGTCCCGGCCGGGCGCGACGTAGCGTTGATCGGTGAATGGACTGCCCGGCGGTAACGGCTGTCCTGATTGCCATCCCGAAAGCCATGCATCCATTGCGCTCGCGAGCTGGCCCGGCATCCGCCCGCGCAAGGCGTCGGCAAGAGGCTGATTGCCGCTCAGCTGTGCCGTTGCCCAATCGGAGGCCAGTGTCACGTCGATGATCATCGTCTGACCGGCCGCGGTGTTCTCCTGCACTGCCTGAGTCCGCAAGGCCGCCGCGCGATTGTAGTCGCCCGCCATGATGCCGCTCCATCGCGTCGACTGATAGGCGCTCCAGGCCGTCGCGACGGCGGCGATCGAAAGCACCAGCGCGACCAGCGTATCGATGTGAGAGTGGGCCTTCTCTGCCCCGCCGCCACGCGCCGTATTGCTCGCGGCGGCCGACACCACCATCTCCGAGTCTGCAGAAGTCATGCGGCGAGCGTACTGAAGCAGCAACGGCATGCGACATGGCGAAATGCCCGGCTTCAGCGCGCCTTGTGCCCCCGCGCTCTCAGCTTGCGAATGTCTCAACCCGCGTAACACCGCCCGATACCGGCGACGGCGGTCTGCGCTGACCTACAAACGCAGCGTCATCTCCAGCGCGGGGCCGAAGCGCGTCTCGAACGGACCGATGCTCTCGAAGCCGCAGCGGCGATAAAAGCCCTCGGCCTCGAGGTTGCCGATGACGTGCAGTCTCGTCGCGCCGGCAT
>JBFWZE010000071.1:0-16720 GCA_050185685.1 Dehalococcoidia bacterium
GGGCGAGGAAGGCCTGCTCGAGCTGCGCTCTCGTGCTTCGGGTTAGCGCGGGCCTTCGAGGCGGGTGCGGTTCGCCTTGAGGTCTTCCCAGTCTTTCGCCGCCATGAAGTCGGACCAGGCCTGGTAGGTCCAGAGCTGAGCGTGCTCGTTGATCAGCGTCTCGATGCGCTGCGGGCCCTCTTCGGGGGAAACGAGCTCGCCGTGGCCTTTGCCCATCGCGTAGTGCAGCGGGTAGCGGGTACTGACTACGCCCATGGCACCACGGGTGCTCTGGTCCCAGTTCTCGCCGTCCTCCTGCTCGAGCATGCCGCTGGCGCCGAAGGTGCGGGCGCCGTTGAGCTTGTGGGCGCGCTGCTCCTCTTTCGGCGCCTGCGCGTCGACGAAGCTGAAGTACCACAGCTCGGTGGTCATCGGGCCCTTGGGCATGCGGATGGCGACCTGCTCGGTGAAGGGGGAGAGGAAGAGGTTGGGGAAGACGTTCTGGGCGTAGCCGCCGACGCGCTGGCCCCAGGCGCCGAGACGCTGCTTCAACTCGGGGCGCTGGCGCCACTCTTCGAGGATGTTCGCCGAGCCCATCTGGGAGCCGGAGCCGGCCGCGGGAGCTGCGTCGGGCGAAGGCGCCGGGCGGTAGGGGCCGTTGAAACCGTGGCCGTACTCGGAGAGGACGGTGAAGCCTTCGCGGAAGCCGCCGCGCGGGCGCAGGTTCATCGCCGCCTTCTGTTCCTCACGCTTCTCGACGAGGCCGCGCCATGGGCCGGCCATGCTCGCCGAGGCGTGACTGATTGCCGCGTGGTACCAGTCGGGCGTGTTGTCGCTGGGGAACTTCCAGTTGCACTTGATCGTGTACTTCTCGACGCCCACCGCCTTCATATCGAGGTGGCGGTCGACGAGGAGGTCGAGACCCACGGCAGCGGAGCCGAGGTACTCGACCAGCGGCGGCGCACCGGCGTCCATCGAGGCGAAGACGAGGCCGCGGTATGACTCGACCATCGGCGCCTTGATCAGGCCCCAGTTCTCGCGGTCGAGCTCCTCGTGGTAGACCTCTTTGAAGCCCGGCACGCCGACGAGGCTGCCATGCAGGTCGTAGGTCCAGCCGTGGTAGGTGCACATGAACGACGTCGCGTGGCCCTCGTCCGCGCGGCAGACCGCGTTGCCGCGGTGCCGGCAGCTGTTCACGAGGACGCTGATGTCGCCCTCATTCGTCCGCACGACGATGACGCGGTCTTCGCCCATGAAGTTGAGGAAGAAGTCGCCGGGGTTCGGGATCTGCGACTCGTGGCACATGAAGAGCCAGGCGCGGGCGAAGATCTGCTCCATCTCGAGCTGGTAGATCTCCGGGTCGTAGAACAGACGGCGATCCACGGTGGCGTTTGCCACGTCGACCAGTCGCGATGCCTCGCGGGCGGTCTGCAGGTCCATAGCCATGAGCGTCCTCCCCAGGGTGCGTTTAGCTAACGTTGTTATCCAGCATTGTACGACCCTCGGCAAGGTGCAGCGTGTGCTCAGACCAGGGCGTCGCCTTCGCGATTCAGCCCCGTTCGCGCGGCGAGTGCGTCGAGGAACTCATCGCGTCGCTGGGGCGAGATCAGAACGAACGAGAGGGCGCCCTTGCCGTAGTCGATGCGCAGGCGCCGCAGGGACAGCGCCGGCGAGCTGAGTGGGTTATGCGTCGGCCGCACCGACCGGATCGTCGTGTAGGCGACCCGCCGGTGGACCACCCCGAAGCGGATCAGCAGGTGGTCCGGCTCGAGCTCGTAGTACACGGGGTAGAGCAGGCCGCCGTAGATGCCCGCCACGATCAGCGGACCGATCAGCGCGGCCAGAACGCCCTCACCGCTGGCGATCGCCGCGACCAGCACACCCACACTGATGAGCGGGACGATGGCGAGGACGATGAGCACCCAGCTGTCCACCACGGACGGGAAACGCTCGCGGGCAGTGCTCAGCTTTTGCTGCATGCGGCCAGCATACGCGTAACTCGCGCGTTAGCGAGCCGCCCGCCACATTGGCCACATCTCGGGCGAGCTGCCGAACTGGATGACGCCTGTCACCTCGAAGCCGTGGCGCTCGTACAGACGGCGGCTTTCGGGCGTGGTCGCTTCGAGGTAGGCGGGAAGATGCTGCTCGTCACAGCCGCTGAGGGCGTGGGAAAGGAGCGCCGAGCCGACACCGGTGCCCTGCTTTGAGGGGTGGACTCCCATGAGCGGCAGATACCAGTGAGTTTCCGTCGGGTGGAGGTTCGCCTGCACCTCGATGAAGCCCATGAGGTCGCCGATATGGTCGCCGGTAAGGGCCTGAAGCAGTTCGCCCATCGCTTCTTCATCGGGGTGAACGCCCGGCGGCAGCCAGAGGGCGGCGCCCGCCGCGTCGTTTGTCGCGAACGCGCTGCCGGCAGCGAAGGCTCCGCCGCCAAAGGCCTTAGCGAAGGCCGGAAAGAGCGTGCGGTACTTATCGTCGTCGGGGTAGGCCCAGCGCACGACCGGGTCATGAAAGAAGGCGTCCGTGATCACGCCGATTGCAGTGGCCTCATCCGCGGGCGTGAGCGTCTGTACGTGGAGACGTGTCTGAAGCTTCATCGTTTGCTCCCTGGGTGAATTTGAGGCGCAGTATCACCCCGTCGAACCGCCAATGCTTCGAACGACAGGCGGGTTGCCTGTTCCGTCCTTTGACGGAGCGTGTCAGGACATCGTTGCTCAGACGATGAGGCCTAGCTCCCGCAGCGCGGCCTCGGTCTGCGGCGGCGACTCGTAGCGAATCGCCGTCATGCCTATCGCCGCGGCCGAGGCGATGTTCGCCGGGCTGTCGTCGATGAAGACGACGTCACCGGGCTTCGCTTCCAGCACCTGAAGCGCAGCTTCGAAGGCTGCAGGGTTCGGCTTGATGAGGTGGAGGTCGCAACTGAAGATCATCGGGTCGAACCGCGAGACGAGGTCGGGGAACAATGCGGGCATGCGGTCGGCGAAGTGGCGCGAGTTGTTCGTGAAGACGCTCTGACGAATCTCCAGCAATACGGCGTCGACGACCTCGAGCAGCTCCGGGTTGCTGCGGAACGGGGTCAGCATCGTCTCGAGGAAGCGCTCGTAGCCCATCTTCAGGCCGAGCGTCTGCTTCACGAGGTCGTAGAGGGCTTCGTTCTCGTAGTCACCGCGGTCCCAGGCGTCTGCCATCCCGGCGCCCCAGACGCGGCCGAGTACCTCCGCCGTTGGCAGGCCGCAGTCGGCCGAAAGAAGCGCCAGCCTTTTCTCGGGCTCGAAGTGCAGTAGAACACCGCCGAGGTCCCAGAGGATCGTCGTGATATCGAGGATCGTAGTACGCCGGGAGTCGCCCGTCACTGGTGGCTGTCGAGGAAGTCGAGGACGAGCCGGTTCCATTCCTCCGGCTTCTCGTAGTAGCTGCAGTGCCCGGCGCCGGCGATCTCGACGAAGCTGCAGTCAGGGATACGCTCCGCCATCAGCTGCATCAGCGGCGGCGGTGAGAGGACGTCCTCGTCGCTGGCGATCAGCAGGACCGGCATCGCAAGGCCTTCGAGCTTCGCGAGCGTGAGCGGCGTGCGCGGCTTCTGGCGCCGGGAGAAGTCGGAGCGGCCCCGGTGCTCCATCTCCAGGAACCGGGCGACGCCTTCCGGGTTGGTCGCCCGGTAGGAGCGGCCGAGCTCGCGTTCTTCGCGGGGCCAGCTGTCCGCGTCTGGGCCCATCAGGAGCCGGCGGTACTCGACGTAATCACGGTCGGTGATGCCGCCGATGCTGTTTGCGATCACCAGGGCTGTCAGCTTCGACGGGTTGCTCAGCGCGTACTCGAAAGCGCCGAAGCCTCCGGCGGCCTGTGCGACGAGGGCGAAGCGCTCGAGGCCCAGATGCTCGACGAGGCCCTCGAGGTCGCCGACGACGGAGCCGTCGCCTTCGCTGCCATCTGGAGCCTCGGAGTTGCCGGCGCCGCGAAGGTCGTAGCGGATCCAGCGGTAGCCCGCCGCCTCGAGGGCAGGAAGCTGCTGGTACCAGTTCTCGCTGCTACCCGCGGCGCCGTGGACGAGCAGCACCGCAGGGCCGTCGAGGCCGCTGTCCTCGTACCAGAGGCGGACGCCGTTGACTTCTGCGAATGCCATCTTCGCGGCAGTGTAGCGGAAGGCAGCGACTCGGCCATAGATGCGGCAACGTCGAGTCAATGAACCGTTGAATACTGAACGGAAACGCCTGTTATCCAAGCGGTGGCTGGACTATGCTGCCGTCCAGCATGGCGCAACACAGCCCGGCTCAAGCTTCCGCCACCGAACCACCGACGAAGTCCGGGCTTTTCTACGGCTGGATCGTCCTCGGCGTGACGGTGTTCATCACCTTCCTCGCCGCGACCACCTCTCAGCTCTTCACCGGCGCGATGCTGCCTTCGATCGAAGAAGACACCGGCTGGAGCCGCAGCTCGATTACGCTGGCAGTGACCTGCGGCAGCATGACCGCGGGATTCGTCTCGCCGATTTTTGGACGCTGGGCAGATACTTACGGGCCGCGCATCATCACCTCGCTCGGCATCGTCGGCGTCGTGCTGTCGATGTACCTCGTTGCGGGCAGCGGCGTCCTCGGCATCGCCTTTTTCTACATCGCCTACATCGGGGGCCGCGGCATCGGTCAGAACGCGCTGTCGGGCGTCGTGCCTCGAACGACGGCGGTGAACTGGTTCAAACGCATGCGGGGCCGCGCGCTCGGCTTTGTCAGCATGGCGATCCCGCTCGGCGGCGCCGCCCTCGTGCCGGTCGCGCGCCTCGTCAGCGACCGCTGGGGCTGGGAGTACGTCTACTACGGCTTCGGCACCTTCATGCTGATCGTGCTGACGCCGCTCGCGCTGACCTTCCTGCGCCGGCGCCCGGAGGACATGGGTCTGTTCCCGGACGGCGAGACGGCAGATGAGGCAAGCGGCGCCGTCAGCAGCACGAAGCGTCGCGCCTTCGGCGGTGAGACAGAGTGGACGCTGAAGCAGGCAATGGGCACACCGGCGTTCTGGATGCTTATCGTGGCGGTGACCGCTGGTACGTGCGCGAACGGCGGGGTCGGCTTCCACCAGGCCGCCTACTTCGAGGACCAGGGCGTCGCGGCGGCAGCAGCGGCGCTAGCGGTCTCTGCTTATGCGCTCTCCGGTGCCTTTGCGAATGCGCTATGGGGCTTCCTCGTCGAGCGTATTTCGGAGCGCGTGATCGGCGCCTTCACCGTCGCGATGGCAGGACTCCTCTGCCTCTTCCTCCTCAGCGTGGATTCGACCTGGGAAGCGCTTACTTTCGCCGTGCTCTTCGGCTTGATGGCGCGCGGCGAGACGTCGATCATCGTGATGATCCAGGCGCAGTACTTCGGCCGGAACTCCTTCGGTGCGATCAACGGCTTTTCGACGCCGTTCCAGCAGGTAGCTCTGGGTCTCGGGCCGAGCATCGCCGCGTTTATCTATGACCTCGCCGGGGCGTCGTACACGATCGCCTTCGTGCTCTTCGGCGGGCTCTACTTCGCGTCGGCCGTGTGCATCTGGTTCTCACGCAAGCCGGCGCCGACGGCCGAAGTACTGGCGATGCAGCCGGGGGCATAAGCGCCGGACATTTCCCGAGCGCGGTGCCACGAGGATGCGGCGGCTGGAAAGTGCGCATCAGGGGTCTTCGGCGTGCATCGCTGGCGGCGGGTGATACACTTGCATTACAACCACCCGCGGGAGCACCGCCATGCAGGCTACCCGACAGGACATCCTCGACTACATCCGGCGCCACGGTGAAGCGACCGTGCGCAGCTTGGCGTCCGTCCTTCACCTGACGACCACCGGTATCAGGCAGCATCTCGCCGTGCTGGAGCGCGACGGCCTCGTGAAGGTACGGGAGACGCGCGGCCGCATCGGCCGGCCGGCGCTGGTCTACTCGCTGACGCCTGCGGGCGACGCCCTCTTCCCCCACCTCTACGACGACCTGTCGAACCTGCTGCTCGACGAAATCCGGGCCCTCGCCGGCACGAAAGGCCTGCAGAGCGTCCTGATGCGTCTCGCTCATCGCAGCGCCGACCAGTACGCATCGCGGCTCGACGGCAAGACGCTGCCTGCGCGTGTGGACGAGGCAGTCACGGTCCTCAACGAGCGCGGCTGCCTGGCCGATGCGACGTTCGGCGAAAGCGGAGATGTCCTGATCAACCAGTACACCTGCCCGTTCCCCAACGTTGCGCGCCAGCACCGTGGCGTCTGTGCGATGGAGGTCGAGTTCGTGAAGCAGCTGACCGGCTGCGACGCGCGGCTGACGAACAGCCTCATGCGCGGCGACCCCTGCTGCACCTACCGTGTCCGTCCCGCTGAACCTGAGGCGCCGGCCTCCGTCACTCGAGCGCGCTCCGTCATCTAGGCAGGTTGCCACCGGTGACCACCGACGCGACCGACGAGAGCCCCTGGCTGGCGAAGGGTGAAGAGGCGCTCCGTCGCGGTGAATGGCAGGCGGCGCGCGAGGCCTTCACCGGGGCGCTGGCGGTGCGTGAGACGGCCAGGGCGCTCGATGGCCTCGGTCGTGCTACCTGGTGGCTCGACGATCTCGACACGACCTTCCCTGCCCGCCAGCGTGCCTTCCAGCTCTACCGTCAGGCGGGCGACGACCACGGCGCCGCCCGGGTCGCGATGTCCCTCTCGATCGACTACGTCGACGCGCTGAACGAGCCGTCCGTCGGCCAGGGCTGGATCCAGCGCGCCGCCAGTCTCCTCGAGCCGCTGGAGGTCAGCGCGGACCATGGCTGGCTCAAGATTTACCAGGCCTTCTTCCGGGTCGAGGCCGATGCTGACTACGCGGGCGGACTCGCGCTGGCACGGGAGGCGAAGGAGATCGGCCGTCGCCTGAAAGTCCTGGACCTAGAGATGCTCTCCGCCGCCGGTGAGGGCTACTGCCTGCTGCGTGCCGGCAACATCGTCGAGGGCCTGACGCTCATGGATGAGGCGACGGCGGCGGCGATTTCGGGGGAGGTGAGCGACCTCACCGTGGCCGGCGCAACCTGCTGCGCTTTGATGTACTCCTGCGGTGCAATCGCCGACTACGAGCGCGCCTTCCACTGGAGCACGCGGGCGAAGGAGTTCTGCAAGCGCTGGGGCCTCCGTTCGTTCTTCTCGATTTGCCGCGTCCACTACGCCTCGACCTTCCTCCAGCGCGGCGACTGGGCGATGGCGGAAGAAGAGCTTGTCGACCTCGTGGAGCGGCCGGAGTTCGCGCGCTCTCACACGCTGGAGGATGCCTGGCTCAAGCTTGCCGAGCTGCGCCGCCGCCAGGGCCGGCTCGAAGAAGCGGAAGCAGTCTACGCGAAGTATCCCCACCGGCCGCTCGCGATCATCGGGCTGGCACACATCGCTCTCGACCGCGACAACGATCCCGTCGCGGCGGCGGATGGCGTGGACCGGTTCATTCGGCGGACCGGCGACGAAGACCATGCCGAACGCGCCTTCGCCCACGAGCTCCTCGTCCGCGCGCGCCTGCGGAGCAATGACCTTGACGCTGCTGCCGCGATTCTGCCCCTGATCGAGGAGTCCGCGGTGATGACCGGCACTCGGACCCTCCAAGCGACCGCTCGGCTCGCTGAAGCGCGTATCTGTGAAGCTGAGGGCGATTTCGACATGGCGCGGCGCAGCCTCGAGGACGCTGTGGACCTGTTCAGCCAGGCCACTGCCCCGTTCGAAGCAGCGACGGCGAGGCGGGAGCTCGCTCGCGTGCTTCAGGAGCTCGATCGGACCACCACGGCCCGCCGTGAGGCCCGCGGCGCCTTCGAGGCGTTTCGTGCCCTCGGTGCCCGTCGTGACGCCGACCTGACACTGGCACTGCTGCGAAAGCTCGAGGACGGCGCCTCGGCTGCGACGACCGCCACGAACGCAGGTGGTCTCAGCCGGCGTGAGCTGGAGGTGCTGGCGCTGATCGCGCGCGGGCGCGGCAACATGGAGATCGCCGACGAGCTCGTCCTGAGCATTCGCACCGTCGAACGCCACATCTCCAGCATCTACGAGAAGCTCAACCTCAGCGGCCCGACTTCACGCTCCGCGGCCACGGCGTATGCTCTCGCCAACGGCCTGGGTCGGGCGTAGGCTCACAGCCCGGACCTTCCCTGTCTTTGGGCGGCGCTTACGTGGAGTGTCCTGAGCGCTTTACGTGTGCGCCTCCGATGATTGCGTGTACGCACGCATCCCGCTCTTCTCCGACGGTCCTAGCCTTCTCCTCAGGCCGGTAGCAACCGGCGCCAGAACAAAGGAGAACAGTAATGACCGAGACAACAGCAACCTTCGACGCGGCCGCCGCAGAGGAGTTCGGCGGCAAGCTCCTGGAGATGTTCCAGGGGGCGAGCGCGGTGATGATGTTTAGCATCGGCCACCAGGCCGGCATCTTCGACCGCATGGCCGAGCTGCCGCCATCGACGAGCAGTGAGGTCGCCGCCGCGGCTGGCCTGCAGGAGCGCTACGTGCGTGAGTGGCTCAACGCCCTCGTGTCGCTGAGCGTTATCGACTACGACCCGTCAGTGAAGACCTACTGGCTGCGCCCCGAGCGCGCCGCCGGCCTCACCCGAGCGGCCGGTCCGAACAACCTCGCAGGGATCGCGCCGTACTTCCCGCTGATGGGTTCGATTGAGGAGAAGCTGATCCACAGCTTCCGCAACGGTGGCGGTGTGCCATACGCCGATTACCCGCGCTTCCAGGAGATGCAGCGCGCCGAGACGGAGGTCGTCTTCGACGCCACGCTACTCAGCTCGACGATCAAGCTCGTGCCCGGGCTGGTCGAGAAGCTGGAGGCGGGCATCGACGTTGCCGACGTTGGCTGTGGCGCCGGTCACGCGCTCTGCGTCCTTGGCGAGGCGTTCCCGAACAGCCGCTTCGTGGGCTACGACTTCTCGGAAGAGGGCATTGCTCTCGGCCGGGCTGAGGCGGCCTCGAAGGGACTGACTAACGTCAGCTTCGAGGTAAAGGACGCCGCCGAGCTGGGCGGCCCGGCACGCTTTGACTTCATCACGACCTTCGACGCGGTGCACGACCAGGCAAAGCCGCGCCGCGTGCTCAGGGGCATCTACGACGCGCTGAAGGCGGACGGCACCTACCTGTGCGTCGACATGGCGGGCTCAAGCCACGTCGAGAACAACATCGGCAACCCGCTGGCGCCGCTGCTGTACACCTTCTCGGTCTTCCACTGCATGACGGTGTCGCTCGCCCTCGACGGCGAAGGCCTCGGCACGATGTGGGGACAGGAGCTGGCGCAGGAGCTCTTCAGGGAAGCCGGCTTCAACCACTGCGAGATTCACAACGTCGACGGCGACTTCATCAACGTCTACTACGTCCTCACGAAGTAGCACCTGCGAAGAGAAAGGGAGATCACAATGTACGGAACCATCGCTCGCTTCAGCCTCAAGCCCGGCATGGCGGAAGAGTTCGGCAAGGTCGCTGCCGCCCAGGACAACGTTTCAATCCCCGGTTACATCGGCAGCGTCGTCTACCACTCCGACACGAACCCGGACGAATGCTGGCTGGTCGTCACGTTTCAGGACAGGGAGTCCTACGTGAAGAACGCGGACAGCCCGGAGCAGAACGCCCGCTACCAGGAGCTCGTGCCGTTCTTCGCGAAGGATCCGGAGTGGCACGACGGCGAGATCGTCTACACCGACACGGCGAAGTCGACCGCGTAAGCCCTCACGTTCGCGCGGCGTACACACTTGTAGGGTTTGTAGGGACCCAGCATCCGGGTCCCTACAAATACGTGTTGAGCAGCAGGCTGCCCTTATCGCACGAGCGGCGCCGTGAGCAGGGCGTCGCCGACGACGGCGTAGAGCTGGCCGCCGAAGGGATCGATGCTGAGGGCTCGGATGTCGGTGAAGACGTTGCTGGTGAGCTGGCGCTTGAACACCCCGTCCTTCCCGGCAACGACGACGCGCTTGTTGCCGGCGTCGGAGATGAACACCTCGGACGTGGGTGACACGACCTCCATCGCGTTCGGGCCGGTGAGACCGCGGTCGATGCCGCCAAGCTTGAAGTCGGCGGCGACGCCCTGAGAGAAGCGCAGCACCGAGCCGGTGCGCTTCAGGATGTAGATGTCGCCGTCGACTTCGAGGCTAACCGCGTCCTTGAGGTCCACCTGGCCGCTGAGGATCGACTCCGGCTCGCTGTCGAATCCACTGGCGGCGGTGAGGTAGCGGTGCACCTTGTTGCCCGTCGGGTCGAGGACGTAGAGGTTGCTGTCGTAGGCCGCAATGCCCGCAACGGATGACCAGGTGTTGGTGCGGCGCAGCGGCAGCGGCTCCGGCAGCGAGCCGGGTCGAATCGCGAATAGCTTGCGCTCGGCGTCGAGCACCAGCAGGCGGCCGTCCTGGTCGGTCCCTTCCCAGGTAAAGAAGGTCGGCTTCTTCGCCGGCGTGCCCCGATAGGTCTGGCCCTCGGCGAAGATCGTCGCCGGCTGCGTGCTCGCGTTGAGCGGCACCGAGAGGATGCGCCCACCCTTGCTGTCGAGCAGGAAGGCGTTGCCGCCGGCAACAACCATCGAGTCGAGTGAAACCTCGCCGGTGACCTGACGGCTGATCGTCGTGACGGTGGTCATCGGGCCGAGGTCGAAGACGGCGTTGAGCTGCCCGAGAGCGCCCTGGGCCTGCTGACGCAGCTGTATCGCGTCCGGCTGCTCCCGGTCGTATCGCAAGATCTCTGCGGTGAGGGTATTCACATCGTCGAGCAGATCGCGCCTCAGCGTCGGGTCCTGTTCGTTCCCGGCGGCGGCGAGCTGGGTCTGAGCCTGCTGCAAGAGGCCGGCGATCTTTTCCTGGCGGTTCTCCCGCAGAAGGTCCGGCACGGCGAAGGCGCCGACGAACAGCACGATGGCGACAGCGCCGCCGATCGCGAGGATGCGGCCCTGAGAGATGTCGAGCCCGAAGCCGCGCCTTACACCAGTCGTCCGGGCGTAGTCGCCGCGCCTCGACCCCTGGTCGCTGCGGAGGCGGACGACGGTTTTTGAGATATCGACGGGAGGCGGTGTTACCAGCCGGCTTTCTTCCGGTTCTGGTGCCTGGGCCCTATCGGCGAAAAAATCCGGTGCTTCCCTTGCTACCGGGTCCTCGACGGCGGTGGGTAACGACTGCCTCTGTGACGATGGCAGGTCGGTGATCATGATCGGCTCATTCGCCGTCGGGTCGTCGACCGGCTCCTCGGCGACGATGGTGTCCTGCGGCGGCGAGGATTCGTCCGAATCGATGCAGGTGATCGCCATAAGCGCGAAGGTCGGCAGCTCTCGGGTGAGGAGATAGAGCTCCGGCAGCGCATCCTCCGCCCCGCCAGCGAGAAGATCCTCGAGGCGGCGTATGTCGACGACCTCGAGCAGCGACTCCGAGGCGGCGATGACGAGGTCGCCCGGCACCATCTCGATGCGGCGCAGACAGGGCTCGAGCTCACCCTCGCCGAGCGGGTCTTCGCCGTCGATAGGCAGTAGCCGCTCGAGCCGTCCATTGCGGCCTCGGAAGCAGAGGCTGGGGCCGGCCTGGAAGAGGTACAGCAGGGTGCCGTGGACGAGTGCGGCGGTGATGCCGGTCGTCACCTGCTCACGCGGAATCGAGCGGCGGTTCCAGTCGAGCAGCGTGGCGTGCGTCGTCCTCAGGGCGCGCATGACGCCGCCGGTCAGGGAGAGGCGGTCCTCGAGGAAGAGGCGGCCGATGTTCTCGATCGCCTGCGCGCCGAGGTCATCGCCCTTGGCGCCGGTGGGCTCGGCGAGGATGTGAAGGTCAACGTCGGTCTCGTCGATGCGGCGGCGCGGGAAGGTGCGGAGGAGCCCTCCTTCTTCAGTCACACGCCCGTGGTCGACGACGAACCTGGCAACCCAGGTCTGTGAAGGCATTTTCGATTGTCGCTCCGGCGGGGGAGCTCGGGCGCACGTGCGGCGGGTGCTACCGGCCTAAGGATTATAGAGAAGAAGGACGATCGCATCCTAGTTAACGAACGTGCTCATGCTCGTGAGCCTTTAACGGGCAAACGGGCAAACGGGCAAACGGGCAAACGGTGACTGCGGGCTACGGCTCAGGACGAGCAGGCTTCTCCGTCCACGCCCTCGGCCATCCCCGCAGGCAAGTTAGGGGTTTTTCCTGATACCGGCGTTTGCGACCTGAAACGTATTCTCTGCGAGTCACATGGAGAGGAACTTGAACTCGACAGCCTGTTGCCACCACTGGATTCTCGGTCAACCGCTGCAGGGCGTCATTGGCGCCACCTGTAAGAAGTGCGGAGCCCTCAAGGATTACCCCGCGGTCCTTGACGACCTGGATCCCGGCGCAGAGCCGTCGAATGTTGCCAAGACATCCCCTACAGGCGTGGCGACGGCCGCCGGCGGGGCGCGGCCGTCGTCCGTCGCCTTGCTGACCGCTTCGGAATAGCGTTTACTAATGCCGGTGGGAACTTCGTTCGACTGGCTAACAATATAGAAGGAGCTGCTCGAGTGAATCGCACCCCCGCCAACTCGATGCTCGGCCGCGGCGATAGCGGTCAGTCTCGTAACCAGGTCGCCGTCAACATCCGCGTGATGGTTGCCGACGACCACGCCGTCCTCCGGCAGTCTCTGCGCTATCTTCTCGAGGCCCAGCAGGGTATCGAAGTTGTCGGCGAGGCCTCGAACGGCCGCGACGCGGTCGAGCTCGCTGAGAAGCTGCAGCCCGACGTCGTCCTCATGGACACGATCATGCCCGGACTCAACGGCATCGAAGCGACGCGCCAGATCCGACGCCGCATGCCGAAGACCAAGGTGCTCATGCTCACCGGCTACATGGAAGACGAGCACGTCGCCGGCGCCCTCAAGGCAGGCGCTTCCGGCTACGTCATCAAGAGCAGCGAGCTGGACGAGCTCTTCCTGGGCATCCAGGCCGTGCACCGCGGCAACCCGTACTTCAGCTCCAGCATCGGCGACGGTGACCTCACCGACTACCTCTGGCAGCTCAAGAGCAACTCCGGCAAGGTGGGCTACGACCTGCTGACCAGCCGCGAGCGCGAGGTCCTGCAGCTAATCGCTGAGGGCTGCTCCAACCAGAAGATCGCCCAGGAGCTCTACATCAGCGTCAAGACGGTGGAAGCGCACCGCGCCCACATCATGACGAAGCTGCACGCGAAGAACCGCACGGACCTGATCCGCTACGCCCTTCGCAAGGGCCTCGTCGGCCTCGACTCCGTGCCGATTGAGGACGGCGACCTGGACGTCTAAAACCAGGAAGAAGCCTTCATCGGGCGAATCCCGATAGGCAGGGCTTCGACAGCAACCGAAGATTCGTTCAACGGCCGGTACACGCCGGACCATTGAACCTGCAACCGCGCAGGTCTGGATGCCTGCGCCTGAAAAACCGGACCCGGGAGGAGTCCATCCCGATGAGACAATCCGAGCCATCCTCGCGCCGCGGACCAGCAAGGGAAGCACGCCAGACCTTTCTCCGGCGGCTCGAACGGCTGATCCGGATGCGCCGCGACTATCGCGAAGACCTCAACCCCCTCGGCATCCGGCTCCTCGACCGCGCGATCGAGGCGACGTTTCAGGACTGCGTCGACTTCGGCGGCGCGAAGCAGGCACGCGAGCTGATGACCGGCTACGTGCCGGCGGGTGACGGTAGTTAGCAAACATCACCGGCGGAAGGAATTCGCCGGTACCGGGCAGGCTCTTTCGGCACTGTGGCAGGACGCCAGGCAGTGGAAGGAAGCAAGGACATGCAACACGTGCTCGTGGTCGATGACGAGCCCGTGATCCGGGCGCTGGTAGCCGCAGGCCTCCAGATGGACGACGTGGAGGTCACCGGCGTTGCAGACGGACTCACCGCCATCGCTGCGGTCGAAGAGAGCGTCCCAGACCTCGTCCTCGTCGACGTCGGCCTGCCCGGGATGGATGGTCGCGAGGTCCTGCGCCGGCTGCGCACGAACCCGGAAACCGCCTCGATCCCCGTGCTGCTGCTCACCGGCCTTGAGCCCGACGAGGACATCGGCGCCGACGGCATCGTCCACAAGCCGTTCAGCCTTGAGTCGCTCCGCAGCAGCGTCGCGGCCTGTTTGAGAAAATAGGCGTTTCCCGCCTAATCCCCAGAGCATTAGGTGCCGATACTACCCCTGTAGGAGACGGCGCCGGGCCGTTTCACAGTACCCGGCGCGGTAAGGGGCATTATGCTAATTCTCACCCGGAAGATTGATCAGTCGATTGTTATCCAGGGCAACATCCAGATTGTCGTCCTTGGCGTTGAGCGCGACCGCGTGAAGCTGGGTATCGCTGCTCCGGCCGATGTCACCGTCCTGCGCGAGGAGCTGTTCAACGAGGAGCAGGCGAACAACGCTCCCCTGCCGCTTCGCCGCCGTCCGGCCCCGAACAACATCGCCGCCACCAGCGGCAACCTCGCCCTCCAGCCCGACCCGAAGCACGAATAGACGCAGCGCCCGAACCTCGGGCACGGTGCCACCGGTTATGAAGACGCCCCTCGCAAGAGGGGCGTCTTTCGTTGCTGTCAGTCGGGAGCGCGCGGTTAGCGGCCCGTGTTCACGTACTGGATGCAGTCACCCTGGTTCTTGAAAGCAGAACCGTCGGCCCGGAAGAGATCTTCCCAGCCACCCTTCTTGCAGGAAGCGGCGGTCTCAGGAGTCGCCGGCTCGAAGGTGGTCACGTCACCGTTGATGTTGACGTTGTCGACCAGGACTTCCTGCTCGCTGTCGCCGTTGCTGGCGTCGGCGCTCCAGCCACTGTCGACGATGAGCTGGATCGAAGTAATCGTAGCGTCCTCGTACAGGGCAGCCACGTCATCGTAGGTGCCCAGAGGACCGCCGATGAACGTTGCGTCGTAGCGGCCGGCGTCGTCGTTGCCGATGAGGTTGCCGGTGCTCTGCCAGCCGGTCATGCAGTCGGTGAAGGACGGAGACGGGCCAATGTACACGGCGATGTAGCCGTCTTCGCTGCCGTTGTTGTCCTCGTCGAGGCCGATGACGAAGCGAGGCGAGCCGCCGCCGCAGTCGTCGTCTGTCACGTTGTAGTCCGTCGCCAGCTCCGTGAGATCGCCGAAGGTCAGGCCGTCGGGGACTTCGAAGTCGACGCCGCTGTAGTCGTTCGTTGCGTCGGTGTCGCTGAGGTCGCTTACCAGGGACACCGCGTTATTTGAGGCATTGCCCGGCGACGTTAGCTCGGCGCCACCGAAGAGCGTGTAGGTCGCGGCCATTGCCCCGCCAATGAGTACTGCTGAGGCGACGCCCGCCATAGACGCGGCGATAAGAAATTTCTTCATAGATCCCTCTCTAATAACACAGGTAAAAATTTGCACAAGATGGATTGATGATTGGCGCAGCCTCCCTTCACTTGCCGAGCGTGTTATTGACGCAAGGCAATTCCAATCACAAGGCAATAGCGCAGGGCGTTAATCAACCGTAAGCGCCGATATGGATACTGTGCAATATTTGGCGATTACAACTGATGTAATTGTTTGTATATGTGACGTTAGTTCAGGGGTGGCCTGGTAAAGAAGGTTCTTGAACTGCAGTTCGCTTATTCCCCGCTTGGTGGTGCACGACGAGCTGCGGGACGACGTAGTCATAGAGCGCCCTAAGACGCCAGGCGATGAGCCCGACTACTGCCAGCGTGCCGGCGCCGCCCGAGACGACCGCGAAGGTCGCGCCCATCGTCGCGGCGACGAAGCCGGACTCGACGGCGCCGAGCTGGTTCGAGGAGTTGCTGAAGACCTGGTCGACGGCGCTGACCCGGCCTCGCAGCTCGTCCGGCGTTGCCATCTGCACCGTGGTCTCGCGCATGACGGCGCTGAGCTGATCAGCGGCGCCGATCAGCAGGTAGATGGCGAGCGAGAGGTAGAGGTTACGGGAGAGGCCGAAGAGCATCGTGCCGAGGCCAAACGCCGCCACCGTCCAGATCACGGCTCGGCCCGTACGCGCCACCGGTTTGCTGCGCAAAAGGTAGACCGACATCAGGAACGCGCCGGCCTCGAACGACGCCTCGAGCAGTCCGAAGGCGGTCGGGCCGCCGTCGAGGATGTCGGTTGCGTAGACGGGCAGCAGCGCCTTGACGCCACCGAAGATCACCGCAAAGAGGTCGAGCGTCATCGCGCCGAGCAGCACCTGGTTGCGCCGCACAAAGGTCACGTCCTCGGTCACCGACTGCCAGCTCACCGCCCGCTTCGCAAACGCCGTCTCCCGGTAGCGGACGAATGAGAGCGTCGTAATCGCTATCGCGGCGAGGACGCTGAAGACGAGGTAGGTCGGACCTTCGTCCACGGTCGCGATCAGGAGGCCTGCGAGGACGGGGCCAGTGATGCTACCGAAGGTCTGCAGAGTCGACATAACGCTGACGGCAGCCGGGAAGCTCTGGGGCGGCACGATGCCGGGGAGCAGGGCGTTGCGGGCCGGTCCCTCGAAGGCGGAGGTGACGCCCAGCGCCGCGGAGAACACGTAGAGCAGCTCAACCGAGATCCAGCCTTCCAGTGTCGCCACGCCCATCGTGGTGGCCAGGACGAGGGGTATGCACTGCGCCGCCATGACGATATTTCGGCGGTTGAAGCTATCGGCGACGGCGCCGCCGATCAGCGCGAGCAGCAGCGTGGGGATGAGGCGCGCGAGCCCCAGGAACCCGAGGCTGACCGCCGAGCCGGTGATCTCGAAGACCTGCCAGAGGAGGAGCGCCTGCAGCATCGTGTTGCCGATGCCGTAGGTGACGCGGCTGGCGGCGAAAAGCGCGAAGCTCGGCATGCGGAGCAGCGCGATGGTGGGGTGAGGG
>JBFWZE010000072.1:0-13052 GCA_050185685.1 Dehalococcoidia bacterium
CCTTCTTCGCGGTCCTCGGTCTCGCCGGCGAAGGTCTGGGCGATCGCCTGGTAGTCGAAGGCGGTGTCGAGGTCCTTCCACCAGCCCTTGTAGATCGCCGACTTCGAGAGGCCGATCGAGCGCGTCGGTCCGGCGGCGAGGCGTTCGGCGAAGGCCATTGTCGCCTCCTCCAGCGCCACGTCGGCGACGACGCGGTTGACGAGGCCGAGGGACAGCGCCCGCTCCGCGTCGATCGCGTCGCCGGTGAACGCCATCTCGAGGACGATGCCGAGGGGGATGCTGTAGTGGAGCTGGTTGACGCCGGTCGCCATCGCCCACTTCACGAACGGGATCGCGAAGTTCGCGGTCTCGGAGGCGATGCGGATGTCGGTGCCGAGCGCGAGGTTGAGGCCGCCGCCGTGGGCGTGGCCGCGGATGCTGCCGATCACCGGCTTTGGCAGGCGCCGCATCGCATTGACGACGACGGTCCAGCGGTTGACGCCGTAGACGTAGTTCTTCACCTCGTCGGGGCCCTGCGGCCGCTCGAAGCCGTCGCTCTCCATGCCCTTCAGGTCATCGCCCGCGCAGAAGGAGCGCCCGGCGCCGGTGAGGACGAGGCAGCGCACCTCGGGGTCCTCTTCGAAGGCGGCGAGGGCGCTGAGCAGCTCGTTGCCCATGCGCACGTTAATTGCGTTAAGGCGCTCCGGGCGGTTGAGGGTAATCCGCCCCACCGCGCCGAGCTTCTCAGTCAGAATCGTTTCGTAAGCAGCCATCGTCGTCCTCCGAATCCGGCGCTTACTCTAACAGGCCTCGCCGCGGCGGGGGCTACGCGGTCGCGGGTTGTGACTTCCACGCCCGGGCCTGGGCAATGCGCCGGCGGGCAGCCTTCAGCCCGCGGTCGAGCGCCGTGGGGTCCTGGTTCAGGACGTAGGTCAGGTTCGCCATCAGCAGAGCGGAGTCGACCTCGAAGGCGAACTGCTCCAGGTCTTCGTCCGGGCTCAGCTCGCCGGCCGTCTGCGCGTCGTGTGCGAGGTCGACGAACAGCGAGAGCCAGCCCGCGGTCGTCTCCTTGATTCGGTCCTGTACGGCCCCTGGATGCGGCGCGAACTCGGCGGCAACGGCGGCGAAGAAGCAGCCGCCGGGGAAGACCTCACCGCGGACGTGCGCAAGGAACAGCTCGCACAGCGCATCGAGCCTCTCGAGCGGCTCCCTGATCGACAGCGTCGGCTCGACGACCTCGGCGAGGAAGATCTCCGTCGCCGTGTCGATCGTCGCAAGCTGCAGCTCTTCCTTCGAGCCGAAATGCCCGAACAGGCCGCTCTTGCTCATGCCGATGTGCTCGGCGAGCCGGCCGATCGAGAGGCCGTTGAGGCCCTCGACCGTCGCGAGCCTGGCGGCGGCCTCCAGGATTGTGCGCCGGCTGCGGGCGCCGTCTGAACGAACTGCTCGGACTTTTGTCTCCATCATGTTGACAAGATAGCACGACCGGTCGTACTTTGCTACTTAGCACGAACGGTCGTGCGATAACTAAAAGAAATCTGAGCTCTGCTCACGAAGGAGACCTCCATGCTCGCTACGTTCAAGCGCATTCGCCCCGTCCCTAGCCTCGACACCGTGCTGACGGACGAAATGCTCGCTCGCTTCGATGCCCGCTCACCGCAGTACGACCGCGACAACCGATTCTTCGACGAAGACTTTGAAGAACTGCTCCAGTCCGGCTACCTCAATATCGCCCTCCCGCCCGAGTTCGGCGGCCTCGGCCTCTCGCTCGCGGAGGTCGCCCAGTTGCAGCGCCGTCTCGCCTACGTGGCGCCGGCGACCGCGCTCGCCGTCAACATGCACATCTACTGGGTTGGTCTCGTCGCAGACCTCTATCGTAGCGGCGACCACAGCTACGACAGGCTCCTGGAGGAGGCTGCTGCCGGACACATCCTGGCGGCAGGGCACGGCGAGACCGGCAACGACGTGCCGCTCACGCTCTCGACCACCCGCGCAGAACGGGTCGAGGGAGGCTGGGAGTTCACCGGCCACAAGATCTTCAGCAGCCTCTCGCCGGTGTGGACGCTCCTCGGCCTGCACGGCATGGACACCAGCGACCCCGACCACCCGCAGATCGTCCACGCTTTCCTGCCGCGCGACTCGAGGGGCTTCACCGTGAAGGAGACCTGGGACACCCTCGGCATGCGAGCGACGCAAAGCAACGACACCGTCCTCGATAGAGCTTTCGTCCCTGATAGCCACGTTGCCTGTGTCACGCCCGCCGGCTTCGCGGGCGCCAATCTCTTCGTCCTCGGCGTCAACGCCTGGGCGCTGCTCAACTTCGCCGCGATCTACCAGGGCGTCGCCGAGCGCGCATTCGACCTGGCGGTGAGCTCGGCGAAGTCGAAGTCGTCGATCGCCCTGACCCGCTCGATGGCTTACCACCCGGGTGTGCAGCACTACATCGCCGAGATGCGCATGGCACTCGAGAGCATCGATGCCATCGTGCGCCGTACCACGGAGGACTGGGCGTCAGGGGTCAACCACGGCGTCGACTGGGCGGTGAAGATCGTCACGACGAAGTACACCGCAACGAACCTCGCCTGGCAGGTCGTCGACACCGCGCTCGACCTCTCGGGTGGCGGTGGCATCTTCAAGCGCAGCCGGATGGAGCAGCTCTTCCGCGACGCGAGGCTGGGGCGCATCCACCCCGCGAACACGCTGCTGACCCACGAGGTCGTCGGCAAGATCTCGCTCGGGATCAACCCGGACGAGATGCCGCGCTGGGGATAGCTCTCGGCGATTCGAAGTGAGTGACTGCCCGTTCTTCCCGGTGAAGGACGGGCAGTCTTGTGTTAGCTCGCCTTGTAGCGCCGGCCCCGCTGCGACCGCACACGCTCATCGACGTACTCGAGGACGGGCACGCCGTAGCCGCAGCTGGTAACGGTGGACTCGACCCGGAAGTCGACCACCTGGCGCACCGGCAGCTCGAGGTTCGGTGCCTGGCTGGCGAGCACGAGGTCCTTCAACGGCGATTCCTCGACGGGCGTCATCGTCGCGCGGCCGTAGAGGCGGACGACGGCCGCATCTTCGGCGTCCATCGACATCACCATGATCGTCATCGGCCCGTCTGCGGACGCGTGACGCGCCGTCTCGTTGCCGCTGCGGACGTAGTCGAGGTATGCGACACGATGGTCGTCGATGATGTGGAGCGGGACGCCGCCTTTTGGCGAGAGGTTCACCGGCCCCTGGCCGTTCGGGCCGGCGCTGACGTCTCCGGCGACGCTGGCGACGAAGAAGATCTTCGCCTTCTCGATCAACAAACGCTGCTCCGGGGTGATCTCCTGGTGGAAGGTGGCCATGGCGTCCTCGCTCGGTGCCGGGTCCCGCGCTTCAGGCGAAGCTCAGGCGCAGATTACTGCCCCAGCGCCTGCATGACGAGGCCGGTGTAGATGCTGGCGCCCTGGCCGCCGATGTGCACACCGTCGGAGGCGAACAGCTCGTCGTGGCCGCTGACCGTCCCCTGCCAGTCGATGAGGAAGGCGTTCGGGTAGTATGCCGTGCCTTCCGCGATCACCGCGTTGTTGCCGTTCTGCCAGTTGCGCGGGACATGGACGTTCATAAAGAAGACGCGCCGGTCCGGTCCAGCGATCTGCATGATCTGGTCGAACTGCCCCGCGGTGAAGGTGCCGTTGTTCCCGATGTGGAGGAACACGGTCCGGGCCAGCGTCCCGTTCGCCGCCTTCTGCTGCATCAGGGCGACGGCCTGCGAGACCTGGCGCCCGACCTGAGCATCGATGTCGATGCCGGCGAAGTTGGCCGCAAGCCAGGGCCCGGCGCCAACCATGACCGAGTCGCCGATCGCAGTGATACCACCCTCGACTGCGACAGTGCCGGTGGGAACGAATGTCGGAAGCGGTGCGGGCGGCGGGCCATCATTTCCTGGCGGGTTGCTCTGCTGAGGCTGCTGGTTCGCGCAGTTGGCCAGATACCAGTTCCGCTCCTCGTCCGACTCATAGGCACGACCGCGGATCGTCTGGCAGCGGTCGATCTGTGTCTGCTCCTCTTCAGAGATTGCGGGGGTGGACGGCGGCGGCGCTTCTTCGGCCGGCGTTTCGGTCGGAGTTGGCGACGCTTCGACAGCGGGCGGCTGCTCCCCTGCTTCCGCGGTCCCCGGCGGTGACAGCGTGGTGACGAGGCTGGCGACGTCCTGGGCGATGCTCGGCGTCGTAATCCGGAAGGAGCCGGCCTGCAGGTACGGGGGGACCTCAGGCGGCCGCGCCGCGACGGCGACGATTGTCAGGCTGGTGCCGGCGATCAGGACCGCGGTGACGACGAAGCCGGCCGCGAAGCTTTGACGCCAGCCGGCCCGGCGCTCCGTCAGCGAGGCATAGATCCGTCCGGGTGCGCCGCGGCGAATCGGTAGCTCGACGAGGCGGTACGAGAGGTCGGCGACGACCAGCGTCGCGGCAACCTGCAGGAGGAACAGCGGCACCGACTTCGTCATGTCCGGCCAGGTCAGCAGCAAGATCGGGAAGTGGTAAAGGTAGATGCCGTACGAGCGAACGCCCACCCAGCGCAGCGGCCGCACAGCGAGCAGCCTCGATGCGATCGAGCCGGGGTTGTTCAGGCAGAGGATCAGCAGGCCTGCGGTGAGGGTCGTTGCGACGAAGCCGCCGGTGTAGAGGATCGATGCCGAATCGCTCAGCCTCGCGGCAAAGACGAAGAGCGCACCGAGCGCCACATAGCCGGCCAGACCCAGCAGGCGTGAGTCGGCGAGCCGCGTCCGCAATCCCTCGTTGAACGGCAGGAAGCCGATCGCTGAGCCGACGAGCAGCGCGCCGATTCGGGTGTCGGTGCCGTAGTAGACGCGGCTGATCTCAGCGTCATCGCGCCCCTGCGAAACCAGCGCCATCGCCGTGTACGAGGCGATCGCACCGACGACGATAAGGCCGAAGGTCAGGCGGACCTTGAGGACTTTGAGGGCGCCAAGAATGAGCAGCGGCCAGAGGACGTAGAACTGCTCTTCGATTGCCAGCGACCACAGGTGGCGCAGGAACGAGGGGTGGTTCCAGGAGTCGAAGTACGACTCGTGCTCGTAGATCAGGTGCCAATTCGTGAAGTAGCCCAGCGCGGCCACCACGTCGATGCGCAGCTTCGTGAGCGAAGCCTCATCGAAGAACGTCGCGTACGTGAGGACGCCGAGGAGGAGAAGGAAGAGACCGGGCAGCAGGCGCCGCGCTCTCCGGCCCCAGAAGCTAAAGACGGAGATAGTGCCCTTGTTCAGCCACTCCTGCGCGAGGCCGCGGGTGATGATGAACCCGCTGATGACGAAGAAGACCTCGACGCCAAGGAAGCCGCCCGGCAGCCAGGTCGCGTTCGCGTGGTAGACGATTACGGCGAGGACGGAGAGAGCTCTCAGGCCATCGAGACCGGGTAGATAGGTGCCTGCCGGAGTCTGATCGGCGGCACTCGCTGCATTGCGGGCCTGAAGCGCCAAGATCTTCGCCGGCCCCGCGGCAGGGCCACCTTTCTGCTCCGAAGTGTACGCCATCCCTATCGGGATGAAACCGGACTTAAGGCGGAGATTTGTTGGCTAATTGTGATCATTCTCTCACGCAGTATGAGAAGTTTCCTGCACCTGTCTATCAGGGTTTTCCCCGCCCAACTAGTCACAGGTCAAATTACTCGTGAGAAGTGGCTCGTGAATGAACGCGACGTTAGGTATCGATGGCAACATCCTCTCTAAGGCGCGTACACTGAGCGCGGGATGGACGCAACGAAGCCCCTCTTACTCTTCGACCTTGGCGGCGTCGTCGTCGAATTCTCCGGCCTCGCCGATATGCATGGTCTCCTGCGTGAGCCGATGCCGGTGGAAGACGTTAACCGCCTCTTCTCCGCCAGCCAGGCCATCGCCGACTTTGAGGTCGGGCTGCTGACGCCGGAAGAGTTCGGCGCTGCATTCGCGAACGCCTGGTCCCTCAACTGCAGCGAGGCCGAGTTCCTGGCGCACTACGAGTCCTGGACACGCGCCCTGCTGCCCGGTGCCGATGCGCTGCTCACCGAGCTGGCCGCAAGCTATCGTCTTGCCGCGCTCAGCAACTCGAACATCCTCCACTGGACCCGGAATGACGTGGTTATCGGTGTCCAGTCGTACTTCGAGCGTGCCTTCTCGTCGCACGAGCTGGGCGTCCGCAAACCCGACCCTGAGATCTTTCGCCGCGCTCTCAGTGAGCTTGGCGTCGAGCCGGCTGAGGTCGTTTTCTTCGATGACAACGCGCTCAATGTCGAGGCGGCGCAGGCCTTCGGCATCTCGGCGCATCGTGTCGAAGGTGTGGACCAGGTGCGCGCGCGGCTTGCGGACCTGGGTCTGCTCTAGGCATCCGTAACGCTCCAAAAACGCTGTCGGATTCGGCCGCGAGTCATCGCATACGCGGTGGAAGCGCGGCTGTAACGAGAATCCGCTGCGTCCTTTGCTTCCGTTACATTCGGCCCCAGCTACGCTCCAGACACATCAGAACCCCGTCCTTTCTGGAGTCGAACCGAGAGATGCAGCGAAACACGTCGAAGTCCCGACCCTGGGTTGCTACCGCCGCGAATTGGGCAATGTGGCTCCTCGCCACCTACCTGCTGATAGCGGCAACAGCCGGCATTTTCGTCACCGGTTAGACCATGAGATAAACGCTATGACCCTGAACCTCTTCAAGCACGTCCCCGCGCCGACCGCGCAGTGTGTCGCGAAGGTCGGCAATGGCGTCGCCTGTGGCCGTGAGTCCGTGCCCGGCGACAGGCTCTGCACCTTCCATCGCACCCTCTTCGGGCCGTGGCTCAAGGCGGCGACGAAGAAGGCCGCCTAGCTCCGCGTTGCGACGAAGAAGATTCGCTTGAAGGGGTAGACCGTCCCTGAGGGCGTGGCGGGGTAGAGCTCTCGCAGCCGCGCGGCATAGAGGGACGTGAACTCGTCTCGTTCCTCCGGCGCCAGCAGCGTCAGGATCGGCTGCAGCGACGTCCCCTTCACCCACTCGAGCACCGGGTTCTCACCCTGGAGCACGAAGTTGTAGGTCGTCTCCCAGGAATCGACCTCGAAGCCCATCTCCATGAGCAGATTGGCGTACCAGACGGTGGGCTTCACCTTCATACGGCCCCAGCTGCTCAGCTTCGGCGCCCACTTCTCCGAGTGCGCGAGGTCCTCGAGCGTCAGGTGCGAGGGCTGGTCGAAGCTGTGCGGCATCTGCACCGCGAAGGCGCCGCCGGGATTTACCAGTCTGGCAAGCCGCGGGAACAGCGTCTCGTGGTCGTTCGTCCACTGCAGCGCCGCGTTGCTGTAGATCAGGTCGTAGGGGCGGTCGAAGTCTTCAATCGCACCGAACTCGAACTCGAGACGTCCCGGCCGGACGAAGGGGTCAGCCTTTGCCAGCATCTGGGGCGAGTTGTCGTAGCCCAGCACCTTCCCTTCCGGCCATTTGTCCGAAAGCGCGACGGTCAGCTCCCCGGAGCCGCAGCCCAGGTCGACGATGCTCTGAAACGGCCGCTGCGGCACCCGGTCCAGCAAGTTGAAGAAGGGACGGGAGCGTTCGTCGCTGAAGCGGGCGTACTGGGCTGGGTCGCGCATCGGGAGGCCTCCTCTGGTTGCTGCAGAGGCTAGCACGCGCCGCGGGTAGGGACGAGGCAGATAGGCCTCGGCCTTGTCCTGGGTGGCTCAAGGTTTCTCGAGCTAAGAGGGCGCTTCACACAAAGAAGGGGCGTCTAAAGAAAGACGCCCCTTCGGTGCTGCTTTCGGCTTCTGCTTATGCGTGCTGGAAGATCAGCTGCAGCTCCATCGTGCCGTTGTCCGCGATCGAGAGGACGCTGGCGCCCTGCGGCTTGCTTATGTTGTAGTCGGAGAACTGGATGACGGTAGAGCCCACGACGACCAGCCTGCCGTCCTTGAGCACACCCTCGACGTCCATCGTGATCGCCTTCGTGACACCGTGGAGCGTGAGGTCGCCCTTGATTGTCTGCTTCACCGACTGGCCCGCGGCGGGGACAGAGGAGATCGCAATCGGCGATGTGAGCTTGAAGGTAGAGGTCGGGTACTTCGCGTACTCGATGCCCTGGTTGCGCAGCTGGCCGTCACGCATCGAGCGGTCCGACGCGAGCTTCGTCATGTCGGCCGTGACCTCGACGCTGGTGACCTGGCTGCCGTCGTACTGAAGGGAGCCGGTTACTGCCGTCGTGCGGCCAACCGCCGTCGTCGAGCCGATGCCGGCGAGCTCTTCCTGCACGCGGTAGCCCGCGAAGCTCGTGCCGCCGGCGACCAGGTTCCAGGTGCCGGCCAGGCTTGCGGGCGTGCCGTCGTTGCTCGAGGGCGAGCCGCTGGTCGTCGGTGTGCTGGCCGCTGAGTTGTTCGATGTTGCGGTGGGGGACGTGCCGGCCGTCTGCGCCGCTTCGAGGGCGGCTTCAAGGGACACGGCTTCAGGTGCGTCGCTGCGGATCAGGAAGTACCACACGCCCGCGGCAACTGCGACTGCGGCAACAGCGGCAAGAGCACCACCCAGTAGGAATCGATTCTTCATGCTATTCATTGTTTCCTTTCAATCTGGAAGGTGTCCACGGTCATGTATGTCTATAGAAGAGGCCGCGTCGTCCAGACGCCGAAGCGATAGATATGGGCCGCCTGGTTCAGAGCCTTCAGTGTGCGCGCGGTGTTGTCTCGGACGACCAGGACGCTCTCACCCTCGTCAGCACGTCTCAGGACTTCGCGGACCATGAGCTCCTCGTTGCCGAAGCCACGCAGGATTCGCATGAGAAAGCTACGTCCGGCACGCGCCCCTCGGATTGCCGCGCTCGCCTCATGCCCCGAACGCAGCCAGAGACAGAGGTCGGGGTCGTTCGTCCGTAGTTGGATGGCTGCCGCGCCGGCGTCCGACCGCGACCGGAACGTCGCGACGAGGGTCCCCGAAGGCAGCGCCGCGAGCACGTCCGAACGCGTGGTCGTCCTGTCATCGGGGATGTGCAGCCGGACTCCCGCCCCATGCATCGCCATCGCCAACCTCCTTCTCGTCGTTGATGACAGCATGGAGGTCGGGAACGATGCCCTCGTCCGCCGATGGGTGGAACTTGACCCTACTACGGCAGAACGCGGTGACCGCCGACGTACTCCCGGAGGTGTACTTCGAAGGCACACCTCTGGCGTGATTCGCGGCCGAAAGGGACGATTTAGGGTTTCCTTAATGAATGGCAACCCCTCGCTGCGTGGGTATCATCTAGCCATGGACTGGCTCCGTGGCCAGGCGACGCGCGTGCCGCCCCTGCTCTTCGATGCCGGGCTCGCGCTGGCGCTCGGCCTGATCGGCGCCGCGCAGCTCGCGGGCAACCGGCGCCCCTTCGAGGGAGAGCGGTTCTTTCGGGGCAGCTTCCCGGGCGGCGAACGCCCGATTCCCAGCTTTAACGGCGATGGCGGTCTGCCAGGTCTAAACTTCGGCGCCAGCACCCTCGACTACGTCCTGCTGGGGCTCTGTGCCGCGTGCCTCACGGTTCGCCGGATCAACCCGGTGCTCACGCTGATGGGCGTCACCATCTTCGCCTTCTTCTATCTGCGCGAAGACGCTCCCTTCTTCTCGGTCCAGCTCATCGTGCTCGTCGCGATGTACACCGCCGTTGCCGACTCGTCACTGCCTCGCGTTGGCGCTGTTGCCCTGTCGCTCGTCTGCGCCGCCATCCTCGCGGTCGGCCTGGAGCAGTCGGCGATACCCCGCACCGATGCGAACTGGGCGATGGACGGCGCCTGGGTGCTGGTCGCGATCTTCCTCGGCGACTCGGTCCGCAGCCGCCGCGCTGCGACTCTCCAGGCCGAACGTAGCCGCGAGGAGGAGTCCCGGCGGCGTATCTCCGACGAGCGCCTCCAGATCGCCCGCGAGTTGCACGACGTCGTCGGCCATACAATTTCGTTGATCAACGTGCAGGCCGGCGCCGGCGAGCACGTCCTCTATAAAGACCCGGAGCAAGCGCAGGAGACCTTCAAGAACATCCGCAACGCCAGCCATGAGACGCTGCAGGAGCTGCGCTCACTGGTGGGCGTACTCCGGGAGCCGATGGGCGAAGACCAGAAGGCACCGACAGTCGGTCTCGATGCCCTCGATCAGCTCGTGAAGGCGATCTCGGACGCCGGGCAGCATGTCGATCTGCGCGTCACAGGTAGGAAGGGCAACCTCGCCGGCATCATCGACCTCAGCGCCTACCGCATCCTCCAGGAGGCACTGACCAACACGGTGCGTCATGCTCCCAACGCTCACGTCGATGTGGCGGTGAACTACGGACCGGAGGCAGTGTCACTGGAGGTACGCAACGACCGCGGCGACGGTGACACCACTCCCGACCCGGGCGGCGGTCATGGGCTTACCGGCATGCGCGAGCGCGTCGCCGCAATCGGCGGCCGTCTTGATGCCGGCCCGGAGCCCGACGGTGGATTTCGAGTGCGGGCAGTGCTCCCGCTGGCAAGGCAGGCAACCTGATGGTCCGAGTTCTCGTCGCCGATGACCAGGCGCTCGTGCGCGGCGGCTTCAAGGCGCTCCTCAACTCCGACCCCGAGATCGAGGTTGTCGGTGAGGCGTCCAACGGCCTCGAGGCGGTCGAAAAGGCTGCAATGCTGAAGCCCGACGTGATCCTCATGGACGTCCGCATGCCCGAGATCGACGGTCTCGAGGCCACTCGCCGTATCCTCGCCAACCCGGACTCGGCGGAGGCCCGCGTCCTCGTCCTCACCACCTTCGACCTCGACGAGTACGTCTACGAGGGTCTGCGCTCCGGCGCGAGCGGCTTCGTCCTCAAGGACATCGAGCCCGCCGACCTGATCAACGCCGTCCACGTCATCGCCCGCGGTGAGGCGCTGCTCGCCCCATCGATTACGCGACGCCTGATCGCCGAGTTCGCCAACCAGAAGCGCCGCGGGCCGGAGACGACGCCGAAGCAGCTCGCCGAGCTCACGGAGCGCGAACGCGAGGTCCTCGTCCAGATCGCCCGCGGCCTCAACAACGACGAGATCGCAGAGGAGCTCGTCATCAGCCCGGCCACCGCCAAGACGCACGTCAGCCGCATCATGTCGAAGCTCGATGCCCGCGACCGCGCCCAGCTCGTCGTCATCGCCTACGAAAGCGGCCTCGTCTCCGTCGCCTAGCCCCCACGTAGCGCCACAGCCCCCTGCGACCACGTAGCCGCGGCGTCCCCGTCTGCGCACAACCGTCTCAGTTCGCATCCGCCCCTCGCCCGTAGCCGAGGCTTTCCAGCCTCGGCGTCATGCTCGGGACTACGCATGAGGACGTCGCGTACAGGGCGATACCAGTCCAATGTTCACCATCCTGACGAAGGAAGGATCTCCCTTTCGGACACTGGCGTCGGGCATTCGTTCACCACAATGACCTCAGCACGGTGCTTCCCAATCCGAGGGAGATCCTTTCTTCGTCAGGATGGTGAGCTGTGTCGCGATGTTGGCAGGCACGAGGCGGTGGTCAGGTGTACGCCAGTACGTGTAGGCCTGCCGTCAGAGCCAGCATCGGTACCCCACACGGCGTATCCGGAAGACACCAACCGAGGCGGACGAGGCGTCGAGCGATCCTCCCTAAGGTTGTTACAGGCGTCACGAATGACTCCCAACGCAATCCCAGGGAGGGAACCAACCATGACCAACCACATCGACCACCTCGACAACGACGACGAGATCAGGGGACGCATCCTCGGCCGGCGCGAAGTGCTGGCTCTGTTCGGTTCAGCTGCCGCGGCCGGTGCCGTCCTCGTCGCCTGCAGCAGCGGCAGCGAGAGCCCGGCCGCAACCGCGACGACCGGCGCTACCCAGACGAGCGGCGAAGCAGCAGCGACCTCCGGCGCTTCGAGTGCTGCCAGCGTCGCAGCGGCGTCGACTGCCGTGCCGTCCTGCGTCGTCGTGCCGGCCCTGACGGAAGGCCCCTACTTCGTCGACGAGAATATCAACCGCAGCGACATCCGCTCTGACACGGGTACGGGCACGATCAAACCCGGGACGCCGCTGGTGCTGACCTTCAACGTCTCCCAGGTCGGCGGCAACAGCTGCACCTTCCTGCCGAACGCAAAGGTCGACATCTGGCACTGCGACGCCCAGGGCGCCTACTCCGATGTCTCCGACAATATGGTCGGCAGCACGAAGGGTCAGACCTTCCTGCGCGGCTACCAGATGACCGACGCCAACGGGAAGGCAACGTTCACGACGATCTACCCCGGGTGGTATCCCGGCCGCGCCGTCCACATCCACTTCAAGATCCGGATCAACAACAAGGAGTTCACCTCGCAGCTCTTCTTCGACGACACGCTGAGCGACCAGGTATTCACCCAGGCCGTCTACTCGAAGAGCGGCAACCGGACGAAGAACGCCCAGGACAACATCTTTCGGCAGGGGGGCGACGTCCTCCTGCTGAAGCTGACGAAGAGCGGCGACGGCTACGTGGCGAACTTCGACTGCGGGATGCAGCTCTAGGGCCGGGTTACCCGCATCTCTCTACGTGATCGCGTGCATAGAACGACGGGCCGTCCTTCCCAGAGGAGGCCCGTTGTCGTGTTTCACGTGCAGTTGCTCCCCGGTTGTATGCGGCCTCGAAGCGTGAGTCGACGGGAGTAGCTCAAGGATCGTCCTGTGGTTGGACGGCGCCGCTGAGCTTCCACCGGAGACTCGAGATAGGCCAGGGGAGCTGGTCCAAATCCTGAAAGGAATCTCCAGATGGCAAAGAAACCTGCAACCCGACGCCAGCGCTACCTCCGCGCAGCAATAGCCTCCGCCAGCGTCCTCGGCTTCCTGCCGCTGCTCAGCCTCATGCAGGCAAACGCCGACAGTAGCAGCGATGTCGCCGTCGTTACCGAGGCTGGTGCTGCGCCCGCTGCGACCACGGTCGCTACAACGACGACGGCCGGCGCGACCGCAACGACAGCTGTAACTGCCCCGACCACGGCGCCGGCGGCCGCGGCTACCGCAACGCCAACAACGACGTCCGCCCAGGCTCAGGCCGCAGCCTCGTCGAACAGCTACACCCGGAGCAGAGCATCATGAGCAGCCTGTCATCGTCCTTGAGCCGTCCCAGCCTGCCCTCGAT
>JBFWZE010000072.1:13152-16408 GCA_050185685.1 Dehalococcoidia bacterium
GCCCTCGTGTTCGGTCTCACCGCCCGCCGTATCAGCATGGCGCGAAGCAGTAAGGTAAAGGTTGCCTCCAGCCAGGCTGCAGCGGCCTTCGATACGACCGACAAGGGTCAGTGGGCATGATCATGAACAGCGAACTCGTCCGCCGCGACCTCCGAGCGATGAATAGCGATATTGAGCTAGTCGCGGTCGGTGCTGGCGCCGAGCAGCGGCTACTGCGGGCGGAGCGCTGGCTCGTCGCGTACGAGGACCGCTATAGCCGCTTCCGTCTCCTCAGCGAGTTGACCCGCCTCAACGCTGCCGCCGGCCGGCCGATGCGCGTTTCGCCGGGCCTGATGCAGCTCGTGGAGCTGTCGCTGCAGATGGCGAACCGCTCGGGCGGCCTCTTCGACCCGACCGTACTGCGCGACCTTGAGGCGGTAGGCTACGACCGCAGCTTTGAGCTGATTGCGCCCTCATCGGTCCGCAGCAAGGAGCGAGGCTCATCTGGCTGGCGCGACATCCGCCTCGACCGCGAGATGCGTACAGTGCTGCTACCCGAGGGTGTCGGCATCGACCTCGGTGGCATCGGCAAGGGCTGGGCGGTCGACCGCATGGCGGCGATCCTCGGCACGCCCTGCCTGGTCAACGGCGGCGGCGATGTCTTTGCGGCAGGACGGCCCCCGGGCGAGCCGGCGTGGCGTGTCGGCGTCGCGGACCCCTTCCGGCCGGAGCAGGACCTGGTCGTGCTCAGCGTCTCGGACCGGGGAGTTGCCACGTCCAGCACCGTGAAGCGGCGCTGGCGCGTCGGCGACGCGGTGCTCCATCACTTGATCGACCCCCGCACCGGCCGTCCATCCACGAGTGACGCAGTGCAGGTCACCGTCGTGACGTCCTCCGCGGCGCTCGCCGACTATCACGCCAAGGTCGGGTTGCTGCAGGGCGCCGAGGCTGGTCTTGCCTACCTCAACGCTGAGCCTGACGTGGAAGGGCTCATTGTGCATCGTGACGGCACCCTGCTCGGGACGTCTGGGCTCTCCGACTATCGCTAATCGGCGTTCTGTATGCGCAGTTCGAAGCGTTGCCGATTCTTCCCTAAACCTGTGCACATCCCGCGGCAATTGGCAGACTTTGCTATCTGAACTGCCATTGCTGCAATTATTGCTTAGTGTTGATCTCCAAGATAAGTCAGTATAGGCTAACTCTCGCGCCCTGATGGAGTGGTCTGCATGGTGGGCTCCTGGCCCCGGTCGCGGACGAGGCGCACGTACGGTAGTTAGTCGACCCGATGGAGGTCCACAATGAAGCGCTTTCTGGCCGCGGCCGGAGCGGGGTTGCTCGCCCTTGCTCTCGTCGCCTGCGGTGGTGACGATGAGGACGGAGAGGCGACACCGTCGACCTCGAACACCCCGGCAGCGTCTGCCGATTCCGCCAAGCCCCTGACCTTCGACACGAGCTACGGCACCAGCGGCGTTGCCACGGTGCCGCTGAACGCGAACACACACGACCGCTTCATGGCGGTCACGCAGGGCTCGGACGGCAAGACCTACGCCGCCGGTTTCATCATCGTCGGTGAGGGCGACCAGGCTATGGCTGTCGCCCGGCTCACCGAGAAGGGCGCCCTCGACACCACCTTCGGCACCGGCGGTATCGCCTCGGTGAACGTTGGCGTCAACGGCAAGACCGGCGAGATCGCCCGCGCCATTTCGGTGCAGTCCGACGGCAAAATCGTCATCGCCGGCCCCTTCGAGAAGGACGTCACCGCTGCCGGCGACGCGGCCCGCGACACGGACGTCGCCGTGGTCCGCTTCGACGCCACCGGCAAGCCCGACGCCAGCTTCGGCACCAACGGCGTCGCGAAGGTCGACTTTGGCGCCGGCCGAATCACCACCGGCACGACCTTCGTCGGTGACACCTCGTGGGGCATGGGCATCGCCGGCGGCAAGATTGTTGTCTTCGGCTCCAAGCTCGCCGATGGCGCCGACCGCGTCGACACCGACTACGTCATCGCCGCACTCACCAGCGCCGGTCAGCCCGACGCCAGCTTCGGTACCGGCGGCAAGACCGTCGTCGACGTGAGCAAGGTCTCCGACAACCCGCGCAACCTCCTGGTCGAGAGCGGCGGCAAGATCGTTGCGTCCGGCTACTCCAACGTCGACGGTGTCGTTCAGCCCGTCCTGATCCGGGTCGATGGCACCGGCAAGCTCGACACCAGCTTCGGCACGAACGGTACTGCGACTGCGAAGGTCCTTGCCGGCGTCACCGAGGCCTACAGCGTCACGCCCCAGGGCAGCAACTACATTCTCGCCGGCTACGGCCGTGGCGCCGACACGGCGGAGAAGGTCGACATGGTCGTCTACCGCTTCACCGGCACGGGCACTCTCGACACCAGCTTCGGCGAGGGCGGCGTCTTCCGCCTCGACATCGCAAAGGAAGACGACCGCGCCCGCAACGTCATGGTGCTGCCGGACGGCCGCATCCTGGCCCTCGGCAGCGGCAAGAAGGACGCTGCCAACGTCGACGCGATGGTCGTTCTGCTGAGCAAGGACGGCGCGCCGGTCACGGGCTTCGGCGACGGCGGCAAGATTATCACCGACCTCGGTGGTCCTGTGGACGCCTGGTACGGCGTTACCCTTTCGGCCGACAAGAAGTACGTGCTTCTGGCGGGGTACAAGGGCACGGACGCGAACAGCGCCGGTAACGACGACGCTGTGGTCGCGAAGCTGCTCCTGTAGATCGCCGACACGATGCGTGCGGCCGCGGACGAATGCCCGCGGCCGCACGCGTATCCTCCGCCCTGACGCGACAAGCTCAAGGTCAGGCAGATCGCAGCATTAGCCTTGTTCGCGAAAATTGTTTAGTATAGCCTAACTAATGCGCCTGCTCTGAACCTCATGCGCCACCGGCGAGCCAGGCGCCACTCCGGCCGAGCAGACAGCACTCGCCATTTCGAGGTCCTTCTTGGCACTCAGTCGTGACGCAGGGCAGTTCCCCGGTTCGGCCGGGCCGTTCGCAGGCCGTCTTCGGGCGGGACGGCTTGTCCTCGGTGCCGTCGCTTCCACCGCGTTTATCGCTGTCTTCCTCAGCGTCGTCGACACGTCCGACTTCGAGCGCTCCGTTACGCTGATCCCGGAGCGCCCGGGCATAGTCGCTCTGCTTGCCATCGCCTACACGGCTGCCTTTGCTCTGCGCTCCATCGCCTGGCGCCTGCTGCTCAGTCAGCGCATCGAGGCAGGCCGCCTCTTCTCAATCCTGCAGGCGAGCCTCTTCATCAACCACG
>JBFWZE010000073.1:0-16344 GCA_050185685.1 Dehalococcoidia bacterium
TCGAGGTCAACCCGCGCGCCAGCCGCACCGTGCCCTTCCTCTCGAAGGTGACAGGTGTGCCGATGGTCCGCCTGGCGGTGAACTGCTCGCTCGGCAAGACGCTGAAGGAGCAGGGCTACGAGGGCGGTCTCTGGCCGCGCCAGCCGCTCGTCGCCGTGAAAGCGCCGGTGTTCTCGATGTCGAAGCTGATCGGCGTCGACACCTTCCTCGGCCCGGAGATGAAGTCGACCGGTGAGGTGATGGGCATCGACCGCACCTTCACCGCCGCGGTCGCCAAGGCGCTGACCGCCTCCGGCGACGCGCTGCCGCCGAAGGGTGGAGCGCTGCTCTCCCTCTCCGATCGCACGAAGGCCGACGCGATACCGGTGATCCGAAACCTCCACGCTGCCGGCTACAAGCTCTACGCGACGCGGGGCACGGCGGAGGAAATCCGCGCCCTGGGCGTCCCGGTAGAGCAGGTGGCGAAGCAACTTGATGCGGAGCACCCGAACGTGCTCGACATCATCACCGGCGGCCTCGTGAACTGCGTCGTGAACACACCGGAGGGCGGCCGGCCGAGCACGCTGCAGGACGGCTTTCAGATCCGTCGTGCAGCTGCCGAACGCCGTATCCCCTGCTTCACGTCGATTGATACGGCGAAGGCGGCGACGGCAGCGCTCGTCGGTGGCTCGCAGGCCTACAGCGTCCTGCCCATCCACGAGTACCGGAGCCCGGCGTGAGACTAGCAACCCAGGCTCCGGCTCTCTGTGCCCGATTGCCCGAATGCCCGGCTGCACTGCTGGAGGCGTCGTGAAGACTGCTTTCGTCCGCGTCACAGAGAACCGCCGCCTCTACGGCAACACGTACATCATGTGGATCGACTCACCGGAGCTGACGCAGGGCGCCGGCGCCGGGCAGTTCCTCATGCTGCGCTGTGCCGACCCGATCCCCGGTCGCGGCGAAGCGACGACCGGCGCGGCGCTCGCGGACGACCCGCTGCTCGCCCGCGCGATGAGCTACCACCGCCTGCGCGAGGGAGAGAACGGCACTGAGTTCTCGATCCTCTACGACGTCGTCGGGCGGGGCACCGGCTGGCTGGCGCGCCGCAATCCCGGCGATGAGATCTTCGCCTGGGGGCCGCTCGGCAAGGGCTACAACCTGCGCAGCAACGACCAGAACCTCCTGCTCGTCGGCGGTGGCATCGGCATCGCGCCCTTGCTCTGGCTGGCGGATGAGGCGATCGCGAAGAACAAGAGCGTCGTGCTCGTCGACGGCGCGCGCGACACTGCCGGCGTCTTCCCGGCCGACCTCATCCCGTCCGAGGTCGAGGTCGTCGTCACCACGCAGGACGGCTCGATGGGTCGCCAGGGCCTCGTCACCGACGTCTTCCTCGATTACTTCGAGTGGGCCGACACCGTCTTCGCCTGCGGCCCGAACCCGATGTTCGCCGCTCTTGCCGGCGTCCTGCAAAAGCACGAGGGCGAAGGCGCCGGCCGCATCCGCCGCCGCAAGCCGGTGCAGGCGCTGCTCGAGTCGCCGATGGGCTGCGGCACCGGCATCTGCTACGGCTGCGCTGTCATCGACCGCCGTGGCGACCCCCGCCTCGTCTGCAAAGAGGGCCCGAACTTCGAGCTGCGGGAGATCTGGTAAAAGCAGAACGTCTCAGGATTGGCGACGGCGCACCGGCCGTCCGGCCCTGAGGCACTCGTAGGCAGGACCTCAGGCCGAGGCCCCCGTCCTCCAGTGGAGGCCCTGCATCTCGTTGCGAGCCATTGCCCGCAGGCAAGGCGAAGCAACCTTTGGCAGCCCCGTATCTCGGAGACAGGGGTGACCTACAGGCCCACCCCAGGCTGATGTGCATCTGCGTGTCGAATTTCGGCTGTATGGGGTGGCCCCAGAGGTTCACCCTACGAGTGCCTCAGGGTGAACGGCCGAGGACTACGCCGACCCTCTCCGACTCCCGGGAGTGACATGCGAGTTTGCCAAAAGGGCTAAGACAGATTAACCTTTACGGCATCTGATGGTAGCTCGAACCGCTCCTCGTCCCGCCGAGAGCGACACCGGGGTTGTGCGTCCGCCGCTGAAATGGGCGGGCGGCAAGCGCTGGCTGGTGCCGTACCTCAAGCCGCTCTGGGAGCAGGCCCGCGCCGTTGCGGGGTCGGACGAAGAACGGCGCCTGGTCGAGCCCCTCTGCGGCGGCCTCGCTATGGCGCTGGGACTGCTGCCGCAGCAGGCGCTCCTTAACGACCTCAACCCCCACAACGTCAACTTCTTCCGCTGGCTTCAGCGCGGCCTCGAGGTCGACATCGCGATGGAGAACGAGCGCGTGCTGTACGACCGTCACCGCGCCCGCTTCAACGCGCTGATTGACGAGGGGGGCGTCGAAAGCAAGGAGGCAGCAGAGCTCTTCTACTACCTCAACCGCACCTGTTACAACGGGCTGTGCCGCTTCAACCGCCAGGGGCACTTCAATGTCCCCTTCGGACGCCACAACACGATCAAGTACGCGCAGGACTTCCCGGAGTTCCCGGCGCTCATGGCAGACTGGCAGTTCACTACCGGCGACTTCGAGTCGATCGCGCTGCGGCCGGACGACTTCATCTACGCCGACCCCCCCTACGACGTCGAGTTCACCCAGTACAGCAAAGAGGCGTTTGGCTGGGATGAGCAGGTGCGCCTCGCCGAGTGGCTGGCGGCGCACCCGGGTCCGGTCGTGCTGTCGAACCAGGCGACACCTCGCGTCGTAAAGCTTTACGAGGACCTTGGGTTTTCGCTCGAAATGCACCAGGCGCCGCGAATGATTAGCTGCAACGGCGATCGGACGAAGGCCACAGAGGTCGTGGCGATGAGGAACCTGAAGCCATGACCGCGAGTAGAAGCCGGGATACACGCACCGGCGGCGTCATGGAGGCAATGGTCCTGCCCGCCCTCGAGCGGGGCGGCTATGAGTACTTCAAGCAGGTCGACATCGGCGAGCGCCTCGGCGGTGGCAAGCATGTCGTCGACCTCGTTGCTTACGACGAGACCGGCCGCGGCTTCCTCGTCTCGCTGAAGTGGCAGCAGTCCTCGGGAACAGCGGAGCAGAAGGTGCCCTTCGAAGCGATGTGCCTGATCGACGCCGTGCTCAAAGAGTCAGACCGCTACGAGAAGGCGTACCTCGTCCTCGGCGGCCCGGCCTGGACGCTGCGGGAGTTCTACACCAGCAGCCTGTTGCCGTTCCTCCGCCACGAAGACAAGCTCGCGATCCTCAACCTCGAGATGTTCGTCGCAAGGGCCAACCGGGGCGAGCTCTAGCGTTTTCGGCCGTTCTACTACCTGCTCGTGCAACGAACGGTGGCTGATTGCTACTGACGTCCTGTTGTTGTCATCCCGAGCCTGAGCGAAGGATCTAACCTGCCAGGATCACGGTCACGGAGCATGAGGCGCCACGGGCTTCACGCTTCATGGAGACGTCACGTCCGCGGCCAACGCCAAATTCTTCACTCCGTTCAGAATGACCATGGGCGTGACCTGACGGACGGCCTGCGGTGCTGTAGGGCAATTACATCTAATTGCCCTACAGCACCCGACAACCCGTACGAGTCTGTTGGTGCACAAACAGAGGAGGCTCCCGAAACGGGAGCCTCCTCGTAAGCGTTGCTGAACGCGCTGCTCAGGCCGCGGTTACGGCTGGAGCATGTGCAGGATCGAGCCGACGTCGATGTAGGAGTCGGCGACGGAGCGGAGCTCCATTGCCGTGCTGGCGGCGAAGGAGACAACCTCCACACGCACGCCCTTACTCTCGACCAGCTCACAGACGCGGCGGAAGTCTCCGTCGCCGGAGAGCAGCACAACGATGTCGAGACGGTCAGACATCGTGAGGATGTCGACAGCGAGCTCGATGTCGAAGTTCGCCTTCATGCCGCCGTCCGCGAAGCGCTTCCACGGCTTGGTGACGATCTTGTAGCCGTTGTTAATCACCGGCTGGACGAAGCGCTGGCTCTCGTAGCGAGTCGACGGGTCGTCCGTGATCGGTGCGTAGGCGGTGGCGCGGACGAGCTGCCGGCCCTCGGTGAGGAAGTCGAGCAGCTTGCCAAAGTGAATGCGCGCGCCGATCTGCTCGGCAGCGTAGATCAGGTTCGGGACGTCCAGGAAGATGCCGACCTTCGGCAGTGCCATCAGAGCGCCACCGGAGGCAGCGCCGGCGCCGGTACCGCCGCGGGCCATGTTGTTCATGAGGCGCTGCATCTCGCGCAGGGTCTGCGTCTGCTGCTGCGTGAACTCCTCGAACAGCACGTTCTGGCGGGCAACCTGGGCTTCCATGCTGCCGCCGCGGGGCATCGATGTTCGCGGCTGCTCCGGGATCTGGCGCCGGTCGCGCATGCCGCTCATTTCGGAGCTTCGACCGCGCGCGCCTTCGCGAACGCGGCCGCGGCTGTCGCGTCCACCGCGGCCGAGGGGCGCGTACTCACGCGGCTCTGCCTCGCGGGGCGCCGGTGCGGTGCGTTCGCGCGGTTCCGCCTCGCGCGGCGGCAATGCGCTGCGCTCCCGGGGCGGGATGCCGCGCTGCTGCTGCAGGGCTGCGTCGATCTGCGACTCGAGGTCGTCCTCGCTGGAGACGCGGGGACCACGCGTGCGCTCGCGCCCACGGGGTTCGCGTTCGCGGCGTTCACGCGGCTCACGTCCTTCGCGCGGTTCGCGCCCAGGTCGCGGCCACCGGCCGATCATCGGTGCCTGCGGTTCGGCTTCAGCCTCGACGTTGCCGGGCTCGAAGAGCTCTTCAGTTGCTTCTTCGAACGCTTCTTCAATCGCCTCCGCCACGAAGGGCTCCGTTTCGGCGACGACTTCAGGCTCTGGAATGCCACGGCCGATGCCGGCACGGCGGCCGCGGCCACGGGCGCGAGGTGTTCGGCCGGCAGGAGCGGAATCTTCCTCCGCGGCAGGAGCCTCGGCTTCAGCCTCAGCGACCGTCTCGGGCTCTGCGATAGCTTCGACTTCGGCGACGGGCTCGGTTTCGGCCGCTGCTTCCGCTTCGGCTTCCTCCGGGGCGGCGCCACGGCCGCGGGTGCGGGTTCTGGTCCGCGTGCTGCGGGTGCGGCCTCGAGGTTCGGGGGCCAGCGCGGGGTCCATCTGAGCGCCCTCCGGCAGCTCTTCTGGAACCGAAGCGGGAGCTTCGGCGGTGGGTGCTTCCGGCACCGCGGTCTCGGCGGCGGTGGTCCGGCGAGTGCGGCCGCGGCGGGGACGTGCGTCCTCAGCAGCGGGTTCGGGCGTTTCGGAAGCTGGCGGCGCCGGGTTCTGGTCCGTTGTTCCCTGCGCCTGTTGTCGGGATCGGTTTAGGAACGATAGCCACTCAGACAGTTACGTAGTCTCCTCGATAAAGTTCTGGACGCTGCAACGAGCGGCGATCTTCTCTGCCACAGCGATGAATGCTTGCCCCGAAGGTGAGTCAGGAGCCAGCGCGGTCACCGGTGTGCCGGAGTCGCTGGCTTCTCGGGTTGCCTGGTCCAACGGGATCTCCCCCAGGAATTCCAGGCCGAGCTCTTCTGCCGCTGCTCTGGCACCACCGTGGCCAAAGATCTCGTAGCGGTTGCCGGTGTCCGGCGCGATGAAGAAGCTCATGTTTTCGATGATGCCGAAGACGGGCACCTGCATGCGGTCGAACATCGATACCGCCTTGGTTGCGTCTTCGAGGGCAATGGTCTGGGGCGTGCTGACGACGACGACGCCGGCGATCGGCGCTTCCTGCACCATGCTCATGGATGCATCTGAGGTGCCCGGCGGCAGGTCGACGATGAGATAGTCGAGCTCTCCCCAGTCGATGTTGTGCAGGAAGTCGCGGACGCTGGTGCCGATCATCGGACCGCGCCAGACAACAGGTTGACCCTTGGGCAGGGCGAAGCCGATGGAGCAGACGCGGACGCCGTACGCTTCTGCCGGCCGTAAGCCGCCCTTTTCGCGGGTCTGGTAGCCCTGCTCGAAGCCCATCATCGTCGGGATGTTCGGTCCGGTGATGTCTGCGTCGAGAAGGCCGACTTTGGCGCCGTGCTTAGCCAGGGCCACGGCAAGGTTGGTGGAGACGGTGGACTTTCCCACTCCACCCTTGTTGGAAGCCACCGCGATGATGTTCTTCACGCCTTCGACAGGCTTGCGGTCTTCCGGCCCGCGATGTGACCGCACTTCCGCGTCCAGCGCCACGTTTGCCTCGGTAACGCCGGGGATGGCGAGAAGCGCCTCTTCGACCGAGTCCTTGAACGGACCGGAGATCGGGCAGGCAGGTGTCGTCAGGACAAGGGTCATGCCGACCGTGCCACCATCGATCTTCAGGTCGCGCACCATATTGAGGGAGACGATGTCCCGGTGCAGCTCCGGATCTTCGACCCGGCTGAGTGCGGCGATGATGACGTTTTCGGTTACGGCTTCAGGCATTCGCAGGTGTTCCTTCCCCTAGCTTACCAGCCGCTTCCGTATCGATCAGGTAGCGGCAGCATTGGACCCGTCCCTCAACGAACAGCTCATGGCGGACGGGCCATTTCAAGAGCTGGGTAAGTAGACGGACGTGCCACTCGCAACCGCTTGTTTCCGGGCCGGTGAGCTTGGCGAAGACGCAGTTGTAGTCGCGGATCTCATAGCCGTCATCGACGCTGTACCACTCGGCGAAACCACCGATCAGCTGCAGGATTTCGGTCACGGCGGGCACGCGCTCCTCGAGCGTACGACCTTCGACCTGCAGGCGGTAGCGGTCGGCCAGGCGGTCGGCGGTGCGGCGGATCAGGAGCGACCGCTTCGCCTCGGCGTTGAGGCCGTCAACGTCCCCTGGCTCCAGGCAGCCAATCTCGTCCAGCATCACCTGCGCCAGCAGGTCGTAACGGCGGGGGAACATTTCCTCGCCCTTGGGCGTCAGTGAATAGAGGAAGTGAGGGCGGCCCGTCGCGCGCTTCGCCTTTTCGGCAACGATGAGGCCATCGCGCTCGAGGTTCGTGAGGTGCTGACGTGCCGTCATCGATGCGACGGCAAGAGCGCCGGCTGCCTGCTCAACGGTGATGCTGCCGGCTCTTTTCAGGAGGACGAGGATTTGCTGCTTGGTCGTTTGCATAGAGGAAGGGCAGCGCCCTTAACAAATCCCAGTATAGAGGGCGCAACGCGCGGAGAAAACGCTTAACACCTGTTTAATAATGCTTGTAAGGTATTTTACGTATAAACCTTGACCACCTGATATGTCAATGATAATTTGAGAGCCACGAGAAATGATCCATCAGCCTCCGGCGAACGTAGTACGTAGTAGGTACGGGGTGAGGGGTCAG
This sequence comes from Dehalococcoidia bacterium, assembly GCA_050185685.1. Classification (GTDB taxonomy): domain Bacteria; phylum Chloroflexota; class Dehalococcoidia; order DSTF01; family WHTK01; genus WHTK01. The sequence continues at coordinate 7,260 of JBFWZE010000073.1, forward strand.
ATCGAGGAGGTAGGAATGCGAACACCCGTAATTGAATCCATCGAAACCATCGAACGCCCGGATGAGCTCCAGGAACCGACCTGCCGCCATCACTGGGTGATTGAGAGCCCCCACGGCGCGACCAGCATGGGCCGCTGCAAGATCTGCGATGAGGTCAAGGAGTTCCGTAACTCCGCCGCCGACACCCTCTGGGAAGGCGACCCTATGAGCAGCGCAGGCAAGATGAGCGGCGGCGCGAACCGCCCCGTCGTTGCCGCCGCGACCAAGAGCGCACCGTCCGAAGAGTAGATTCGCGACGTTTCCCTCTAACAACAGAGGCCCCTCATTCGAGGGGCCTCTTTCATTGCCTCACTATCGAGTTCAGCTCGGCTGCTGCCCGGCGCTGATGTTCACCATCCACTCGATGCCGAAACGGTCGGTCAGCATGCCGAAGGTGTCACCCCATGGCGCCGCCTCGAGCGGCTGCATGATAGTGCCGCCGGCGGTCAGCTTTTCGAAGTAGCCGCGTAGCTCTGCCTCTTCATCGCCGGTAAGCGACATCGTGATGCTGTTACCCGGGTTCGCTTCCATATGGCTCGGCGTGTCTGACCCCATAAATACGAGGTTGCCGGCGCGAAGCTCGGAGTGCATGACGAGGTTCTCTTCGGATGCATCTATTGGCATACCGGCATCTTTGAACGACATGAGATGCAGCTCGCCGCCGAAGACCGACTTGTAGAACTCCATCGCCTCGCGGGCTTCGCCGCGGAAGTGAAGATACGGGTTGAGTTGGCTCATTGGCTTCCTCCTGTGGGGAGTACCGTATCACCTCTCTCGCTCACGTTGGACTCTTGTGTCACAAGTCTTGCGCGGTGTTAACCGCGGGTCCTGAGCCTCGTTCGTACTCGTCGTGGCTCCTATAATCGCTTCGTGACCACCACGACCTCGCTCGCCGTCGACATCGCCCCAAACGCGAAGCGCAGCCTCGTCCTGCCGAATCCCGTCATGGTCGCCTCAGGCACCTTTGGCTACGGCGTCGAGTACGCAAAGGTCTTCGACATCCAGCGCCTCGGCGGCATCGTCACCAAGACGACGACAATTGCGCCGCGGCGGGGCAACATCCCCCAGCGGATCGACGAGACGCCGGCGGGCATGCTGAACTCGATCGGGCTCCAGAACATCGGCACCGCGGCGTTGCTCAAGGACCTCGCGCCGGTGTTCGCGACCTGGCGAGTACCGGTAATCGTCAGCATTCTCGGCTCGACGCCGGAAGAGTACGGCGACTGCGCCGCCCGCCTCGAGGGCGCTGAGGGCATCGCCGGCCTCGAGTTGAACATCAGCAGCCCGAACGCAACAAGGGGCGGCATGGAGTTCGGCCAGGACCCGGAGACGGCCGCGGCCGTGACCGCCGCTGTCGTCCGAAACACCACCTTCCCGGTCATCGTGAAGCTGACGCCGAACGTCGCTGACCCGCGCGTCGTTGCCCGCGCCGTCGTCGAAGCCGGCGCCGATGCCCTCTGTGTCGGCAACACGCTGCAGGCGATGGCGATGGACCTCGACCGCCGTCAGCCGGTTATCGGCGCGACCTTCTCCGGCCTCTCGGGGCCCGCAATTAAGCCCGTGGCGCTGCGCCAGGTCTACCAGGTCGCCGGCGCGGTCGACGTGCCGATCATCGGCTGCGGCGGCATCTCGAATGCCCGCGACGCGCTCGAGTTCCTGCTCGCGGGCGCCTGCGCGGTGCAAGTTGGCACTGCCACCTTCGCGAATCCGCTGGCGCCGATTGAGGTGCTCGAAGGTATCGAAGCCTACTGCCGCGACCGAGGCATCGCGGACATCGGCGAGCTGCGAGGCGCCGGGCGGCGGCAATGAACCCCAGGTCGTTCGCGGCCTTCATCACTCGCAGCCTCGACCTGCTGCTCTGGGGCCTCGGCGCCTGCGCCTGGGGGCTCGCAACCTTCGCCCTGAGTTCGCGTTTCATCTCTCCGGGTCTCGGCGGGCTGCTTGGGCTCGCCGTCGGCGTCTCCGGCATGGCGTGGGTGCTCAACAGCCACTTCCGCGACCTGCGTTTCCAGTCGCTCACCGCGGGCACCTGCCCGTCGTGCCACGCGCCGGTTCGGATGGAGCACCGGCACCGAGCATGGGACCCGGCGACGAAGAGCTGGGCGGCGCCGACGACAGGCTGGGACTGCCGTAACTGCGGCTTCAGCCACGCAGAGAGCTGGGCCTGCCCGCAGTGTCCCGTCTAGCGACGGTGCAATCGGGCAAGAGTTGCGTCTCGGTGAATGATCCCACCGGTCGGGGTATTCTCATCACTGCGCCATTGCCCGATGCATTCGTAACGGGCGAGAAATTCAGAACCTGCCATTCACCAACCTGGATGTACCGCCATGCTCTCTAAGCTGAAATCACGTCAGATGTGGATTCGAATAGTCGCCCTGCTCGTTTCAATGGTCGTCATGCGCCGGACGGAGGCGAGCGTGCTCAAGCAGCTCACCTCCAGCCAGACCGACGACCTCCTCAAGCGCCTCGCCGCTGATAGCGAGATGCCGAAGTGGGCGCGTCTCCTGGCGAGGGCGCCGTGGCTGTACCGCATGTCGCCGATCGACCTCATCCCGGACGGCATCCCGTTTATCGGCCGCTTCGACGACGAGGTGCTGACGTCGTTCTGCCTCAGCCTGATCGCCCGCCTCTCGCCGAAGCAGCACTTCGAGCGCAACCTGTACGCCGTAAAGCCGCCTCCACCGGAGCCGCAGGCAAAGAAGCGACGCTGGCCCTTCTCTCGCTAGGCTGACTCACCGTGTAAACTGAGGGCGGCGTGGCTGAGGCTTCGCCGTTTCTTCGGGGTGTAGCTCAGCCAGGTCAGAGCGCCTGCTTTGGGAGCAGGAGGCCCCCAGTTCGAATCTGGGCACCCCGACCATTCACGTGTAGTGTCCCTGGTCCGGTATGAGTTTCCCGATTCACGCTGCATAGAGTGGCACCTTGCTCTCATCGACAGAGCGCCGGAAGTACGGATTGGTGCACTACCAGGTCCACCTTGCGGTGAAAAAGGGCCTGTAGACCCTCCAGCAAGCCAAATAGCGGTTGGAGTAGCCCTCTACTCCCTGGTCGGCGAACTCGACCAGAAAGTCGAGATCGCTGTCATCTCGGAAGTTTCCGTTTGCTGCCGAGCCAAACAGTTCGAGAGTACTCACGCCGAACCGCTTACAGAGCAGTTCGATGTCGGCCATCTTGCTGCCAATTTCGGTGATCATCGCTTGTCTCTAACCACGGTGTCTTCGGTCATTGAACTTTGACCAGAGCATCCTGCTCTGGGGACAGATGTTCGAGCACGTTCCCTGTTGCGCGCGACTTGCTACTATGAGGCCGTGACTCAAGACCGCAAACCCTGGGCCGGCCGCTTCGCCGAAGACACCAACCCCACCGTCGAGGCCTACACGTCCTCGATCGCCGCCGACAAGCGCATCGCCCTCGAGGACGTGCGCGGGTCGATTGCCCACGCCCGCATGCTGGGACACCAGGGGATCATCCCCGCTGCCGACACCGAGGAAATCCTCGCCGGGCTGCTCCAGATCCGCGAGGAGATCGAGCGCGGCGAATTCGTCCCCAACGAGCGGTTGGAGGACATCCACATGAACGTGGAGTCTCGTCTGACCGAAATCGCGGGTACCGCCGCCGGCCGCCTGCACACGGCGCGCTCGCGCAACGACCAGGTGGCTACCGACCTCCGTCTCTGGGCGAAAGAGGCGATGGCGGAGGTAATTGCCGGCCTCCACGACCTGCAGATCTCGATTGTCGAGCTGGCGGCGGCGAACCGGCAGATCATCATCCCCGGCTACACCCATCTGCAGCGTGCACAGCCCGTGCTCGTCTCGCACCACCTGCTCGCCTACTTCGAGATGCTCGAACGCGACATCGGCCGCTTCGCCGACTGCTATGCCCGTACCGACGTCTCGCCCCTCGGCAGCGGCGCCCTCGCCGGCGTGCCGTACCCGATCGACCGCGAGATGGTGGCGCGAGAGCTCGATTTCTCCGCGATCTCGGCGAACAGCATGGACGCCGTGTCCGACCGCGACTTCGTCGTCGAGTACCTCTCTTCGGCCTCGATCGCCTTTTTGCACCTCTCGCGGCTCTCGGAGGACATCATTCTCTGGTCGAGCGCTGAGTTCGGCTTTGTGGAGCTGCCCGACGCCTTCGCGACCGGCTCCAGCATCATGCCGCAGAAGAAGAACCCGGACGTTGCCGAGCTCGCCCGCGGCCGCACCGGACGCGTCTACGGAGCGCTCGTCTCCGTCCTGACGACGATGAAGGGCCTGCCGCTGACCTACAACCGCGACCTCCAGGAGGACAAGGAGCCGCTGTTCACGGCGCACGACACGCTGATTTCCACGCTGAACGTCCTCGCCGAGATGGTGCCGCTGCTGCGCTTCCGCCGTGGCGCTGGCCGCCGCGCCGCTGGTGGTCCGCTGCTCGCGACCGACTTCGCCGACTACCTTGTGACGAAGGGTCTGCCGTTCCGCGAGGCGCATCACGTCGTCGGCCGCCTCGTCATGTTCTGCGAGGCCCAGGGCCGCAACCTCGAGCGCCTGACCCTCGACGAATACCGGATGTTCTCGCCCCTCTTCGAGGAGGACCTCAGCGAGATCAACGTCTGGAGCTCTGTCCGCGCCCGCGACGTGCCCGGCGGCACCGCTCCGGCGCGCGTCTCCCAGGCGATTCGCCGCGCTCGCACGATCCTCAAGCGCCGCGAAACCGAACAGTGACGAAGATCGCCCCGTCGATCCTGACCGCCGACATGGGCCGTCTCGCCGACCAGGTGCGCGAGGCGGAAGCGGCCGGCTGCGAGTACATCCATCTCGACGTCATGGACGGCAAGTTCGTCCCGGTGATCACGTTCGGCCCCCTTGTCGTACAGGCCGTGCGAAAAGCCGTGAACCTCACCCTCGACATCCACATGATGATCGAGCGCCCCGAAGACCAGGTCGCAGCCTTCCGCGATGCCGGCGGCGATATCCTCAACTTCCACGTCGAAGCGACCGCCCATCCGCACCGGCTCGCGGGCGAGGTGCGGCGTCTCGGCGCGCAGGCAGGCATCAGCATTAACCCCGGCACGCCGATCCACGTGCTCGATGACCTGCTGACGGAGGTCGACCAGGTGATGCTGATGTCGGTGAACCCCGGCTGGGGCGGCCAGGGCTTCATCGAGGCGAGCGTCGATAAGGTCAGCCGTCTGCGTGAAGAGATTACCCGTCGCGGCCTCAACGTCGCGATCGAGGTCGACGGCGGCATCAACCTGACGACGGGCCCGCGCTGCGCCCTCGCCGGCGCTGATGTTCTCGTGGCGGGCAGCTTCGTCTACAACGACCGCTCGTCAGTGGCAGACAACGTCGCCGCCCTCCGCGCCGTCCTGCCGAAGTAGCGGCTCCCCACCCAGGCTCCCGCACCAACGTAGCCGGAACTCCTGATTCATACGCAGCTTCCTGCCAAAGCCGTAGCCGGGACGTCCCCGTCCCGGCGGCCACCGCGAGCAAACGTCTCATGGCGGGGACTACTTCCACCGCCGTAGCCGAGGCTTTCTAGCCTCGGCGCCGTCCACGTACATCGACCGCACACGTGCGCACTCGCTGCGTCGCGTCCGTCCTGAGACCGGTTCGGCCAGCGAATCTGACGGGCACAACAAAGAGCCGCTCATTGAGCGGCTCTGCCGTCGTGTTTCGTGAACCGGTGTGGTTCTAAGAAACCTTCGCGGAGGTCCGGATGCAGCGGGTGCAGATGTGGAAGCGGCGGGTCTCGCCACCCAGGGTCAGGGTCTTCACCTGCACGTTCGCCTTGAACATGCGGTTCGTCACCGGAGCCTTGCGCTGCCAGCGGCCGGAGTGCTTGTGTCGGATGTTGCGACCGAAGGCCGTGCCCTTGCCGCAGATTTCACATTTTGTCGCCATAACCTGAGCAGGTTACCAGCAGAATGGCAGTTGGAGCAACGATCTTCGACTGAATTGGAGAGGCTTCAATGTGCTTCAGCGCCCGGCCGTCTGCTGTCTGGTATTTGCGGGTGCCCCATCCTCCCGATCTCGATTCTTCGCGCTCCTGTCATCCTGACGAAGGAAGGATCTGGCAGCACAGCCTCAGCGGTAACAGAGCGAGGAAAAGCCCGGGCAAGCACGGCGCGTCATGCCTGCCTTTTGGGCGTCAGATTCTTCGGGCGTGCCCAGCGCGTCGTCTACCGCGAAGCTTTCGACGCCTGCGGCCGGACTGTCATGCTCTTCCTGACCGCTGACCGTCCTTCAGGGAAGGGCTGACCGCTGCGCTGAGTGTGCTGGCCCCCGACCCGGGTCGTCCCTCGGCAGAACGAGGGGCCGGGGGCGCCGCACCGGCACGTCACAAAGACGCGCCGGTGGGTTCGACGCAGACGGGGCGTCTAGCGGGTGACGTAGGTGTAGTCGACGTAGCGCCAGGTGCTGTTGTCCCGCGTCCACAGGCGCACGTAGACGGTACGCCCGGCGGGCAGATTACTCACGGTGACGCTGCGGTTGAGGCCTTGGGAGCGGCCGTAGATGTTGTTGCTGCCGCGTGAGGTGCCGACGTAGAGGAAGTACTCGTCGGCGCCGGTGGCCGCGGACCAGCTGAAGGTCGTCGAAGGGCTGCTAATCGTCGAGCCGGGCGCCGGGCTGGTCATCGCCGCTGCTACCTGCGCCGGCGTGGGAGTCGGCGTCGGGGTGCTGCCGCCACCGCCGCTGGCAACCGGGTTCGTCGATGAGAGGTCGGTGACCCAGTAGACGCCGTAGGAGCCGCCGGTGACGCGAGCGATGCCGATGTAGCGGTAGGCGCCGTTCAGCATGTTCGCGTTGTGGCCGGGCGAGTTCTTCCAGCCGTTGAAGACGTCCTGCGCGGTCTGGTAGCCGGCCGCGATGTTCTCGCCCGCCGAGCCGCCCGACGCGTCGCACTGGCTCAGGCGCGTGCCGAAGCTGCGGCCCAGCGAGTCCGTGTGCGAGAAGTAGTTCTTCGTCGCCATGTCGGTGGCGTGCCAGGTCGACATGCGCGTGAGGCCGGTCGAGATGCTCAGGCTGGCGAGGCCGTTCTGGGCGCGGTACTGGTTGATCAGGCCAAGAAAGGCCTGCTCATCCGCGTTGATGCTGTAGTCGGCGCTGCAGTTCGTCAGCGCCTCGGCGGTGCGGACGCCGCCGGAGCCGAGGACGATTGAGCCGCCTACGAGGCTGAGGGCGATAAGGAAGACTGGTAAGAGGCGCAGTTTTGCCAGGGAGTGTTTCACGCTCAAGACCACCTTTGCGGGTTAGATAGGCTTGCGCGGCCTCGGCAACACTAGGCAATCGGCCGCCGGCATCGCTAGCAGCCTCGTGTTTCAGTTCACAAGAAAGTTTTCATGACGTGACGGGGATTAATCGGCGGCGCTGATTGTTAGAGCGAGCTCGGCCTCATTGCCCCTCGAAGGGAAGAAACCGAACAAGGGTGCTAGCCGGGTTTGGCGCTGCTCGCTATGCTGACACGAAGGAGTTATCCCCCCTCGTGAACCGCGTTGCCCCCGCTCGATTCGCGAACCGTCCTCGCGCCGCTGAGTCCGAGGCGGTGGGCCGTCTGCGCAAGATCCTCGAGCTGGAGCTGAAGCGCGGCGCTGACGATGGCGCCGTGATCGGCGGCCTGGACGAGTTCCTCCGCATCGCAAAGCAGGACCAGTCGGTCGAAGCGCTTATCGCCGCCGCTCCAAACCTGCCCGACGGGTACGCCGCCGCCTCGGCCGCTGCTCGTAAGCAATGGCTGCAGCTCATGATGACGATGAAGGCGCCCGCCCCGTCAAAGGCGGCAGCAGCGAGCGAAGACGCAAAGCCGGCGAAGAAGCCCGCAGCGAAGCCGAAGCCGGCCGTCGCGAAGGTCATTCCCGGCGCAAGCCCGCTCGATCAGCCGGTGACGCTGATCAAGGGCATCAAGGGCGCCGCACAGGGCAAGCTGGCGAAGCTCGGCGTGCTGACCGTTCGCGACCTGATCTACCTGTTCCCAAACCGCCACAACAACTTCGCCGACATCCAGCCGATCTCCGAGCTGAAGGTCGACGAGGAGCAGACGGTCATGGTCAGCGTCTGGAGCACGTCGGTAAACCGCTTCGGCAAGACGCCGCGTGGCAACACCCAGGTCGTCGTCGGTGACGAGACTGGCACGATGCGCGTCGTCTTCTTCAACCAGCCCTACATGGCCGACCAGCTCAAGACCAACGACAAGATCGTCCTTGCCGGCAAGGTTGGCCTCTACAACCGCCAGAAGACGATGGAGAACCCGGAGTGGGAGCGCGTCGGCGATGACCTCACCCACACGGGCCGCCTCGTGCCCGTTTACCCGCTAACGGCAGGCCTCAGTCAGCGCATCTTGCGGCGAGCGGTGAAGGAGGCGGTCGACAGCTACGTCGGCGCGATCGAGGAAACGCTGCCGGCGGAGTTGCGCCAGCGCGACGGCCTCGTCGGCCTGCAGACGGCGCTGCGACAGCTGCACTACCCGGACAGCGCCGAGAAGTACGAGCTCGCCCGCCGCCGCCTCGCCTTCGAAGAGCTGCTCTGCGTCCAGCTTGCGGTGATGGAGCGGCGCCTCGCCTGGGAGTCGGGCCGCGCCGCCGTGTTCAAGGTGGGTGACGCGCTGGACCGCTACATCGCCTCGCTGCCTTTCGCTCTGACAGGAGCCCAGCGCCGCGTGATGAGCGAGATCATCGCCGACATCGAGTCGTCCCGGCCAATGGCGCGGCTGCTGCAGGGCGACGTCGGCAGCGGCAAGACGGCGGTCGCGGCCGCGGCGCTGGTCATTGGCTGCGCGAACGGCTACCAGGGTGCGCTCATGGCCCCCACCGAGATCCTCGCCGAGCAGCACTACCGCACGATCAGCCGCCTCCTCCAGAACATCGAGGTCGACGGCCGCAAGCTGCGCGTCGAACTCCTCGTCGGCTCGCTGACGGCTGCCACGAAGCGCGGTCTCGCCGAAGCCGTCGCGTCGGGCGAGATCGACGTCCTCGTCGGTACCCACGCCCTCATCCAGGACGCGGTCAGCTTCAAGCGCCTCGGCATCGCCGTCGTCGACGAGCAGCACCGCTTCGGTGTCATGCAGCGCCAGG
>JBFWZE010000074.1:0-1226 GCA_050185685.1 Dehalococcoidia bacterium
GCCGCTTCGTGCGGGCCGGTGTCGGCATCGGCATCGACGGTCGGCCAGAAGGTCGCCGCTGCCAGGAACGAGATCCCAGCGGCTACGAGAGCAGCGCCGCCAATTGCTCGCTGACTCAGCGACGGTGTTGATCCATCGCTTGCGGGCAGTGACTGGCTTGCTTTCTTGCGCTCTTCGCGAGCTTGTCGGCGTTTTGCGGCGTTTTTTGACATAGAAGAGAGGTCAACGTGAACGCTGACCAGTACCACGCGTTTATCGCCGATGTGGCGATCATGGGGTATCGGGGAATCCCCTACGACCGCCGCCGCCAGACGTAGCAATGAATCTAATTCGGGCATAGCCACGCTTGTCTTGGTCGAAGTTCAACGGCGCGATACGGTGAAGTTCTGGGGAAGTTCACCGTTCTGGACATGTCCACGTGCTTGCCGATGTGCAGCGTGTTTTGTCCTCATTTGCCACTGGAGAACCTATGACTCAGGAAATTCCCCTGCTCGACGCGATCTACACGACGCGTGCGATTCGCAAGTTCAGCACCGAGCCGGTTCCGATGGAGACGATCGCCCGCGTGCTAGAGGCCGCGACGCAGGCGCCGAGCGGCGTAAACAGCCAGCCGTGGCGCTTTCTCGTTGTCGACGACGCCGAGAAGAAGGAACGCATCGCCGAGTTCTACCGCGACAGCTACTTCGGGCGTCGCGTTGGCTGGGACCTCGACGAGAAGACGAGCTCTTCGGTCTATCTCGCGAACCGGTTCGGCGAGGCGCCGCTGCTTGTCCTTGCTTGCGGCCCCGATTACCGCCGCAACACGAGCCCGGACGCGCTGACGATGTCGGTGCCGGCGGCGGTGTACCCCGCGGTGCAGAACCTCCTGCTTGCCGCTCGCTGTTTCGGTTTGGGTGGTGTGCTCACGATCAATCACGAGCCGTTCGTGCCGCAGCTTCGTGAACTGCTCGGCATTCCGGACCGCTTCTACGTGTACGCCGTCATTCCGATGGGTTTTGCCGCCGAACGGCACGGCAAGAAGACCCGTAAGCTGGTGAATGAGGTCAGCTTCTACAACCACTGGGACGTCGAATTCGGCGACTGAAACGGCGCGTATTTCGGCTCCCTAGCAATTCAGGTTCTACGCCCTTCGACGCATTCAGCCGGGACGGATCGGCACCTACAATGAGTCGATGGAATGGTGGCAATCAGTTCAGGGAAACGCGACGCGTCCGCTGCCGGACGTC
>JBFWZE010000074.1:1326-14305 GCA_050185685.1 Dehalococcoidia bacterium
GTCGCCGTGTTTACGAACCTTTCGCGCGACCACCTCGACTTCCACGGCACCATGGAGAACTATCTCGCCGCGAAGGGCCTTTTGTTCATGCTTGCGGCGCGCTCGCCGGACAAGGGCTTCCCGAAAGCCGCGATCCTGAACGCTGATGACCGCTCCACCGATTACCTCAACGGCCTGACCGAGCTTCCAACAGTCACTTACGGCATCAACGCCGGCGCCGATCTGCGTGCGACCGACATCGTGGCTGAGGGCTTCGGCCTGCGCTTTAACGTCCACTGCGACGGCGTCGACTACCTCGCCGAAGTGCCGCTGATCGGCCGCTTCAACGTGTACAACAGCCTGATCGCGGTTGCGGTGGCCCGCAGCCAGGGCGTTCGCGTGGACGAAGCAGTGGCGTCACTCGTCCACTTCCCCGGCATTCCCGGCCGGCTCGAGCGCATCGATGAGGGCCAGCCGTTCAGCGTCTACGTCGACATCGCGTCGACGCCGGCCGCCCTCGAGAACGTACTCCACGCACTCCGCCCCGGCACGATGGGCAAACTCTGGGTGGTCTTCGGCGCTGCCGGCGGGCGCGACCCTGCCCGCCGCGACGGGATGGGCAAAGTCGCTGGTCAGCTCGCCGACGCTGCCGTCGTCACAAACGAGGACCCGCGAGGAGAAGACGCGGCAGCAATCATCGATGCCATTGCTTCCGGACTGCGCGAAAGCGGCATGCGCGACGGCGACCAGTTCGTCTGCATTCCCGACCGCACCGAAGCGATCGAATACGCCTTCACTCACGCCGCGCCCGGCGACACCGTCCTGCTCGCAGGCAAAGCGACGGAAACAACGATGGTCTTTGGCACCAGGCACGTGCCCTGGGATGAACGCGCAACGGCTCGGAAGCTGCTCGGCGCTCGCGTCAGCTCAACGTAGGAGCTTTATCGGCGCCACCGGAAGGCTGTTGACGTTTGCGACACCGGCTACACCGTTGGCGCGCACCCAGCCGTACGTCGTCGAACCGGGATTCAAGCTGACCGCGAGCCAGTCGCCCTTCTCGTTGCGGCCGACGACCTCGACGCGTGCGCCGTTCGCGATCTGGCCGACGGTGACGTACCGGTCATCCGGACCGACCTTGAGAATGAGGACACTGCGGGCGCGCTGCTGAGGCGCGACGACGGTCGGGAGCGTGGGGACGACCTGAATTCGCGCTTCGGTTAGCCCTGGAATCTCCCCGTCATCGATGCTGCCGCCACCCTGTGCCTCCGCGGCCGGCGGTTTGTCCATCACTGCAGGGCGGTACCCGGGAGGGTTCAGTACGACGAAAAAGACGATGACCGCCGCGACGCCGAGGATTACAAGCGGTATAGACCAGCGAGCACCAGGCTGGGGAATGGCAACAAACATTGACGCCCCATGAAGTCTTATTCAGGTGAATATAGACATTGTAGGGAGCAAAAGATGCACAGGGCTTCTTAAGAAGCGGTCAAAGCCTTACGAACGCGCACCAGCAGGGCTACACGCCGCCTGAGAGGTCTCGCGCGATGCGGTCCGGCTTCACGAAGAGCCCAATCAGCATGCCCACGACGCTGATCACGAAAGCGCCGAGCAGCGCCGCCCAGAAGTCATCGACATGGAACTCGATGCCGCTGAACACGCCGGCGATCCATGAGGCGAGACCAAGAAGCGCCGCATTGATGACGAGCAGGAAGAGACCCAGGGTCAGGATCGTCAGCGGCAGCGTCAGCAGTGAAAGAAGCGGGCGGATGTAAAGGTTGAGCAGTCCCAGCACCAGCGCGACGACGAAGATGCTGTCCCAGCCGTCGTAGCGGATACCCTCGACCAGCTCCGCCGCAACCCAGACCGCGAAGGAGAGCAGCAGCCAGCGTATGGCGAGGGAGATAGCGCGTTCGGAAGACATCGTCAGTCCTAGCGTACCGCGACGCCCCGTCTTTCTGCATCGATTGCAATTCATCTGTTTAGGCCATGGCGCTCTCCGTACCGGGACGTGAACGAGACAGGGCGGAGAATTGCAGCATCCACAATTGTGGCCGCACGGCCCTTCACAGTGAGGCAGGACAATGAGCAACGACACGAACAGGGATGAGATGAAGCAGAAGGCGGAGGAAATGAGCGCAAAAGCTCAGGCCACCGCCGAGGACATTAAGGAGCAGGCCGGAGCTCAGGCCGACGCAATGCTCGACGAGGCCGACGACCGCCGCGAAAAAGCCGCCGCCGGCCTCGACCGCGGAGCGGACGAGATGCACAGCCGCAGCGACATGGCGAAGGACTTCGGCAAGCAGGCGGGCGAGCAGGTTGCCGCCGCCGGCCACAAGGTCGCGTCCGGTGTTGAGACCACGGCGCAGTACATGCACGAGCAATCAACCCGCGACCTCGCGAAGACGGCGACGAAGTACGCGCAGGAGCATCCAGTACAGGCCGGTCTCGGCGCGCTGCTAACGCTGGTCGTCTTCTGGCGGCTGATGAAGTAGTCCCATTAACCGGCTGAAAGAAGTGGCGGCCCTGAGGGCCGCCTCTTTTCGTGTGCCGACTGTAACTCCCGCCGCTTCTACCGATAATTCGCAAGAGATGAGTCCGCAAAGCCCTGCCCACCACGTCATCGAACGCACAAAAGAAGTCGTCGCCTATCAGCACAACCCCGGTCTCGAGGGACGTCCGATCGGCGTCATGTTCGCCGGCGGCGTCCTCGCGATCGTCGCCGCCGTCCTCTGTGCCCGCCTCGTCTATTCAATCTGGTACCTCGAATCGATAGACCTCGACCAGGGCATCTACGGCGTGAGCTTCCTCTTCGCGCTCTATGTCCTCGGCGCCCACTGTTTCGCGCTCGGATATGAGCTGTACGACGGGCAGCGCGCCCTTCGCCTGACGATTGTCTTCGCGCTGTTTGGCCTCATTGGCCTGGTGTTCATGATCGGCGTCCTCGTTGCCCTTGTCGCGATTCAGACCGGAGCCGGGATCGTCGTCACTGAGGGGCAGAAGACGAAGGCGCTCAGTACGGTCGCATCCTTCAGCGGTGGCTTCGAGGACGCAGACGAAGACACCGGTAAGCGCGCAGCCGAGATCCCGGGCTTTCCGATGGTCACCTGCGGCCACTGCGACCGTGACTTCTTCGCCGTACCGCCCGACGCCATGTGCCCGTGGTGCGACACGCCCTACCTGACGATGGACTACGGCGCGACCACGGCTCGAAGGACCGGCTGAACCCGCGGGCGACCTGAAATCGTCCTGGCCGGTTCGGTGGTCTACAATCGAACCGGAGGACGCAACGAACTCAGAACGTAACGCGCCTGGCTTTCTCCTCCTCGTACTCACGGTCTCGTTCGGGGCCCTGATTGCACCGCTGAACTCAACGATGATCGCCGTGGCGCTCCCAGACCTTCGGGAAGGTTTCGGCATCGGCCGTCACGAAGTCTCGTGGCTCGTCTCCGCCTACCTGATTGCGATGGCCGTGGCGATGCCGATCGGCGGCCGCATCGGCGACCAGATCGGGCGCGCGAAAGCCTTTCGTCTCGGTCTGCTGGCGTTTCTCGGTTTCTCGCTGGCGTCGGCCGCAGCACCGAGCTTCGAGCTGCTGGTGCTGCTTCGCACCTGCCAGGCCCTCGTCGGCGCGGTCGTTATCCCCAACGGCATGGCGATGCTGCGCTCGGCTTCCTCGCAGCGCCGTTTCGGTGAGGCGAATGGCATCGTCGGTTCGATCATCGGCATCTCCGCAGCGGTCGGGCCCGTCCTCGGTGGCCTCCTGCTCGAGGCCGGCAGCTGGCGCCTCCTCTTTCTCGCCAACGTCCCCCTGATTGCCGCTGCCCTCGTCTTGCAGGCCCTCCTGCGCTATGAGGACAGCGCCGAGCGCCAGCCGCTGCGGGTGGACTGGCTCGCAGCGATGTCCCTGGCGGGCGCGTTGGCCGCCCTGACGTTCCTCCTCGGCTCCGGCGGCGGTGCGAATGGCGCCCTGCTGGTCGTGGCAACGGCCCTTCTTGCGGGCCTGGGCGGCTTCTTCGTCCTGCGTCAGCGCACCAGCGCCATGCCGGTTGCCGAGTGGCGCCTGTTCCGCGATCGGTCTTTCGCGGCGGCGACCGGTTTCGTCCTCTTGAGCAACATGATTATGTACACTGCGCTGCTGGCCATCCCCTTCTTCCTCAAAGAGGTCCAGGGCCGCGACGATGCAGCCGTCGGGCTCGTCCTCGGCTCGATGTCGATCATCATGACCTTCCTGGCGCCGGCAACCGGGCGCTACTCCGACAAGCAGGGCCGGCGCCTGCCTTCTATACTCGGCGGCCTCTGCATGGTCGCGGCCGCGGTGCTCCTCGTCGCGGGCATCGGCGAGCACGTGTCGCTCGGCTATCTCGCCGGCTGCCTGGCGCTCCTCGGCGTCGGCATCGGGCTCGGTACCGGCCCGGCAACGGCCGCCGCGATCGAGGCCTCCCCTCAGAGTCAGTCCGGCGTCGCCTCGGGCATGGTCTCGATGATGCGGTACTTCGGCAGCATCATTGGCGCCGGCACCCTCGGCAGCGTTCTCGGAGACGGCGCTACGCCGAGCATCGAGGTCTTCCGGGTGATGTTCGCCGCGGTCGCTGTTACAAGTGCCTTAACAACCCTTGGCGCAACTCAGATCCATCGCTTCGGGCCGGACCGGCCGGCGGGCGCCAGAACGGCAGAGCAGCTAAGCTAAGCCGAGATGGCCCGTCAGGAACGCCCCACACCGCCGCCAAGACGCACGCCCCGCCCTCGACAGGAGGAAGCGGCCCCGGCGCCCGCCGAGCGCAAGAGCGTCGACTTCGACCCGAAGCGCGTCTCCGTGCCGCAGATTGCCGTTGTCGGGTTCCTGATCGGCATCCTTTTCCACGCCTGCGTCGCGTACGCCGTCCTCAGCGACGGCTCCGGCAGCAGCAAGCCCGAATCGAGCGGCGGCAACATCGTGACTCAGCCGACGGCCGTCGCGGCTGCGACCGCGACGCCGAACCCGGGCGCAGACCGCACCGACTGCAACGCGATCCGAGCCGACCCCACCTACCGCTCGGAGGCTGAGCGGCAGTGGTTCCTCAATAACTGCGTCCCGAGATAACGACAAACGGCCCGTCATGTCATGACGGGCCGTCTACGTCGAACCGGATGTCGAATACTGCTACGCGTGCGCCTTCGACCGCGCATTCGCGAGGAGCTTCTGGGCGTCACCGCTCAGCTCGTCAAGCCGCTTCTTGAGCTCACGCTGCTGCGACTCGAGGTCGTGCGCCTGCTCTTGCAGCTTCTGCTTTGCGTCGCCCCGAAGTCGCTTCGCCTGCTTGCGAATGTCCTTGACGCGGTGCTCCAGGTCGCTGATCGCGTCGTCCGCGCGCATCTGGATCTTCTCGAGCGTCGTCTTCTTGCGCCGGCGCTTGCCGATGAGCATCACGGCGAAGACAAAGCCTGCGAGGCCGAGGATTACTGCCGGTTTCATTCACACACCTCCATGTTCATGGTACGAAGCTGCCGCCGTGAGCAGAATCACACAGACGTTGCAGTGATACGTGGTTGGACTATGAGAACCATTCCCCTACCCTGAGATTATTCCCATGCCCGCACTGACCTTCAACCGGACCACCGCGACCTATCTCGCCATCGGCGCCGTCGTGCTGCTGTTCACGGTGATCATCCCCGCCCTCGGCGTCTTCGACACGCCGGACGTGCGCTCAGAGCAGGGCGAGACGAAGACCGGCAAGATCGAGCGCCTGCTCGACGAGAACACGACGACGGGTCCGCGGGGACAGCAGACCACCCGGCGCTTTGAAGTCTCCGTCGACGGCCAGCAGGTGACAGTCGAGCAGGTCATCAGCGCCGTCGACCCGGTCACGAAGGACTTCGAAGCCGGCGACAGCGTCCTCGTGACAAGGCAAGAAGGTCCGAACGGCGACGTCTACTTCCTCTCCGACCACGCGCGCGGCTTCCCGCTCTGGACGCTCGCGATCGCGTTCTGCCTCTTCGTAATCGCGGTAGCGCGCTGGCAGGGCGCCTTCTCGTTGCTGGGTATGGTCTTCAGCACGGCGATCATCCTGCGCTTCATCATTCCCGGCATCGTGTCCGGCGGCGACCCGGTGCTGATCTCCGTGATCGGTGCGCTCGCAATCATGTCGTCGAGCCTGTTCCTCTCGCACGGTGTCGGCACCAAGACCTTCGTCGCGTTCGCCGGCACTGCCGCCTGCCTGGCGATTACCGCGCTCCTGGCGAGCTTCGTCATTGGCTTTGCGAAGCTGACGGGGCTGGCGGACGAGCACTCGATCACCCTGCAGATCGTCACCGGCGGCGCGATCAACGCAGAGGGCCTGCTCCTGGGCGGCATCATCATCGGCGCCCTCGGCGTGCTCGACGACGTAACGGTGGCACAGGCATCCGCCGTCTTCGAGCTGCACCGCGCGAACAGCGCGATGGGCGTCGGCGGGCTTTTCAGCCGCGGCATGACGATCGGCCGCGACCACATCGCCTCGACCGTCAATACGCTGTTCCTCGCCTACGCCGGCGCTGCTCTGCCGCTGCTGATCATCCTCTCGCTCCAGACCGAGCCCGCAGGCATCCTGCTGAACCGCGAGTTCCTCGCGACCGAGATCGCCCGCACGATCGTCGGCAGCATTGGCATCGTCGCTGCCGTGCCGATTACGACCGCGATTGCCGCCTGGGCCGCCCAGCGCTATGAAGACGACAGCGACCACGGCCACAGCCACACGCACTCGACCGGTCCCTTCAGCGATAAGGTCGAGGTGCGCGGCTCGCGCGAGCGGACGCAGCTTCCCGGGACGATTGAGCTACGGCCGCAGCGCCGCCCGGGTAGCCCCATCGAGCGGCAGTAAGCGCAGCGTATCGCGCGTCGCAGCCCGCACCGCCTCCGGTGACCAGGGAATCGGAACGCCGTCACCCTTGAGCCAGAGCGGCAGCAGGTCGTCGTAGTGGGGCGACAGCGGATTGCCCGACTGGCCGCCCGGCATTGAAAAACGCGACGCCTCCCAGTCGCCGACGTCGATTACCGCCCGCAGCGAGGCAATTGCGCCCGGGTTCGCGCCGAAGCGCCGGATCGACGAGGCGGCCTGCGACACCGTGTTGCCGTCGCCGCCGTAGGGGTAGGGGCCGCGGTTGAAGACCGGCGCCAGAGCCGGGATCCGGCCGATCGGGTGATGAAGCGTCAGCGGGCGCACCGTCCCCCAGGCCCAGTCGGCCGGCGTCGTACCGTGCTGGCGGCGCAGGCGCTGCACGACCGCGCTGAGCGCTTCGGCCATCGTCGCTTCCCAGCCGCGTGCGAACCAGCCCTCAGGTTGCTCGCGCAGACGCCGCAAAAGCGTGCTGATTCTCCCAGCCGCGAAGGTCGATGAGGGCAAAAGCTCGGTGAACCCGCGGCCGAGCGCGTAGTCGGTGGCGTTCGGTGCCCGGGAAGCCGCCATTTGCTGCCACATCTCGGCGATGAAGCCCTCGTAGACCGTGGCCGCGGGCGACTCTGCGCTGACAATGCCATCCCAGGCCCGCAGTAGCTCGACCGCGAAACGCGCCTCTTCGGTCTCGGGTTGCAGGGCCAGAATGGCGTCGCGGACCTCACGCCAGGTCAGTGAGACCTCGTCCATCTGCAAGGCGAGGTTCGACGCCACGTCCCAGTCGGCGCGCTCGGCGAGCGCCTCGAAGATGCGGCCTGCGCGGTAGCCGTCCAGCCAGTCGACGCCAAGAAAGGGGCCGTCCCAGGCGTCGGAGACGGGCTTGTTGTTGGCGCTGTTGACGACGCCGGTATCGGGATTAATCGCGTTCGGTAGCTGACTGAACGGCACGGTGTCGTCAAACCAGCCCGTTTCGGCGTCGGAGCCGTGGAGCGGCAGCGTGCCGAAGCCCTTGCGGCGGCGGGGCAGCTCACCGACCAGCTGCCAGGCGATCGTGCCTTCGGTATCGGCAATCGCGACGTTCTGCGGCAGCACCGGCCATTGCTCGAACTCGCGCCGGAACTCCTCGACGTTGCGGGCTCTGTGCGCCGTCAGGAATCCTCGCGCCGGCCGCGGGTCAAGCCAGACCGCTCGCATCGAGAGGACCGGCAGCCCGCCTTCGAAGCCGGGCGAAACCACCGGCCCGCGCGGCGTCACCAGCACGTCCTCGATCACGGACGGCTTGCCCTTGACGGCGATGACCTCCCGGCGCAGGTCGCAGCGCTCGAAGCCGCCGCCACGCCGCACGCCGCGTCCATCCGGCGCCACGTCCTCGATGAAGAAGTCGACCGTATCGCTGAAGCCCGCGGTAATCCCCCAGGCGACGTGGCCGTTGTGGCCGGCGCCGATCGCCGGGGCGCCGAGCAGCGCCGCGCCCGCGAGCTGCCACCCCGGCGTCGCGAGGTGGGCGAGGTACCAGTGCGGCGGCAGCACCGGGTCGAGGTGGGGGTCGTTCGCCAGGATCGGACGCCCGCTCTTCGTCCTCGAACCCGCGATTGCCCAGTTATTCGAGCCGCTGCCGTAGCCCGCGAAGCTGCGAAACTCGTCGAGGTCGGTGCTGAGGCGGTCAATGGCCGGGCCCGCCGGCGATGACGGAGGGCTGGAGACCGGGTGATGCTCCTGGTAGATCGGGTCGAGGTCGCGCAGAGCCTGCTCACCGTCCGTGCTCAGGATCTTCAACCGGGAGAGCTCGACGTCCCAGTTGCCAACCAGCCAGAACGACATCAGCTTGCCGGCCGCGAGCACGTCCGCGGCATCCCAGGGGGTCGGCTTCGTGCGGAGGAGGAGGAACTCATGCGGCCGCTTCGGCAAGCCTGCCTCGTACGCGGCGTTAATGCCTGCCACAAAGGCCTCGACCTGGGCGCGGACCTCGGGAGCGAGGACGGGCAGTTGCCGCAGCGAGGCTTCGCGGAAGCCGATACGGCGGGCGAGCCGGTCGATCTTCAGTGTCTGCTCGCCGATGACCTCTGAAAGACTGCCCCGCGCAGTGCGCATCCGCAGCTCGAGCTGGAACGCGCGGTCCTGCGCCTGGCAGAAACCGAGCCCGAACCAGGCGTCCTCATCAGTCTCAGCATCGATGTGCGGGATGCCGTGCTGGTCCCTGTAGATCGTCAGCAGCCGTCGCGGCCCATTGACGTGCAGCGTGCCCTTCGTGAGAGGCAGCCGCTTGCCGAGGACCGAACGAAGGAGCAATCGCCGGGGGTCGAGCCTGAAATTCAATACGGTGGTGTCAGAACGCGCCAGATCGCCTCAACCGCATCGACGGCCGTAAAGCCGTCCAGCCAGCGGCCGTAATGCAGAGCGTACTCCTGGAAGAGCTTCAGGGCGACCAGCGCGACGACGATCCCGCCGAACGTTTTCTCTGACATACGGCGCGTTCCGGCCTCGATAATGACGATCTCGGGTGCGGCGGTCTGAGGCAGCGCCCCGGCTGAGGCATAGCGCCAGGCAGGGTCGAGGACGCTCTCGTCCGCGGTATCGGCAGCGTCGGGCCGCGCGAAGGGGTCGATGCGGTAATGCTTCAGCGCCGCGATCAGGATCAACCAGTACTCGAAGAAGTTGGGAAAGAGCAGCAGGACGTCACGCTCGTGGGTCAGCTCGAAAACAGCGAAGCCAGCGAGGCGGTAGCAGTACAGCGCAACCGCGACCGTTCGCGCCGGCCCCTGCCATCGCAGAGCCACGACGAGGAACGCGAGCAGGTAGGCTTGATCGAGATACTTGTCGAAGGTTTGATAGTCCCTGACGCCACCCAGGTCGAGCAGGTTCATCATGAAGAGATCGGACTGATCGACGGCGATTGCGATGAGCGCGCCGGCAAGCGCCCAGCGCAGCACCGGGATAGCGCCAAGCAAGCGTACGGCCGCAATGAGCCACATCTCCGTGGTCATGGCAAAGACGGTAGCAGGTTCGCCGGCGAAGGCGTTTCTGTAAGAACCGCAACACCGGAGGTAAACGTCTTGTAAAAGGTGTTGCAGGTTCACAAATGCGGTTAACTTCGGGTAACCGCCCGCGTTGTAGGGAGCAAGAACGGATTCCTGGTGGTTAACAATGGGTGAAACTTCGTTATCGGTCTCCCTCGGAGACGGCATTACGTCCAAGACCTTTGCAGCCGAAGTGACGGGCCGGCGCGGCCAGCCGCTCAAGGGCGTCGAGGTCTTCGTATCGCTCCACGGTGACGTGTGCCTCGAGTCGGAGCACGTCGACCAGTTCAGCAGCGCCACTGACGGCCTTGGCCGCGTCTCGATCGTCCTGCTCCGGCCGCCGGAGCTCACCGGCCCCGTCGAGGGTCAGCTCCACGTTCACTGCCCGAACGACGAGGGCAGCATCCAGATGCGCTTCGTCTGCATGACGGCGGAAACCCGCCAGCGCTCCTAGACCTCTCACTCCAAATCGAAACGCCCTCTCGCGGAGGGCGTTTGTGTGAGACCGGGATGCAGCCGGCGGGTTAGACGCGCACGACTCCCTGGGCGCGGAGTGCCTCTTCGACCGGGTTCATGGCGTGGGCTTCTTCACCGCTTGCCAGCGCCGCCTCGATTGCCTTGATCAGCTGACGAGCCGACTCGGCGCTGATTTCGACGGCGATGCGCTGCGGTGCGCCCTTCGATTCGTCGACGAAATCGATGTTCAAGCTGTGGTCCAGCGGCGCGTGGTAGGGGTGGTCAAAGTAGACATTCGCCGTGTCGACCCGGATCCAGCCGGTCGGTCCCTTGGCGCTGCCGAAGATTGAAGCCTTCTCGGTGATGTACGTGCACATGATCTGACTCCTGCGTGTTAGCTGAGGTGCTTGCCGAGGAAGGCGAAGACCTTTTTCCAACCGTCGTTCGCCTGCTCCCAGCGGTACTGGACGCGGTCGACGGTCATAAAAGCGTGGCCGGCGCCTTCGTAGCGGTAGAACTCGTATTCCTTGCCGAGGCGCTTGAGCTCTTCCTCGATCCGGTCGACCATCTCGATCGGCGGGTTCGTGTCCTCGACGCCGAAGAGGCCGAGCATCGGCGCGTTGATCCCGGCAGTGAAGTCGAACGGGGCCCGCGGGCGCTTGTCGGTGAGCTGTGAGGGGTCGTCGACGATGACACCGCCGCCCCAGCCGTCGATTGTCGCGTCGAGCTCCGGGATCGTGCAGGCCGCGAGGTAGAGCTGGCGGCCGCCGCTGCAAAAACCGATGGCGCCGACCTTACCACTCGCGTACGGCTGGGCGCGAAGGAAGGTCATCGCGCCGCGAACGTCGCCCATGACCTGGTCGTCTGCCACACCACCCTCGGCGCGGGCGCGCGCTGCGACGTCGTCCGGGTCGCCGGGGCCCATTCGCGAGTAGAGGTGGGGCGAAATAGTCGCGTAACCGCCGCTGGCGAGACGCCGCACGACCTCGTGCGTCCACATGTCCCAGCCCGGCGCGTGGTGAATGACCACCATCCCGGGAAACGGACCGGGGCCCAGGGGACGGGCGTAATACGCCTCGATCTCGTCGCCGTTGTGACCGTTGATGGTCACCGACTCAGCGAGCATGCCTTCGTACGCCAACGGATTCTCCTCACGCTAGGGACCTGCTGTTGGGCAGGACTATAGCATCGGCAGGCGAGGTCTGGGGAGCGTCAGGCGGCGTGCGAGACGATGTCGTCGGACCAGGTCGCGATCTGATTGCGGCCCATGGACTTCGCCCGGTACATCGCGAGGTCGGCCATCTCGATCAGGCTGCCGAACTCCGTCCCGTCGCCCGGATAGCAGGCAAGGCCCATCGAAATCGTCACTGCTCCCACCGGCTCCAGCTGATCATCCGTGAGCGGCGTTTCTTCGATTGCCCTGCGCAGGCGCTCAGCGAGCGTCTTGCCGGCTTCGGCGGCAATATCCATTAGGACGATCACGAACTCTTCGCCGCCGTAGCGATAGACGCGGTCGTTCTCCCTGAGCGATTGCTGCAGCGTCAGCGCGACCTTCTGGAGGCTGACGTCGCCGATGTGGTGGCCGAAATCGTCGTTGAAGTGCTTGAAGTGGTCGATGTCGATCATGCCGACGATGGCCTGGCGGTCCTTCATCTCCTTCTGGCTGAGGTCTCCCGCCATGTCTTCCATGAGCTGCAGCCGGTTCGGCAGCCCGGTCAGCGGGTCGTGGTGGGCGCGGTGCTCGCTCGCTTCCGTCGTGTCGGCGGCAACGACGGCGGTCGCCACCTGGGAGCCCATCATGCCCAGGATGCGCTCGTCTTCTTCTGTGAACGCGTCGTGCTCGCGAGACCACACACTCAGAGTGCCCACGACACGGGCACCGAGGATGAGCGGGATGATCAGCCCGGAGTGCATCCCGGCGTCGCGGTTCTGCTCGTTAAGCAGGTCCTGGTTGTGGCTGCCGATGCGCAGAGGCAACCCGCGTTTTGCCACCCGGCCGACCGGCTCCGTGTCGAGCGTGATCTTCTCGGGTTGGTCTACCGGACTGCCGTCGCTCGCCACCGTACCGGCGATGACGAGCTCGTCGTTCTTGAGCAGCCGCAGGACCGCTGCCTGGCAGTGCATAAGCTTCAGCGCCTCCTGGAGCGTCGCACTCACGACGTGGCGAAGGCTCAGCGTATCTGTGATCTCCGTGAAGACGGTGTAGAGGGCGTTCATCTGCTCGTTGCGGTGCTGGAGGATCGCGGTGGTCTGGCGCAAGTGGATACGCTCCTGCTCCGCCGCCTCGTACATCAGGCGCACCCGCTGGCTCACACTGACCGTAACGACGATCAGCACGGCGGCGAAGGCGACAAGGCCGGCGAGGACCGCGAAGCCTCCCCGCTCAACCGCCGTCCGGAGGTCCATGTCCTCGTCGTTCGCCTCACCGACAAGCTCGGGTATTGCGACGCGGGCGCGGGTTTCGACGCGCGCAACGGCCACGAAGAGGCGCTGGAAGTTCAGCGCGGTCGGCGAAATCAGGTACAGGTTCAGCGGCACCTGAAGCGACTCGATGTCATCGAGCAGCGCACGGTTCGACGGCTTGGGGCTGGCTTCGTAGAGGTGCAGCGCATCATCGAGAAGCGCGTCGTAGCTCGACTGCAGCGAGGCGGCCTCGCTCATGGTGAGCGGGACGGACAG
>JBFWZE010000074.1:14405-16338 GCA_050185685.1 Dehalococcoidia bacterium
TGTCATCGAGCAGCGCACGGTTCGACGGCTTGGGGCTGGCTTCGTAGAGGTGCAGCGCATCATCGAGAAGCGCGTCGTAGCTCGACTGCAGCGAGGCGGCCTCGCTCATGGTGAGCGGGACGGACAGTTCGAGGCGCGCCACCGAAGGGCTCGCCGTGAACAGTGCCCGCCTCAATTCGGACGGAGCAACCCCGGTTTCGCCATCGATCACGGTCTCAGCACGGTCGCCAAGGATATCGAGAGAACGCGAGAGCTCGTCGTGGACCCGAAACGACAGCAGCGCCGTCGTGCCCTTGTCAGACGACTCCTGCAGCCGCTCCCGGACGAGGCTCAAGGCGAACAGGAAGACGACGACCATAACCGCCGCGATCACCGCGACGAAGACGCTCTGCAGCCGAAGCAGGTAGGAAGGGCCGATTCGATTGAGCACGTATCTCATATGCAAGGCAGCCACCTGCCATCGGTGGCTGCCTTATAACGATCGGCAAAAACCCGGAGCGTTTTATACGTTCACGAAGGAGAAATCACCCGCACCGGCGCCCCGTTCATGAACGCGAGCACGTCTTCGAGGGCGTCGCCATAGAAGATGCGGTAGTTGTCCGTCGTTACATAGCCGATGTGCGGCGTGATCAGCAGATTATCGAGCTGCAGGAACGGATGGGCGGCCGGCAGCGGCTCCTCCTCGAAGACGTCGAGTCCGGCGCCGGCGATGCGGTGGTTACGCAGCGTGTCGAGCAGCGCCGCCTCGTCCGCGATCGGCCCGCGTGAGGTGTTCACGAAGAGCGCATCCGGCTTCATGCGGGCGAAGTCTTCGGCGGTGATCATGCCGCGGCTGCGGGGGCTGAGGATGTAGTGGACGCTGATGACGTCCGACTGGCTGAACAGCTCTTCCTTCGAGACCGCCGTCGCGCCGATCGCCTCGGCGCGCTCCGGCGTCAGGTTCTGGCTCCAGGCGATCACCCTCATCCCGAACGCGAGACCGACCTTCGCCACGTTCGAGCCGAGGCGTCCGAGGCCGACGAGCCCCAGCGTGTGCCCTTCGAGGCTCGGACCGATCGTCGTCTGCCACTTCCCCTCTCGGACGTTGCGGTTCTCGGTGTGGATGTGACGGGTGAGCGAGAGGATGAGGCCCCAGGTCAGCTCCGACGTGCCCGTGCTCATCCCGGTGGTGCCGCACACCGTGACGCCCTGCTCCGCCGCCGCGGCAACGTCGATCGATGCGTTGCGAAGCCCGGTGGTTACCAGCAGCTTCAGGTTCGGCAGCCGGGTCAGCAGCGAGCGCGGAAACGGTGTGCGCTCCCGCATCGCCACGACGACCTCGAAGCCGGCCAGGCGCTCGGCAACCGCCGCTTCGTCTTTAAGGTGGTCGGCCAAGACGCTGAGCTCGGTGCCTTCGGGCAGGCGGCCCCAGTCGGCGCTCGTGCGCGCGACATTCTGATAGTCATCGAGGATTGCTACCTTCATCTTGTCTCCCTTACTCGTCTCCGTCAGCGGCCTCATTGTAGCCATGACACCGTCACGATCAGCACGCAGACCCCCGGCCTCAGGACAAACGGCCGGGATCTTCGCACGGACGGAATGCAGACGGTGTGAGGTTCGCCCTTCGAGTACCTCAGGACGAACGGCCGGGATCTTCGCCCCTGTCGCAACCATCAGCGCCGGCCTCAATCCCCTGGTATTCGAGATCCCGGCGCTTTCACCACCGTTCGCCCTGAGGCCCTCGAAGGACGAACCCTCAGGGCCACGCGCCCGCAAGGCAGCAGCCCGTTCCTGATGCCCGAACACCCGTTACTGAAGCGGTTCAGGACCCTGTGCTACGATTCGCCTGCCTTGCCACACCCTCGAACGCACATGCCGGTTCGATGACCCCTTCGACCGAGCTGGCTCATGATGCCGCGCCGGCGCCTTCCCGTACCTCCCTCGCGGCGAAAGC
>JBFWZE010000075.1:0-16011 GCA_050185685.1 Dehalococcoidia bacterium
ACCGGTCTATGCCGGCGGCGGCAGCAGTCAAAGACAGAGATACGCAACACCACACTTCGCTCCGCGACCGGTTCGCCGCGGGCGCTCCCAAGGGTCAATGTAGCCTATCCGATCCCGGGGATCGAATAGCGCAACAGGGAGTCAGAAATGACCTGCGGCGTCCTCGCGACCGCACCCGCTCAGACGGAGGGCGTCATCGCGCCGGGCCGCCCGTCTTTGTCATGCTGAGGTACGAAGCATCTAGCCCTGGCCGCTGACTTCGCCTCGCGTGAGGCGCGCGGGCGCTGCTTGCCGACGCTATCGGTCATCGCCCGGAACCAGATCCGTCCTGGGGCAGGCTGACAACGACAGCAGTCTGGCTCGCGATGCGGACTGTCAGGGCATCGGCGTTGGCGCTTCGAGGTAGTCCTTCGGGATCTGCAGCTCTTCGCAGATCGACTCGAGCCAGCCGACGACCTCCGTGTGCAGCGGGATGCCCTTCGCGTTGCGCTCGACCTCCATCTCCGCTTCTTCGAGGCCCGGAGTCATGACGCGGTCGTAGCCGGGCGCGGGCGGCGTTGCCTCCATCTCGGCGAGGTACCAGTCCATGCGCTCCTTGAACTCGTCGACGTCGGTGAAGGCGGCGATGTTGTAGGCGGCGACGAAGTGGTTCGCGGGGCCGCGGCCGCTGAAGCCCGCAGGCACGGCGCCGGCGAGGACGCTGCACATGATGTCGATGACCATCGCCAGCGCGAAGCCCTTGTGCGAGCCTAGCTCGCGGCTGCCGCCCATCGTCAGGAGTTGGAACTTGTCAGGCAGCGGACCCGGCTCCGCGATGATCGAACCGTCCATCGTCGCGAGGAAGTTGCCGGGGATGTCGGTGCCGAGGCGCTTCGCCAGCTGCAGCTTGTTCGAAGCGACGACGCTGGTCGCTGCGTCGAAGACGAAGGGGTGCATCGTCTTCGCGGGAACGGCGACGGCGATCGGGTTGGTGCCGATGCGCGGGACGGCGCCGTGAGTCGGCAGCACCTGCGGCCCGGCGGCGGTGAGGCACATGCCGATCATGTCGTGCGGCAGCGCTAGCATCGCGTGGTAGGAGGCCATACCGCTGTGGTTCGCGTTGCGCATCGCGACGGCGCCGATGCCGGTGCGCTTCGCCTTCTCGATCGCCATCGCCATCGCTTTCGGGGCGATCATGATGCCGAGGCCCTTGTCGCAGTCGATCGTTGCGGTCGAGGGGTTCTCCTGGAGGACCTGCCAGTTCGGGCGCGCGTGCACCTCGCCGTCGCGGATGCGCTGGACGTAGGTCCGCAGCATGTTCGAGACGCCGTGGCTGTCGACGCCACGCACGTCGGCGGTAACGAGCACATCGGCGCCCAGCTTCGCATCGGCCGGTTCAACACCTACCGCCTCGAAGATCGCCTGCACGACGTGACGCAGGCTGTCGGGCTTCACGCGGACGGCGTCGTCATCCTTGACCCGGAATATCGAGAGCATGGTCGTTCTCCTGGTTGATGTCTAAGCCGGGGAAACCCCGGACCCCGCAAAAGGGCTGTAGCTCTGAGCCGCGTCTGAGGATACGCCAGGGGGATGGACTGGTCGCGTCCTCAGGCCGGGATGTAGCGCACCACGACGGTTACGCGCTTCACCGGTTCGCGCTGGTCCGAGTGGCTCTCCTCGTCCTCCTCGACGTCGACCTGGATGAGGTCGGCGTCCAGGATTTCCTCCCACAGACGGCGTAGTCGCAGCTTCGTCATTCGCTGATCGGTCTCTCTCACGGGTAGCTCCTCCAGTACGCCTCAGTGTAGGGGCAACCGGCTCCTTCCTCGAAGGAGGCAGTCCGGCAACGTTGAGGACGTCACACCTCCTTTGAACGGGGAGGCTACGCTTGTGCCGCGGCAACAACCCCAGCAGGGTCAGTAGGGGCGAAGCCCGTGCCCGGGTCTGGGGTGTCCTCAGATCTCAGATTTGGTCCGCGAGCGCCGCGGCCGTCTCGCCACCCATCTATGACGCACCCCGCGATATCGGTTCCTCCAGTACGACACCCGCCGTCTTGTAACGCCGTATGCCACTTTGAAACCCTGTTCAACCTTTACGTTATGTTCTAAGGTGACGCCGTCGATGGACCGATACCGGCGTCCTGCACTCCTCGCCTCCGCCCTCCTCTTCGTCCTGCTGTGCGTTACGGCAGCCTCACTGCTCGCATCGGGCGGCGACGGCGACGATGCAAACAGCGGTCCTGCGGTTGTCGTGCAGAAGACGGTGGAGCCTATCCTCGCCGATCTGCCGCCGCTCCCGACGCCTGAGCCGCTCCCACCCCTCGGTTCGCCGCTGCCGCCGTTCTGGACCGAGGCGCCGTCCTTGAAGCCGGGCGCCCCGCAGCCGCCGGAGATCGCCGCCATCGCCGCCGTGATCGTCGACGAGGCCTCGGGCGCCGTGCTTTACGACAAGAACGCGCATATGTCCGCGGCGCCCGCCAGCCTGACGAAGATTGCGACTCTCGTGCTGGCCCTCGAGGACGGGCGATTGGACGAGGTGGTCGAGACCGACGTCGACAGC
Organism: Dehalococcoidia bacterium; assembly: GCA_050185685.1. Classification (GTDB taxonomy): domain Bacteria; phylum Chloroflexota; class Dehalococcoidia; order DSTF01; family WHTK01; genus WHTK01. The sequence goes on from JBFWZE010000075.1 coordinate 2,539, forward strand.
GCCTCGATGCGCGGCAGTACGATCATGGGCCTCGAGCCGGGCGATCGCTTCAGCCTGCGCGACCTCCTCTACGGCATGATGCTGCCCTCCGGTAACGACGCTGCGCTGGCGGTCGGACGCTTCGTCGCCGGCAACGACGAGGCGTTTGTGAAGAAGATGAACCTGCTCATGCGCCGCCTCGGCCTGACCGAGACGACCTGGACGAACCCGCACGGCCTCGACCGCGGCGGCAACCACATGACCTCCGCCTACGACCTGGCGATGGTCTCCCGTTACGGCATGAGCCTTCCCGGCTTCCGCGAGATCGTCAACGCCCGCTCCTACGCGGCCAGCGGCTCGCGGACGATCCCGCTGGTCAACATCAACAGCTTCATCAACCTCTATCCGGGCGCGGACGGCATCAAGACCGGCTACACCCGCCGCGCCGGTTCGACGCTCGCGGCCTCGGCGACGAAACGCGGTCAGCGCCTGTACGCCGTCGTCCTCAACTCCGGCACGCGCGAAATCGATGCGCAGCGGCTGCTCGACTGGGCCTTCGCCAGCTACATATGGCAGCAGTAGTCCTCCGCCGCGGTTTCGTCCTCGTAATCCTTGCGTTGCTGCTCAGCGCCTGCAGCGGCTCGTCGGCGCCACCGGCAGAGACGCCCGCAGCGGCAGCCACGGATGCGCCACTCCTGATCGCCTCTCCCGAGGTCGTTGCTGCCGTTCCCGCAGACGTGGCGCCGGCCGGCCCGAAGCGCAAGGTCGTCGTCCTCGACCCGGGGCACGGCGGCGACGAAATCGGCGCCTCGGCGAACGGCGTCGTCGAGAAGGACTCGAACCTCGACTTCGCCCTTCGCATCGAACAGCTGCTGCTGGCCCAGGACATCGATGTATTGCTCACCCGGCGCACGGACACGCGGGTAGCGGAGCAGATCGCCGGCTATACGGCGACGCGTTCCGACCTCCAGGCCCGTATCGACCTCGCGAACCGGGCGGGCGGCGACCTCTTCGTCTCGCTGCACGGCAACGGCTCGACCGACACCTCGCAGAAGGGCGCCGAGGCGTGGTATGACTCGAAGCGCGACTTCGCCGCTGAGGGTCAGCTCTTCGCCGGCCTTGCGGTGCAGAAGGTGCTCGCCGAGCTGCGCGGCGTCGGCTATGTCGCGCAGGACCGCGGCCTCTTCGACGGCAGCTGCTTCCGCTCGCGCATGGACCGCTGCTTCACGCTCTTCGTCATCGGTGGTCCGCGCGAGACCACCCGGCGTGAGATCGAGATGCGCGGCGGCGACCCTGAGGCGCTGGGCTTCAACGGCCGCGACGTCATCTACAGCACGCCGGCGAACATGCCAGCGGCGCTTCTTGAGCTGCTGATCATCACGAACCCCCAGGACGCCGCCATGCTGCGTAGCGAGCTGGCCCGCGATGCGATCGCCCGCGGTGTCGCCGGCGCAATCATCGAGTTCCTCGCCGCGCAGCCCGGCTCCTGACGATGCGTATCCTGCTCATCGCGGTTGCGGCCCTCGTCCTCTGCGCCTGCAGCGGCGGGGGTGAGAGCACGGCCACGGCGACCCCTCCCGCCGCCGCAACCGCTTCTGCCACCCGGGTACCCGAGGCAACCTCGACACCGACGCCGCTGCCCCCCACTGCGACGCCCGTACCGACCGCCACCAGCGTGCCGCAGACGACGAGCCCGGCGGTGCCCCTGATCCGCGGCCCGGCGACCCGTAAGGCGGTGGTCTTCACGTTCGACGCCGGTGCCGACCGCGGTTTCACGGAGCAGATTCTCGAGACGCTGTCGAAGGAGAACATCAAGGTGGGTTTCGGCATGACGGGGCAGTGGGCGACGCAGAACACCGACCTCCTCAAGCGCATCGCCGCCGAAGGTCACGTCTTCATCAACCACAGCTACAGCCACGCCTCGTTCACCGGACTCTCGACCTCGTCGCGGCCGATGACGCAGGCAGAGCGCTTCTCAGAGCTCGACCGCACGGAGGAAGTTGTCAGAGCAGCGACCGGCAAGTCGACGAAGCCGTTCTTCCGGCCGCCCTACGGCGACTACGACGCCTCGGTGAACACGGACGTGGGCTTGCGCGGCTATGCGTACAACGTGCTCTGGACGGTGGATTCGCGCGGCTGGATGGGGCTCTCGGCTGCCGAGATCGCTCAGCGCTGCCTGAGCCTCGCCGAGCCGGGGGCGATCTACATTTTTCACGTCGGCTCGGCCTCGCAGGACGCCGCCGCCCTGCCCGCGGTCATCAGCGGCCTCCGCGCCCAAGGGTATGAGATCGTCCCGTTCACGGACTTCGTACCGGCGCCGCGCTGAGCGAGGCCTATACTCTGCTGACAGACAGAAAGCAGGGGTGGTAGCAGTGGGTCTTCTGGACAGCATCCTCGGAGACGACAACGGTAAGGCGATCGGCGCGATCGCGAAGCAGCTGGGCGTCCCGGACGAGGTCGCTCAGCAGGCGGCCAGCAGCCTCCTCCCGGCTCTTACCCGCGGCATCAAGCGCAGCGCTTCGACTTCCGGCGGCCTCGACTCCATTCTCGGATCTGGTGACGCCGCGAAGTACGTTGACGACCCCGATTCGGTCGGCGATGAGAGCGCCATCGCCCACGGAAACGCGATCCTCGGGCAGATTTTCGGCAGCAAGGACGTCAGCCGAAACGTCGCCGGAAACGCCGCGGAGAAGACCGGCATCGACCCCGCGACCCTCAAGAAAATGCTGCCAATGCTCGGCAACGTGGCGATGGGTACGCTCGCGAAGCAGACGGGCGCCGGTCAGGTTCAGGGCATCGCGGGGAGCGCGGGCCTCGGTGGTCTTGGCGGCGTTGGCGGTCTTGCGGGCGGCCTCGCCGACCTCCTCGACCAGGACGACGACGGCGACGCGACCGACGACGTGCTCAATCTCGCGAAGAAGTTCTTTTAGGCAGATTCACCCACCCTTGAAAGGGTGGGCTGCGGCCGGCTTCGTTATTCTGTCGGGTCCCCGTCCGCGGCCTCGGCTGGCGTTTCGCTTGGTTCTTCCAGCTCGTCGAGGCGCTCGAGGAGCATGCCCGGCTTGCCAACGGTGGCGCCGAGGGCCTCGGCGCGCTCGGTGAGGTTGCGGTCGGCGGTGATCAGCGAGAGGGAGCCTGGTGCCTCATGGCCCTCGATGAAGGCGATGATCCGGTCGTCGGCGGCGTTGGGGCCGCGCTTGACCGCGTAGAGGAGCTCGACGCCCTCGTTGCTTCCTTCCGGCAGGCCGGCCAGCGGCGTCCCGTCGATCGCCACCGTCAGGTCGAGGTCGTCCGCGACCGTGAGCTGCTGGAGCCTGGCGACAAAGCTGCGGACGGCGCGGTCGCGGTCTCGCCACCAGCCGTTGGGGCGGGAACCGATTACATTCATTGCATCGACGATTATGTGAGGGCGCATCGACTGAGTGTAGCGGCAGGGCTGCTTGGAAATAGCTGCACTGAGGTTCAGGTAATGCCGTAACACCGCATTCACAAGCTTCGGCGATACTGAAGCGGTTCATGACCCGGGGCAGTCACTGGAGGAGCAAACGCTATGCCGCAGTTCACGATTCTTCGCGCCGATCGCCTCTTCGACGGTAGCGGGGCGCCGCCGCTCGAATCCGCCGCCGTGCTCATCGAAGGCGCCCAGGTGCGGGCGATCGGCCGCATCGCCGAGGTCCGCCAGCCGGATGGCGCCGAGGTCGAGCTGCATGAGTACGGCGACGCGACGATCCTTCCCGGCCTCGTCGATGTCCACACCCACATGATGGGCACCGGCGACGGCACCCTCGGTGACGACCTCGTCCGCAACAACGATGACGACATGCTGCTGCTGCGTGCCGCGAAGAACGCCCGCCACGCCCTCACCTCCGGCGTCACGACCGCGCGTGAGAATGGCGCGAAGGGCCGCGTCGCCTTCTCGCTGAAGGAGGGTATGCGCCGCGGCCTCGTCGAAGGGCCGCGCATGGTGGTCTCGGGCCGGCCGCTGACCGTGACCGGCGGCCACATGGGCTACTGCGGCTCCGAGGCGGACGGCGTCGAGGGCGTGCGTCACGAAGTGCGCCAGCTGATCAAGGAGGGCGCCGACTTCATCAAGATCATGGCGACCGGCGGCAGCACCCGCACCTCGTACGCCCTCCTTCCCTCGTACACCGTCGAAGAGCTGGCGGTGGCAACGGACGAGGCGCACCGTTTCGGCAAGCTGACGGCGGCCCACTGCGCCAACGCCCAGGGCGTCGCTAACGCGCTCGAGGCCGGCATCGACATGATCATTCACTGCGTCTTCGAGGACGCGACCGGCATCTACGAGTGGCGCCAGGACCTCGCCGAACAGCTCGCGGCGGCGAAGGCCTGGGTGAACCCAACCCTGCACGTCGCGCGTTCCGGCGTCTGGGCTCTCGAGGACGATATCGAGCGCAACGGCTCAACGCCCGCGAAGCTCGCCCGACTCGATGCCCTCCAGCGCAGCCTCGAGCACCGCATGGAGGTCACCGGGCGCCTCGCGAAGATGGGCGTCGGCGTCACGTCCGGCTCCGACTCGCCGTGGAGCAACTACGCCCCCGGCCTCTTCGTCCACGAGGTCGAGCTGATGGGCGACGCGGGCCTCACGAACGCCGAGGCACTCGTCTCCGCGACCTCCGACGCAGCGGCATCGATCGGCATGGCCGAACACGCCGGGCTGCTCGCGGCAGGGAGACAGGCGGACGTGCTGGTGGTCGATGGCAACCCGCTGGAGAGCCTCGCCGCGCTCTGGCAGGTGCGCGATGTCTTCCAGGCGGGCAAGCGGGTGGAGCGCCCTGTCCACTAGACTCGTCCTGTGACGACCACGCAGCCGGCCACCGTCTTCCTCCAGAAGGACCTCGCGCGCTCGATCCGCCAGGGGCATCCCTGGATCTACCGCAACGCCCTCGGCCGCGTCGATGACCTGGACAGCGGCGAGGTCGTCGACGTCCTGACCCGCGACGGGCGGCGCCTGGCGCGGGGCTACTGGGACGACCGCTCTGCGATCGCCGTACGCGTGCTCGAGACGGGCGGCCCCGGCCACCGCTTCAGCCCGCCGGACGCCCTCGTCCGCCGCCGCCTGCGCACCGCCCTCGAGCGCCGGCTGGAGCGCCTCGATCTTGCTGAGACGAATGCGTTTCGCTGGGTGCACGGTGAGGCCGACCTCCTGCCGGGCATCCACGTCGACGTCTACGCCGACGCGGCGGTCGTGCGCTTCGACGGCGACGGCGCCCACGCGTTCTACGCAGACCTCGCGGACATGCTCGACGAGGCTGCAGCCGGCCGCCTGGCACTGCGACGCGTCATCGATCGTGACGACCGCGCCTCGTCAACCGGCACAGACGAGATCGAGGTCGTGGAGGGCGGCGTGCGCTTTGGCGTCGACCTGGCGCACGGGCAGAAGGGCGGCCTCTTCCTCGACCAGCGCGAGAACCGGCTGCTCGTCGCGTCCTTCGCCGAGGGCATGTCGGTGCTGAACCTCTTCGGCTACACCGGCGGTTTCTCCGTCCACGCCGCTGCAGCCGGCGCCGACCGCACTGACACCGTCGACATCGCCCGGCCCGCGATCGATGCGGCGCGGCTCAACTTCGAACGCAACGGCCTCGACCTCGCGAAGGCAGGGCTGCACGCGGTCGATGCCTTCGACTTCCTCACCGGCGCCCTCCAGCGCGGCGACGAGTGGGACATCGTGATTTCCGACCCGCCGAGCTTCGCGCCGCGCAAGGACGCGCTGCCCGCGGCCAGGAAGGCGTATCTGCGCCTCCACCGCCTCGCCGCCGCCGTCACTCGCCCCGGCGGTTTGCTTTGCGCCGCCAGCTGTTCCAGCCATATGCCGGCGGACGAGTTCGTTGCCAGCGTCGAAGACGGCGCTATGCAGGCCGGCCGCAGCTGGGAGCTTGAGGAGCTGCGCGGCGCCGGCTTCGACCACCCGGTCATCCCGGCGTTCCCGGAGGGCGATTACCTCAAGTTCGCGATCGGGCGGGTGGGGCTCTAGCGAGCTGCAATCGGGCAATCGAGCAAGCGGGCAAGCGTCCTTCGCCCTGAGGCACTCGTAGGGCGAACTTCTGGCCTCAGTAGAGCGTTCATGTCGCAAGCGTCCCTGCCCGTGCTTGCCAGATTGTCTCCTTCCCGGGAAGGACCCGATTGCATCCTTCCGAGGAAGGACGTGCTAGCATCCGCGCGATAACCCATCCTTGGAGGAACCGCCCAGATGCCTTTTTACGAGAACGGTGACGTCCGCATTCGCTACGAGGAGTACGGCAACCCGAACGGCCACCCGCTGCTCCTCCTCGCGCCCGGCGGCCCCAATTCCTGTATCGCCTTCTGGGACCGCATGGCCGTCTCCACCTTCGACCCGCGTTCAGTCTTCGCGGACGAGTACCGGGTCATCGGCATGGACCAGCGCAACGCCCCCGGCGGCGAATCGACGGGGCCTGTTCAGGTCGAGAACCCCTGGGCCGCCTTCGTCAGCGACCAGCTCGGCCTCCTCGACCACCTCGGCATCAGCGAGGCCTTCGTCCTCGGCTTCTGTATTGGCGGCTCGTTCATCCTCAACCTGATGGAGGCGGCGCCGTCCCGGATTACCGCCGGCGTGCTCTGCCAGCCGATCGGCCACCGCCCGGAAGAGCCCGACCTGATGTGGGACGCCACCATCGCTTGGGGCAAAGAGCTGGCGGCGAAGCGCGATGACGTGACCGAGGCCGACATCGAGAAGATGGCCGCGAACATGTACCGCTCACCCGCCGACTTCGTCTATAGCGTGTCGAAGGACTTTGTGCGTAGCTGCGAGGTGCCGATGCTCGTCCTCCCCGGCATCGACAGCCACCACCCCCACTGGGTTGGGGTCGAGGTCGCGGAGCTGGCGCCGAACGGGGAGATGATCGACCCCTGGAAGCAGCCCGAGCTGATGGCCCAGACGGTGGAGGGCATCCGCAGGTACCTGCGGCGCCACACGCCCGTCGCCGCGAAATAGCAGCGTGGACGCCGCTCGCATCCGTCTGCTCTACGCGCACAACGCCTGGGCAAACGCCATCATCCTCGACCGCGCTGAGACGCTGAGTGAGGCTGACTACTTCGCCGAGGCGCCGGGGATCAGCTTTGGCAGCCTGCACGCCACGCTGAACCACATCCTCGATGGCGAGTGGTCCTGGTTCTGCCGCATGCGCGGAGAGCCGATGTCGGTCTGGCAGTTCGACATGGACGAGCCCAACCTCGAGGCGCTGCGAACTCGCTGGCGCAAAGAAGAGGCAGCAAACCTCGGCTATCTCGAAACGCTGACGGACGAGGATGTCGACGCGACGCTGCGGTATGAGCACAACACTGGCGTGTCCGATGAGCTGCCGTACTGGCAGGCGCTGCTGCACGTCCTCACCCACAGCATCCAGTTTCGCGGCGAGGCGGCGGTGCGGCTCACGCAGCTCGGCGCCTCTCCCGGCGATCTCGACTTCAACAACTTCATGGACACGCTGGCGGGCTGAGCCGGGACTCCTGCCGGGCTCCTGACAAAACGCCGTCAGGAGCTTCGCCGTACACTCGCCACATGGCGAAGCGACAACCCGCTGGCGATCTCGTTACCAACCGCCAGCTCAACCGCACGCTCCTCGACCGCCAGATGCTTCTCGAGAAGCGGCGAATGTCCGCGCTCGAAGCCGTCGAGAAGCTAGTCGGCCTGCAGGCGCAGGAGCCGCTGCCGCCATACATCGCGCTCTGGAACCGCCTCGATGCCTTCGATCCGCTCGAGCTGTCGCAGCATCTCGCAGACCGCAGCGCTGTGCGCGTGACGCTCATGCGCGGCACTGTACACCTCGTCTCGGCTGAGGATTCGCTGCAGATTCGCCCGCTGGTCCAGCCGGTGCTCGACCGCATGTACAGGAGCGGCGTCTGGGCCAAGGGCGTCAACGGCGATCACCTGGAGGCGATTCGTGAGGTTGGACGCCGCATAGTCGAGGAGACGCCGCTGACGACGAAGCAGCTCGGCGAGGCGCTCCAGCCGCTCTGGCCGGAGAACGACGGCCACTCGATGGCCTACGCAATGCACGCGCTGGCGCCGATGGTCCATGTGCCGCCGCGCGGGCTCTGGGGCGGCGTTGGCCAGACGACGGTGACGACGCTCGAATCCTGGCTGGGACGTGACCTCGACCCGGCGCCGGCAATCGAAGACATGGTGCGCCGTTATCTCCGAGTCTTCGGCCCCGCCAGCGTCATGGACATGCAGAGCTGGTGCGGCCTTACCCGTCTCAGCGAGGTGTTCGAGCGCCTGCGACCAGAGCTGCGCAGCTACCAGGACGAAAGCGGCCGCGAGCTCTTCGACCTTGCCACGTCCGAGCTCGCGAGCCCGGACCTGCCGGCGCCGGTGCGCTTCAATCCGGTCTACGACAACCTCTTCATCTCGCACGCCGACCGCAGCCGTCTCGGTACGAGGGAGTTCCAGAAGATGATGACCGCGGCGAACGGCTTCTTCGCCACCTTCATGGTCGATGGCGTCTTCCGCGGGCGCTGGGAGCTCAAGCGCGACCGGCAGCGTTCGGCGGTGCTCAGCATCATGCCTTTCGCAACGCCGCTTTCGAAGACCGACGCAGCGGCCGTCGAAGAAGAGGCGCAGCGCCTGCTCACCTTCCTGGCATCGGACGCGGAGTCGCGCGACGTCGCGATGCTGCCGCCCCGGTCCTCGTAAGGCGGCGGCGGTCGGAGATCGCCCGGGCAGTTGAGATTCGCCTGTAACGCCATATGGTCCGAGCCTCCCTGAATCGCTGCGTCCGAGCGGCCGATTCATACCGCGAAGGGTTTTTCTCGAAACAGGAGAATTCCCGGAATGACACTGCGAGTAAGCACCCTCGCCGCATTCATCGCGGCCGCGGTCGTGACATTCACAGCGCTTCATCCCGGCGGCTTCGGGATGCCCATCGCCCACGCTGCCGGTGACTGCACGGTCGCGGATATGACCTTCGATGATCAGGAGCGCGCGTTTGCCGTCCTGATCAACAACTATCGCGCTTCGATCGGTGTGCCGCCCCTGACCGTCTCTGAGAACCTCAACCGGTCGGCGTCCTGGCTTGCGAAAGACATGGCCGAGAAGGGTTACTTCTCCCACGAGGACTCCCTCGGGCGCCGCTCGGAGGAACGGGGCGCCGATTGCGGTACGACGACGAAGATCGGAGAGAACATCGCTGCCGGCCCGACGCGCGACACGGCCCAGGAGGTCTTCGATGCCTGGAAGGCCTCGAGCGGCCATGACAAAAACATGCGCCGCGCCGATTACCTGCAGATCGGCATCGCGCGCTACTACGACGCTGACTCGGAGTGGGGTTGGTACTGGGTAACCGACTTCTCGCTGAACACCGACAACACCAACCTGCTCGACGTCGACATCCAGCTCCCCGGCGTGGGCGGCATCGGTATCGGCATCCCGAACCCGCTCTCGACGCAGGCGGCGACGAGTACGCCAACCCGGACGCCGACCGCGACCCCGACGAGGACGGCCACCGCATCGGCGACGCCCAGTCGTACGCCAACCCCACAGGCATCGGCGGCCGAGCTTACAAGCCCGCAGCCCGGGTCCACGTTGACCGGTACGACTGCCACATTCAGCTGGACCGTGGCGACGGGTGCGAGCGCCTATCAGCTCTACGTCGGCACAACCGCGGGCGGCTACGACATCCGCAACGTCCGCACGACGAGCACGTCGACGGCGGTGTCGAACCTGCCCCGAGGTAGCAGGACGATCTACATTCGCCTCTGGACGCAGAGCGGGTCGACATGGCGCTACAACGACTACACGCTTACCTCAGCGCCCGATGCTCCAGCGACCGCCACAGCGACGCGGACTCCGACGGCGGCGCCAACCCGCACCGCCACGCCGACACCGACAGCAACCCCATCGAATGCTCGGCTTATTAGCCCGCAGCCGGGATCGACTCTGAGCGGTACGACCGTCACATTCAGCTGGACGGCAGCGACGGGTGCGAGCGCCTATCAGCTCTACGTCGGTACGGCGGCGGGCGGCTACGACATTCGCAACGTCCGCACGACAAGCACGTCGACGACGGTGACGAATCTGCCGCGGGGGAACAGGACGATCTACGTGCGGCTGTGGACCCAGGTGGGCTCAACCTGGCGGTTCGACGACTACACGTATACCTCGGCGCCCTGAGACAGCGGACACCGGCGCATAGAGCGAAGGGCAGAGATCAAACGATCTCTGCCCTTCGCGTTAGTTCAGTAGTGGGTTGGTGCTAGCGGAACCAGCAGACGGGCCACTGGGTTGCGGGGTTCGCCCGCTGCACCAGCTTCGCCGTGTTGAACCCCTGGATGTAGGGGTCCTGCCAGTCGCCGCCGCCCATTGCGTTCCAGGTCGAGCCGAGGAACTGCATCAGGCCGTAGAACGGTCCGACGCGGCTGTAGGCTGCCGGGTTGCCGCCGCTTTCGCACGGGATGACCCGGTTGACGATGCGGCTGAGGTGGGCTTCCGGTCCACCAGCTTCGACGTAGCCTGAGACGAACCGCTCGACGACCGTGCCAGCCGTACTCATCTGGCCGAGATCGACGAAGGCGGCGAGATGGGCCCGCCATGGTTCGGTCATGCAGTGGTCGAGATACCAGTTGCGTTCGCCGCCGCTCAGGAAGTCCGTCCCGATGATCTCAACGCAGCTACCGCGGTTTGCCTCCGGCGGTGCAGCGGGCTCGGCCGGCGCCTCGATGGGCGTCTCCGGCAGGGAGATCAAGACGGGAGCCTCTGAGGGAAGCTGAGCCTGGGCCATCGGGCCGTACTCCGCCGCCGCGTCGATGACGGCAGGGCCGGTCGCGAGAGCCTCAAGGTCGGGAAGCGCGACGTGTGTGATGAAGAGGGACCTGGCGTCCATGTTCTTCGTTGTTGCGGTGTAACCCGCGGCGTAGGCGTTAGTCGATAGTTCACCCTTTCCAAGAAGTACTACGACAAGAAGCGCGATACTGACGATTCCGCGCGCTTCTCGTCCTCGATAACTCAGGTATCCATACCCTTCGGGTTCAAACGGTGTCCTCTCTCATTGCTGGCCTACGAAGCCAGTCGGGGCGTAGTGATTTCGCTTCGCGGCGTGCCCCGATGTTTTTCATCGTGGGGATCCTGCTTCGTTAGCGGGACAGGGATTTCCCCTCGATGGTTGGGGCAGAAACCCTGAGACGGGTTCGGGAAGCCCCGTGGTTGGATGTCGACGGCGCTGAATCTCTTCGATCGCGTCCTCCATAGCAAGAGTCCAACCTCAGACGTGTAAGACCGCAGCGAAACACCACAGCGAATGCTGGAGTGGGCCTCTACGGGCCGGCAGCGTCTGAGGTTGGATGTTGTGCGCCGGGCGGTGAAAGGGCGGGTAGATTAGGGCGCGGCTATTGTGAAAGAAGCCGCAAACCACCAGGCACTCAGGCATCCTACGGGGAGAAAACGTTACAGGCAAGACATAACGGATAACAGCAGCATCGTAGGACCATACACTGCGAATGCGAATGAGATAACCTCGGCGCTGATCAGGCCGTTTTCAGCACGTCCGTAAGGCTGCGGATCGATGCCACTGACTCCAGGTCGGAGAGCATTTTCAGCGACGCATCGACGGCTTCCGGCGTCAGCACGAGCGAGGCGCAGTCGCGGTACTTCACGGTCAATTCGTCCCAGCTCAGCGGGTCGCTGTCACTGCCGTGCTCGAAGGCGGCGAGGCCGTTCAGCGCTTCGCCGCTGTTCAAACGCACGACGACGCGCGCTTCCGGCTCCGGCCCGTAGCTGATGTTCACCCGCCGCAGCAGACTCTGTGCTTCCGGCCGCGCCACCGCGTCGTCTTCGAAGGACGCGAGCTTCACTGCGCCGTCGAGCACCGCGGCGGTGACGCAGTACTCCATGCTGAACTTGCCAGCGAGGCCGGTAATCGGCCGGTGGTGAATCAGGGCCGGCGTCGAGCCCTCCGCGACATGTACGTCGATCGCGGCGATGTCGGCCTCAGTGAGCTGTTTGCGCCCGCTGGCGTTGAACGCGGCGTCGAGGGCGAGGTGGGTGTTGTAGCAGCAAGGGTATTGCTTGACGCATAGCCCGGGCGAAACCAGGTCCCATGGCTCGCCAAGGTCAGTGACGAGTTCCGGCCGCCAGTCGTCGGCAGGTGAGTAGAGGGCGCCGAAGCCGAGGGGCGATTCGATCGCGGTTTCGTCCGCGGTGAAGCCCAGTGACGCGAGCGTGGCTGCCTCGATGCCGGCGCGTGCGGCGAGACCGGCGTGTAGCGGCTTCGTCATCGAGCCGAAGTTCTGACGGCTGCCCGACGCCATCGACACCGCGATGCCGAGGGCGTGGCGCGTCGCCGTGACGTCGAGGTTCAGCAGCTTCGCGACCGCTGCCGCCGCGCCGATCGTGCCGACCACGGAGGTCGCGTGCCAGCCACGGGAATAGCTGCTCGGCCCCATCGCGTTGCCGATTTTCGCAGTGATCTCAAAGCCGATGACGAAGGCGAGCAGGGCGTCGCGGCCGCTCTTGCCGTCGCGCTCCGCGATCGCCAGCACCGCTGGGACAAGCGGCACGCTGGGATGCCCGTTGAGGCCCTTGCTCATGTCGTCGTAGTCCAGGGCGTGTCCCGCGATCCCGTTCGCCAGCGCCGCCAGAGCAGGGGAGGTCTTCGTCGTCGTGCCGAGGACCAGCGCATCTTCTGCCGCCGCGGTGACCTTCGCGTACTCGCGGCCGATCTCGCCCGCCTCTTCACGCGAGCCTGCCAGCGTCACGCCGATCGTGTCGATCCAGGCTCGCTTCGCCGCGATGATCAGCTCCAGCGGCAGCGACTCATAGGTCGTCTCGCCGACAAAGCGCGCCAGCTGCTCAGTGATCCCCATGTCGGTCGCCGTCATCGCATTCGTCTCCTCGTTCCTTACGCTGCGATTGTAGCGGAAGCTGCAGCCATCGCTCTTCGGGCCTTCCGAGCCGGTAAGGAAGCAGCAGGGTTCGTAGGGGCGCAGCCCATGCGCGGGGGTCCTGGGGGTGTCCCCCAGTCAGCCAAAAAGTACCGCGAGCGCCGAAGGCGCGATGCGGCTGCGGTGGCGCCCGTCTCTAGCGTACGAGTGACCACGCAGTGAGACGAGGCGACGTCATGGCGCACTGCCAACTAGCCTCCAGAAAGCACCGAGGCCCGAGACGCACCCCGTCTCGTAAGATGGATTCATGACCTTCCACTGCAGTGGCCCCGCCCGAGACCTCGTTCTCGCTTCCGCATCGCCGCGCCGTAGTCACATCCTCCGCACCCTCGGTCTCAGCTTCGAAGTCGACCCCGCCGACGTCGACGAGACACCCGCCGAAGGCGCCCCCATCCACGCCGTCGTCGCGACCCTCAGCCTTGACAAGGCGCGCACAGTGGCCGGGCGCCACGCTAGCGCCCTCGTGATTGCCGCCGACACCCTGGTGGAGCTGGACGGCCGCATCCTCAGCAAGCCGGTCGATGCCGCAGACGCCCGCAGCATGCTCGCGACGATGAGTGGCCGGCAGCACCGCGTCGCCAC
>JBFWZE010000076.1:0-10136 GCA_050185685.1 Dehalococcoidia bacterium
CCAGATCGAGCACCACCTCTTCCCTCAGATCCCGCGCAGCAGGCTGAAGTCGGCCTATCCGGTCGTCAAGGAGTACTGCCGCGAGCGGGGAATCGCCTACTACGAAACGTCGAGCTGGCAGTCCTACTGGGAGATCTTCCAGCACCTGAAGCGCGTTTCTCAGGCGGCGCGAGGCGCGCAGCTGACCGACGCGAGCCTGGCGTTCGCGAAGCCGAGCGCTATCGACCAGCGGTCCTGAGCGGAGCCAGACCAGGCTCGCGGGCAAGTCCTAGTCGAGAAAGTCGGGCTGTTCGCGGCGCAGGATGCGCTTGATGCTCTCGAGGTGCAGTCGCGCGCTCTCGGGGTCGCTTGCGCGCATCTGCGAGTAGGTGGCTTCGGCGACATCGGCCGGTACTGTCTTCAGCGTTCGTCCGGTGCTCATCGCCCTGACCTGCACCTCGGCGGCGCGCTCGAGGTAGTAGAGGTCGTCCCACGCCTCCGCGATCGTCGGGGCGGTGACCATGACGCCGTGGTTCTTGAGAAAGAGGATATCGGCGTCGCCCATCGCTGCGGCGATGCGGTCGCCTTCGGACGCGTCTAAGGCGAGGCCGTTGTAGTGCTCGTCGACCGCGGTGCGGGTGTAGAACTTCAGCGCGGTCTGTCCCGCCCAGGCCAGCGGCTGGCTCTCCAGCATCGATAGCGCCGTCGCGTTCGGCATGTGTGTGTGAAACGCCGCCTTCGCGCGCGGGTGGCGCATGTGGAGCCGCGCGTGGATGAAGAACGCAGTCGCCTCAGGCTTCCCTTCGCCGGCGAGCACGTTGCCCTCGAAGTCGCAGATCAGCAGCGAGGAGGCGGTGATCTCCTCGAAGGCCAGGCCGTACGGATTCACGAGGAACAGCTGGTCATGGCCCGGCACAATCGCGGAGAAGTGGTTGCAGATACCCTCCTGCAGGCCGGCCCGCGCCGCCGCCCGAAAGCAGGCTGCGAGGTCGACGCGCGCCTGCATGATCGCGTCGCTCGTCAGGTCCAAGGCGGTAACTCGTCGCGATGAGCCGGGTGCGGACTGCAGATCGTGGGCCATTGGTCGGTTGCTCCGTTTCGAAATGGCTGCGCGAAAGACCAATCGCGGTCTCGCGAGGTCTGGTCAGCGCAGTAAGGGGTCAAGCCTGTCCTGGCCACAGCGGTGGTCAACTCATTCTATCGTCTGGCCGTCGACAGTCTCAGCAGAATGATTCAGTGGTGGGTGAGCGGCTGTGCCGGAAGGGTGAAGTCTGGCGGTGCTTCTTCGGCCCAGACGTGGAAGTCGCTCAACACGCCGGCGCCGAACATGTGGGTCAAAGGTACGTCTGCGGCGTCCCGTCCCGTCGCCATGAGGATCCGGCCCATACGTCGGGTGTTGTTGCGCGGGTCGAAGGTGTGCCACCTGCCGCCAAGGAAGACCTCGATCCAGGCCGCGAAGTCATTCGGTTCGAACGGCCGGATCGGGCCAATGTCGGTGATGTACCCGGTACAGTAGCGGGTCGGGATGTTGAGGCAGCGGCAGAATGTGGCCGCGAGGTGAGCGAAGTCGCGGCATACACCGGTGCGCTCCGCGTATCCCTCTGATGCCGTTCTCGTCGCCCGCGCGTGCCCGTAACCGAAGGTAATGTGGTTGTGTACGAAGTCGCAGATCGCCTGGACCCGGTTCCAGCCCGGGGGAAGGTGCCCAAACAGGCGCCACGCCTCGTCCGAAAGAATATCGGTGTCGCAGTACCGGCTTGGCAGGAGGAACAACAGCGTCTCGGCGGGCAGGTCCTGCACCGGGTGCTGGACGGCGTTCAGGTCGACGCTGTCGGAAACTCCGTCGTCGTGGATGAGGCCGGAGGTGCCGAGGACGAGGTGGCCGGCCGGTGCGACGAGGCGATTGCACCAGTTGCCGAAGCTATCGCGATAGCCGTCGATGGGAACGGCGGGAGACGTCACCAGATAGTCGGGTACTTCGAGATCGAAAAACCGCGTGGAGTGCACGGTCAGCGTGGTGATCATCGGTGTCGGTGCAGGAAAGTCGAAGCCGAGCTTGCACCCAAGGTAAATGCGCATAGGTTCTCAATCTCTTGCCGTAGCCTGGGTGCGGCGATCTCAAAGGCAGAACTACCATAATCCTCTGTCGCGCCTGACAGAATGCCGGCGGTGTTAATTCCTGTACAGATCGCCGCGTCAACCCTGATCAGAGGGCGTAGGCGACGTCGGTCAGCTTGACCTGCTTGCGGCTGAGCAGGTTGCCGCTGAAGGCGGCGCGATAGCTTCCTGAGGTTGGCGCGACGTCACCGTAATCGCGTCCGGCGGCGATGCTGACGTACTTTAGGCCGGCCCGGCTGTCGTGCGTCGGATCGAGGGGCCACGCTTCCGCGCGACCGGAGCCGTCGGCGGCAGGCAAGAGTACCTCGACCCATGCGTGGGTGCCGCCCTCTCCGAGCATGTGTCCGGAAACGTAGAGGCAGGGCAGTCCGAGGAGCCGGAGGATCGTGAGCAGGACGTGGGCGTAGTCCTGGCAGACGCCGACGCCACCCTCGAGCGCTTCGGCCGCGGTCGTGTGAATCGTCGTGACGCCGAACGAGTACGAGATCGCATGATGGACCCAGCTGTTCGCCTGTAGCGCCAGGTCCAGCGCCGACGCTTTGCCGCGTGCAAGGTCTGCAGCAGCCGCCCTCAAGCGAGCATCCGGCGCTGTGCGCTCCGTCGGCCTCAAGAGTCGCTCGTCACTGAGCCAGCCAGCGGCGAGCAGCCGAGGCGCGAGAGGCTGGCTGCGCTGCACCGTGACCGACAGTTCGAAGTCGATCGCCGCCTCGACGCGGGGTACGCGGACGTCGAGGACGGTGTTCAGGAACGGATCGAGCCGGACTGCGATCTCGTGAGGCTGGGAGACGTCGAACTCGTAGGCGATCCGGGTCTGATCGCCAAACTCGAGGGGTGGCAGGATCATCAGCTTCTGGCGCAGGTCCCGGATTGGCGCCGGGTACTCGTAGCGGAATCGCTGGTGGATCTTGTAGGTGAGGCGCTTCGCCTGCTCCCAGTCGACCTCTGTCGGAAGGATGTCCATGGTCGGCTCGGGAATGTCCAAGAGCTTTACCTCGCTGCTAGCTTAAACCTCAACGGCCGCCAACTGTTGCAGAAGCATCAGCCAGCGGCCGTCGAGGGGCAATGAGCGAGCTACAAAGGGGAAGGCGTCAGCGGGTCCGCGCCGCGACAGCGGGACTTGCAGCAAGCAGCCGGAAGAAGACGGCGGAACCGAAGGCCGCGACCGCTCCGAGGCCGGTGGCAAGGCCGATCATCTCGAGCGCCGTGAGTGAAAGTGGTATCGGACCCTCGGTCGTGATCGATAGCGCGGCAAGGACGAGGCCGGTGAGGACGCCCCAGCCCGTGAAGCGCGCAAGTGGCACCTCATCGAAGTGACGGTTCCCCTCGCTGACACGCAGCAGCAGCGCAAACACAACGGCGCCGACGAGGCCTGGAATCGCCATCTCGGCAGGCCAGATGTCGAGCGTCTCGCCGTCCGGATCGATCAGAAGCTCGGCCAGACCGCCAAAGCCGAGTCCCCAGCCAACCACCCAGAGCAGGACCATCAAGGATGCGCCGCGTATGCCGTTCTGCCACTTTGCCATTGCTACCTCCGTCGGAACCGTGCTGTGCTGCCCAATGACTGTATCGCTCGAGCCGTACTTCTATCAAGTACTTTTTAGTGCAGAGTTATAACGGCACGCGACGAGAGGGGGCAAGGCGCTACTAGTCCGGTATGCAGGCGGTGACGGTGATCTCGATTAGCAGGGCGGGCTGGGCCAGCGCGGCCTGGACGCTGGTGCGCGCGGGCTTGTTCGCCGGGAAGTACTTCGCGTACTCCTCGTTGTAGGCGGCGAAGTCGCGTTCGATGCTCGGCAGGTAGCTCGTCACGGTCAGCACGTTGTCGAGTGAGGTGCCTGCCGCTTCGAGGATTGCCTTGATCCGCTCGAGTACGTTGCGCGTCTGCTCTCGGACGTCGGCGCCGAGCTCGCCCGTGACGGGGTGGCGTCCGGTCTGACCCGAGACAAAGACGAGATTGCCGAAGCGCGTGGCGAGCGAGAGGTTTGGATTCGACTCGGCGATCTGAACGGGGACGATTTCTTTTTTCGGCATGATGGCTCCTCTTGCACCTCTTTCAGGCTGCTTGCTGTGGTGGTCGAATGTTCAGTACGACTTGCCGCGGGCGGTGATCGGCCAGAGCGCCTCGACCTTGCCGTTGCGTACGCCGACGTACCAGTCGTGCACATTGCAGGTCGGGTCGCAGTGGCCCGGCACGAGGCGCAGCTTGTCGTTGATCTTCAACGCTCCGCCGGGGTCCTCGATGACGCCGTGCTCGTCGGAGCATTTCGTGTACTTCACGTCGGTGCGGCCGTAAATGACGGGAAGGCCCGAGTCGAGCGATTGTGCTTTGAGCCCGGCGTCGCAGACCGCCAGCGTTGGCTTCGCGTGGCTCATGACGCTGGTCAGGATGAAGAGCGCGTTCTCCCACTCGCCCTGGTCGAGGCGGTTGCCGTCTGCGTCCAGGACGCGGCCGTAGTCGGCGTCCATGAAGGCATAGGAGCCGCACTGCAGCTCGTTGTAGACGCCGGAGTTGCCCTCGAAGGTGTAGCTGCCGGTGCCGGCGCCGCCGACGATGTCGCAGCTGAGCCCTAGCTCCTGCAGCGTGTCGACGGCATCAGTGACCAGCGTAATCGCCGCGTCGAACTTCGCCTGGCGGTCGGCGTAGTTCGTCAGGTGCTGCATTGAGCCGTGGTAGGCCTGGATGCCGCTGAACTTCAGGCCCGGCGCCGCGTCGATCGCCTTCGCTATTGCGACGACCTCCGGCGTGGTCGTCACGCCGCAGCGCCCGGCGCCGCAATCGAGCTCGACGAGGCACTCGATCGTCGTCCCGTGCTTCTGCGCCGCGGCGCTGAGGTCGCCGACGTTGGCAATGTCGTCGACGCAGACGATCGTGCGGGCGCCGAGCTTCGGGAGTCGGGCGAGGCGGTCGATTTTTGCGAGGTCGCGCACCTGGTTCGACACGAGGATGTCCTTGATGCCGCCGCGGGCGAACGCTTCTGCCTCGCTGACCTTCTGGCAGCAGACGCCGCACGAACCGCCGAGGCGCTCCTGCAGTAGCGCGACGTCAACGGACTTGTGCATCTTGCCGTGGACGCGGTGGCGGACGCCCATCTGGCGTGCGAAGTCGCCCATCTTCGTGATGTTGCGCTCCAGAGCATCGAGGTCAAGGACGAGGCAGGGCGTCTGAATGTCGGCTTCGTCCATACCGATGGCGGCGGGGATGTCGTAGCCGACCTCGAGTTCGGCGAGGGGTTTCTGCTCGATCATGCTCGTGCTCCTGTGCATTGCCGGCGTCCCGCCGTCGTTGAGGCCTGCGTGCATGATAAGCAACGTTCCTCCCTCCAGGGCGGTGCCGTTACGGTGCAGAACCACTAGTCTTTGCCCATGACTCCTGCCGGCGACTTCGACCCGCTTCTCGACGATGACGACGACCTCCCGACAATCACGTCGATCCGGATGTACGAAGGACGGCCATCCGAGCAAGACCTCGCACGGATGGAGCCGATCGACTCGGTCGAGACGTCGGCTCTCGGCGGCGTTGAGCTGACGATCGTCCTCGAGTGGGCGGGCGGCAGCGGCAGGCATCGGCTCGAGTTCCAGGTCGGCATGGACGACCGGCACGGCGGCGACGTGAACACCGACGCCAGTCACTCCGCCGTGTTTCGCATCGCCAGCCGCCAGGCGAGCGGCGTCACTCCTGATAACCCGCGGACCTATCCCATCTACTTCTGGTGGGACGGTGTGCCCGCCGGACAGCGCTACCTCACCGTCTACCGCCGGCGGTGACGGGCTTCTGCTTCCTGTTCTGAATCACCGGAATGCGGCGTCTTTGAATCTCGCCCGATGAGGCATAGACTGGCGGCGTCTGCGGAGCAAGGAGGAGCAGCTCATGGTTAGTCAGGCAAACGCTCTGCCCGCTCAGGCCGCCCACATCGAAGGGCCGCCGGTCGTCCCAGAGTTCGAGATCATTCCGGTCAAAGGCCTACCGCTGGTCGGCATCGTCCTCGCCGGGCTGGTTGCGGCGATCCTCTCGAACCGGCTCTGGCCGCTCGAGTTCTACCACGTCGTGTTCGGCGGGATGTGGACCGCGATCGACCTCTTCCTGGGGCTGATCATCGGTCCGATCCTGCCTCGACTCTCGATCCAGGGCCGCATCGACTTTCTCACGCGCTTCATGCCGAAGATGCTGCTGCTGATGCCGACGCTCGTGACCTGCACTCTCGTCGCCGGATGGTCGCTTGCCAACTTCACCGGCGACATCACGGTGGCGTACCCCGACCACTGGTGGCTCACCGCTTCCTTCATCGTCGTGGGCATCATGTCCGTGGTCGCGCTCGGTATCCTCGAGCCTGCGAACCTCGCGATCCTGTTCGAGCTGAAGAAGCCGCGTCCGAACGGTGAGCTGATCGGCCAGCTGACGCGCCGCTTTGTCTACACTGCGGGCATCACGGGCGTCATGCAGGTGGCGACGCTGGTAATCATGACGAGGGTGGCGACATGGTGATGCCGGACTCGGGACGCAAGCTACCGCCGATCAGCGAAATTGCCGTTATCACGATGAGTCTCGTCGTTGCCGGCGGCATCTTCATTGCCGCACACATCCCGAGAGAGGTGCCGCTGCTGCTGCCGACGGTCCTCGCGCTTACCGCGGCGGTGCTCCTCGGGCTGAACCTCTATCTCACGTCGACGCTCAAGGACTTCGCCTGGCCGGTGTTCAAGCTGGTCTTCGGCTGGTCGCTCGCAGCGTATGCGGTGATCGCCGGCCTGCTGATGTTCGTCTTCATCCGCGACGACATCCCCGGGGACGTGATGACCTTTCTTATCGCCATGCTGGTCATCTACGCGGTGAACATCCCGCTGCTGTTTGCGTTTTCGGTGGCGCGCTACCAGGAGCCGGCGAGCCGATAGTGGCGTAACGCAGATACAAGGCGCTGCCGTCCTCTGATGTGGGGTGCGCAAAGCCGTCCCGGGGACACTCTCCTCAGGAGGCTAACGCCATGATGATGACCGAAACATGTTCCTGCAGTGCGCAGACCCACGCCCACCACGAGGGGCGGTCCTGCGATCGCCCCGCCATTTCGCCCGCGGAGGAGATTGAACAGGACGCGCCGGACCAGGAGCTCGGCGCCGTCTGCCTCGAGTGCTACCAGCTGCTCGCGGTTGAGTTGCACGAGGCCGACCCGGACTCGGTCGTCGACCTCAACGTCTCGCCGTCATTCCTGATGTGCGAGGCGCCTTCGCTCGGTTAGCGGCGTCGAAGCTAGTCTGCGTCGAGGTGCACGTGGGTGTTCTCCCGCAGCGGCACCTCACGCAGCAGCCAGGTCAGACCGAAGGCGACGATGATGAACGGCAGTGCCAGGAGGAACACGGTGCCGAGCGAGAGCGAGAACGCCTCGACGACGCCGCTGTGAATCACCGCAGGCAAATTTCGCACCACTTCCGGGCTGCCGGTTAGCGTGCTCGAGCTGATGCCGTTCAGCGACTCGGCCGGTACGAGGCGATCGAGGTTGCTGTCGAGGCGGTTCGTCAGCAATGAGCCGAAGATCGCCACACCGATTGCGCCGCCCATCGACCGGAAGAAGCTGACGCCCGTCGTCGAGACACCCATCTCGTTCGGCGGGCTGTCGTTTTGTACGGCGAGGACGATGACCTGCATGACGAGGCCGAGCCCGGCGCCGAGGACGAGCATGTACAGGGAGACGAGGCCCATACTGCTGTCCGCTTCCAGCGTCGAGAGCAGGAAGATGCCCACCGCCATGATCGCCGTACCGATGATCGGGAAGATCCGGTAGTGGCCGGTGCGGCTGATCAGCTGGCCTGAGCCGATCGACGTCGCGAGCAGTCCGAGCATCATCGGCGTCAACCGCAGGCCCGACGACGTCGCCGAGACCCCTTTGACGATCTGCAGGTAGAGCGGCATGAATGAGATCGCCGCGAACATCGCAAGGCCGACGATGAAGCCAACGGAGCTGGCCACCGCAAAGGTGCGCCGCCGCAGCAGCCGAAGCGGTAGCAGCGGCTCCGGAGCGTGCGATTCCTGCCAGATGAAGAGCCCGATCAGGACCGCGCCGAGGACAGAGAGGCCGATGATCGTCGGCGAGGACCACGCGTATTCGGTACCGCCCCAGCTCGTTACGAGCAGGATGGCGCTGACACCGGCCACCATGAATGCGCCGCCGAGGTAATCGATCTTGTGCTCGGTGCGATGACGCGGCAAGCGCAGGAACAGCCAGGTCGCGGTCAGGGCAAGCATGCCGATCGGGATATTGATGTAAAAGACCCATCGCCAGCTCAGCTGGTCCGTGAAGAGGCCGCCGATCAGCGGCCCTGTAACGCTGGAGAGGGCGAAGACCGTGCCGGTGTAGCCCTGGTATCGGCCGCGCTCCCGCGGAGACACGATGTCGCCGATGATGACCTGCGCCATCGCGATGATGCCGCCACCACCGAGTCCCTGGATGCCGCGGAAGATGATCAGCTGCAGCATGCTCTGGGCAGCACCGGAGAGGACGGAGCCCGCAAGGAAGACGATAATCGCGACCTGGAAGAAGAGCTTGCGGCCATAGAGATCGCTCAGCTTGCCGTAAATTGGCACCGATGCAGTCGATGTCAGGAGATAGCCGGTGATCACCCACGAGAGGTGCTCGACACCGCCGAGCTCACCGACAATCGTCGGCAGGGCAGTCGAAACGACGGTCTGGTCCAGCGCCGAAAGCAGCATGCCCAAGAGCAGGGCGATATAGATGATCAGGACTTCGCGGTGCGTGAGGGGACGAGACGAGGCAGCCGTCGTATCGGCGACCGTGGTGCTTGCGGTTGTCATTTGTAGTTAGCCTTTGGCTAATGATTAGCTCTTGGCTAAGAATATGACTCGGTGCGTGCTTCCACAATCCTTCAATCGTTAACAGAGTGTGGCGAAATCAGTGAGGCAGCCAATGACACGAATTGCGATTCTCAACGACTATCAGGGTGTGGCGCTCAGTTCAGCCGACTGGAGCGTCCTGGGTAAGGACGTCGAAATCACGGTGTTTCGCGAGCCGCTGCCGGAGGACGACGACGCCCGAGTCTCCGCGCTCCAGCCGTTCGACGTCCTCTGCCTCATGCGTGAGCGGACCCCGCTGCCCGGCTCGATCCTCCGGCGCCTGCCCAATCTGAAGCTGATCGCAACGGCGGCGATGTGGAACCGCACCGTCGACCTCGAGGCGCTGAAGGAGATGGGCGTCCTGCTTTGCGGCTCACCGGGCGCCGGCAACTCGACTGTGGAGCTGACCTGGGCGCTGCTCCTGGCCTGCGCGCGGAATCTGCCGCAGGAGCGCACCGCGATGGGCCGCGGCGAGTGGCAGAAAACGCTGGGCGCCGACCTCAGCGGTCACACTCTGGGGCTGGTCGGACTCGGCAATCTTGGCGGACGCATGGTCAAAGTGGCGCAGGCCTTCGGCATGGAGGTGATCGCCTGGAGCCAGAACCTCACGCGGGAGCGTGTGGCAGAGGCTGGCGCCCGCCTCGTCACGCGCGAAGAGGTGTTCAGTGAGTCCGACTTCGTCAGCATCCACCTCGTCCTCGGCGACCGCAGCCGCGGCCTTGTGCAGGCGTCCGATTTGCAGCGGATGAAACCGACCGCATATCTGATCAACACGTCACGTGGCCCGATTGTGAACGAGGCGGCATTGCTCGATGTGCTGCGTGAGCGCCGCATCGCCGGCGCCGGCCTCGACGTCTACGACATCGAGCCCCTGCCGTCGGACCACCCGCTGCTGCAGCTCGACAACGTGGTGCTCACGCCGCACCTCGGCTTCGTCACTCGCGACAACTACCGCGCCTTCTACGGCGGCATGGTCGAGTGCATCCGTGCCTACCTGGACGGCGCCCCGATCCGCGTGCTCATCCCGTAGCGCGTGTCAGGCGCGCTGCTCGTTTGCCGTCAGCGTCATCGCTACGGCCCCTCTGCTGGGGCGTTCCCGAGACGGTAGATGCTGATATATTTCGTGCAATCAGGACGAGCGGCCGGCGGGCAGGGATGATCGCCGAGGATGAAGGTTCATGCAAATGCGAGTGTCCCTCCC
>JBFWZE010000076.1:10236-15964 GCA_050185685.1 Dehalococcoidia bacterium
CGGCCCCTCTGCTGGGGCGTTCCCGAGACGGTAGATGCTGATATATTTCGTGCAATCAGGACGAGCGGCCGGCGGGCAGGGATGATCGCCGAGGATGAAGGTTCATGCAAATGCGAGTGTCCCTCCCCTTCGCGCTCATCGTGGTTGGCGGACTCGTTGTTGCCGCGTTCGGGGCGGCACTTGTCGTCGTGAGCGGCTCGAAGGGCGACGACACCCCTCGCACAGTCGTCGCTGCCACCGTCGTCGTCCCCACCTCCGTACCGTCTGCAACGCCGGCGCCAACCGCGACGCCGCTACCGGCACCACCGCCGGAGCCGACCGCCGTGCCGGACCGCAACGACTGCGCCGCAATCCGCGCCGACCCAGCGTATCGGTCGGAGACTGAGCGTCTCTGGTTCATGGCGAACTGCTCGGCGCCCACCGCACCGTCGGCGCCGTCACAGGCTGCTGCATCAGCGCCCAGCTCGTCGGCGGCCGCTCAGGCTCCGGCCGCGGCAGCTCCTGCGCCGCCGCCTCCCAGCGGTCCTCGCACCGTCACCGTGAGCCTCTGCGACCCGGCGAATCGCGGCATTCTCCTGTTCACGGTGACGTCGGGGTCGTTCAGCTACAAGTACGATGCAACGCCGTCCGGCCTGAACATCCAGCCTGCCGACCTCGTCTCATCGCTCTCGATACCCAACGTGCCGCCGGGTACCTACAGCTACCAGGCGAACATCCTCGGCCGAAACGGCAGCCTCCTGCAGAGCTACAACCGGACGTCTGACCAGGACCGCATCGTCAGCTCGCCGTTCTGCTAGCGAGCTATCAGCAGTCAGCTTTGAGCTATCAGCAATGAGCAAGCATCTCCGGTCGCGACGCGCCAGGTGAAAGAAGCCCCGGCTACTGCCGGGGCCTGAGAGGTGAGGGCTGACGGCTGATTGCTGACAGCTGTTAGCTGACTGCTACTTCCAGAGGTCCTTCGAGGCGAGGTCGGCGCCTTCACGCAGGGCGCGGAACTTTGCCCACATGATTGTCGGATGGACGCGGCGGGTGAAGGCGGACTGGGCGAAGCCGCAGTCGCTGCTGGCGATGACGCGCTCCTTGCCGACGCGCTGGGCGAAGTTCTTGATCCGGTGGGCGACCAGCTCCGGGTGCTCGACGATGTTGGTGGCGTGGCTGATGAATCCCGGGATCAGCACCTTGTCGTCGGGCAGCTTCACCCTGTCCCAGGCCATGAACTCGTGCTCGTGGCGGGGGTTCGCCGCCTCGAGTGAGATGCCCATGGCGCGCGCCTTGAAGATGATGTCGATGATGTCGCCGACCGGGATGTCGTGCACGTGAGGGCCGTTCCAGCTCCCCCAGCAGATGTGGTAACGAACCTTCGCCGGGTCGATGTTCCGCAGCGCGTCGTTGAGCACTTCGATCGAAAACTCGAGGTGCTTGCGGTAGTCCGCGACCGTGTAGTCGAAGAGCTCGAACGGGCCGACGGGGGCGTCGATCTGGAGATAAAAGCCCGCGTTGACGACAGCCTCGTACTCCGTCCGCAGCGCCTTCGCGACCGCAACCATGAACTCGTCGTCGTTCGCGTAGAACTCGTTCTCGCCGGTACCGAAGTTGCTCGGCGCGACGCAGGCGACGAAGCCCGCCGTCACGGGCGTCTGCGCGGTCGCCGCCTTGAAGTCTTCGAGCACACTGCCGAGGATCTCGTTGCCCGTGTACTCGATCGGCCCGACGCACCCCAGGGTTAACGGGTTCGCCGTGGTGCCTTCTTCCTTGTAGAACTCGGCGAAGTCGCGGCGGTCGCGGCTCTTCACCCGGGGGTTCTCGTGCGGCGTCTTCAGTGGGCCGAAGCCGGAGAGCCGCTCGTGGGCGTAGTTCTGGAAGCTCGACTTGGCGAACTCCCCGTCGCTGACGATGTCGATGCCGTTCTCGTGCTGCTGCTTCACGACCTCGGCGACGCTGTCCTTCAGCAGCCGGCGGTAGGCTTCGGCGTCGACGGCCTCGCCGCGCTGCTGGGCGCGGAGCATGTCGAGCAGCGCCGGCGGCCGAGGCAGGCTGCCGACGTGGGTGGTCTTGATCCGGTCTACGTTCCTCATCTTCTGTACTCCCTCGTGATGGACCTTTTGACGCAGAGTTCCAGTAGAGAGCGGTAGAACGCATTCTAACCGTTAGAGCCCTAATGAATAGGGCTCTAACTAATAATTTTCTCGCGGATCAATTGGCTAGCGAACGCCGCTCCGGACCGCAGCGTCCATGTAGAGGTCGAGCTGCTCAAGCTCCTGGTCGCAGGCAGCGAGCACGACCTCATCGCAGCCGGCCTCGGCAAAGGACTGCAGCATTTCGATGATGGCATCGGCGGTGCGGGGCATCGCCTGGACCATCGGCTCGGCGCGCTCGGCACCGTAGGAGTAGCCGAGGACTTTGCGGGCATTCGCGTCGGCATTCGGGCCGAGGGAGAAATGGCCGACGGCGATGAAGCGTGGGGTACCGCTGCGGCCCGCCTTTGCCCACTGCTCCATCACCTGCTCTTTGCCGCGGGCGAAGCCGGCAGCGCCACCGCCGGCGCCGGCGATCCAGCCGTTGTTGCGGGCGACGCGGGCGAAGGTCTGCGGGCTGCTGCCGCCGAGAAGGATGTCGGGGCCGCCAGGCTGGACGGGTGCCGGTCCGACGCCGTTCTCGCCGCGCCAGGTCGCCTTCATCGTTTCGATGTGGCGGTCGAGGTCGCGGCCGCGGCGGTGGAAGTTCATGCCTGTCATCTCGTAGTCCTCGGCGCGGCCGCCCGGCGCGAGACCGAGGCTAAGGCGGCCGTTCGAGATGTGGTCGATCGAAGCGGCCTGCTTCGCGAGATACACCGCGCTCGGCTGCAGCGGCGCGATGAGGATCGCCGTGAGAAGCCGTACGTGCTCGGTTACCGCGGCCGCTGCGGCGAGGCCGATAAGGCACTCGTACCGTACCGACGCCAACCGGTCGGCAACAGCGAGGGTCGAGAAGCCGACTGCCTCGGCCTTCTTCGCCCATTCGACGGCGCGCCCCGGCTTCAGGTCCGGGATAATTGTGGGCAGGCAGACTCCAACGTCCATGGTGCAGCTTCCTCCTCGGCGTTTTCGCCGCGGCGGATCATAGCACTGAGGGCATGGTCACGAACCGAGGATGTAGCCCGTCTCCTCATTTCCCACGATGACTCTGGGGTGATCCGGGTCGTCCTCCAGGTTGGCGCGCAGGCGCCTTATCCAGAGCCGAAGAAATGGCAGCTCATTGCGATAGTCCTCGCCCCAGACCGAAGCGAGAAGGTCAGACGCAGAAATTGGACCCTCAACCTGGGCGAGAGCCAGGAGAAGGGTCCACTCGCTCGTCCCGAGGGCGATCTTCTTCTCGCCGTTCCAGAGCACGCGGTGGAGCACGTCGATCTTGAGGGGGCCGCGGACCAGCTGCCGTGCTTCGGGCGGAGCGAGTTCGAGAAGCGCCTGCAGCCGGAGGCTGAGGTCTTGCGGGCTGAACGGCAGACCAAGCGCATCATCCGCGCCCATGTCGAGGGCCAGAGCGGCGTCACTGTCGTTGCCGCCGGCATGGAGGAAGAGGACAGGAGCGGAAAGCGTCTTCTTCAGCTGCATGAGCACGTCATAGACAGGCGGCGCCGGCAGCGATGAGCCAAGCACGACGGCGGACGGTTGGAGCCGTAGCGCCGTCCCTACCGGGTCCTCGCCGATCAGGACGCTCTGGGTTCTGAAGCCCTGCGTTGACAGCTCCAACTCGATGAGGCGGACTACCGGCGACACGTCATCGATAACGAGGATGAGTGGCAGACTCCGCTGTTCGGGGTTCATGGGGTGCCTCCTTCTGTGCCCACCGTCTGGGTACAGGCTGAGCTCTATGAGCCTGCACCATCAGCTCTTCCGCGGACGGGGCTTCTGGCGGGCGTGAGGTTGCGTCTGCATGCCTATCGGGCTTTTCGATCGCCGTTTCGAGAGTCGCGGGGTGAAGCGATGCACCGCTAGAATGGGGCTCGTATGAGCTACACGAGCGAATTCGCCGACGTCAACGACACCCGCATCCACTATTTGCACTGGGCCTCGGATGGCCCGCCAATCCTCATCGTCCACGGCAACACCCACTGCGGCGGCGTTTACGAGCCGCTCGGCGAAAAGCTGCAGCCCGACTTCGAGGTCTTTGCGATGGACCTGCGCGGCCACGGCCTCTCCGACCGGCCCGACGACTACAGCTGGACCGCACTGATGGGGGACGTCGTCGGCCTCATCGACACGCTTGACCTGCACGACCTGCTGCTCGTGGCTCACTCCCGCGGCGGCGGCGCCTCGCTGCTGGCGGCATCAGCGCGGCCGGACCGCGTGCGCGGCGTGCTCGGTTACGAGCCGAACGTGCCGCTGCAGCTCTGGCATGAGGAGACGCCGGATGAGCGCATGGAGGGCCTGGCGGAGCGGGCTCGGCGCCGCCGCGACACCTTCCCCAGCCGCGAAGCGATGTACGACCACTTCCAGGGCCGCGGCGCCTTCAAGGATTGGCAGGACGAGTACCTCCGCGCCTACATTCAGCACGGCTCCGTCGTGCTCCCGGACGGCACGGTGACCCTCGCGAGCCCGACCGACGTCGAGGCCGAGATGTACATGCAGATCTTCACGCTGACGGAGTGGCAGAAGGTGCGCGACTGCCCGGTGCCGGTGCTCTCGATCTACGGCGATGAGAGCGGCCGCGTGATCCCGGGGCAGGACCCGGCGGCGGCGGCGCGACAGCTCTTCACGAACGTCGAGGTGCGGATCCAGGAGCACTCCACCCACTCGGGCCCGATGGAGCACCCCGATCTTTTCGAAGCGACGATCCGGGAATTCGCGGGGAGACTGAGCAGCTAGCGCATCGAAGAACGGCCTCGGCGTCGAGGATGACGCCCCGGCCTGATCGCCGGGGCTGAGAGCCCCCGCATGAAAGGGGAGTCTCGTGCCAAAGGTCGTTCTCATCTCAAACCTCCCGAAGGACATCGAGACCGTAGTCCTCGGCTATGCGCCCGAGGGCTACGACGCGGTTGCGATCAGCGCCGGGGCCTCGGACGAGGAGAAGATCGCGCTCACGGCGGACGCAGACTTCCTCATCGTCTACGCGACCTCAGTGTCCGAGAACCTTCTGCGTAGCTCGCCGAAGGTGAAGCATCTGCAGCTGCTCAGCGCCGGCTACGACCGCATCGATATCAACCTGACGAATGCGCTCAACATCCCGGTCTCGAACAACGGCGGCGCCAACTCATGGGCGGTGGCGGACGCGACCGTCGGCCTGATCCTCGGCGTCGAGCGGCGCCTGATCGAGGCCGACGCCTTCGTACGGGCGGGCAAGTGGCGCGGCACGATCCAGGGGTTCGACACGTACGAGCTCGCCGGCAAGACGGTCGGCATCGTCGGGTTGGGCAACATCGGCAAGAAGGTGGCGCGTCGCCTGTACGCTTCGAGACGGTCCTGCGCTACGCCGACGCGATCCCCGCCGATCCGGCCCTCGAGGCGGAGCTGGGGCTCGAGCGCCGCAGCCTCGATGAGCTGCTGGTAGAGGCCGACATCCTCACCCTGCACGTGCCGCTTCTGGAGTCGACGAAGGCGATGATCGGCGCTGCGCAGCTCGCGAAGATGAAGCCGTCGTCGATCCTGATCAATACCTGTCGCGGCGACGTGGTGGACGAGGCCGCCCTCATCGAAGCGCTGCAGAACAAGACGATCCGCGCTGCCGGCCTCGACGTCTTCGACCAGGAGCC
>JBFWZE010000077.1:0-15939 GCA_050185685.1 Dehalococcoidia bacterium
AGGCCGGCGGCGCGCGACTCGTCGACGAGCGCCTGCAGTGACTCCGTGTAGCCGAGGAGGGTGGTAGCACCGATGAGCTCGGGCTGATCCGGCAACGCGATCTCTTCGCGGGCCAGCCAGAACATGAACTGCCCGGGGAGCGGGTCGGTCCATGCCTCGCCGGGGCGGAGGATGAGGCGGTTGGTTTGGATGAGGCGTTCGGCGCCCAGCGGCGTCAGACGCGGGTTCTCCGCCACTGCCAGGCGCAGTCTTTCGCCGTACTCGGCGTTCGTCGCGAAGTGCAGCTCGACGACGGCTTCCTGACCGGTCTCCGCGTTGGTCGCAAACCAGGCCCAGGGCTGGGTCGGATGATGTTCTCCCTTTACCCACGGACCGAAGCGCGCGGGCTCAACCAGCAGCTCTTCTTCCTCGATGCCGGCGGCGATCTCCTCCCGGGCGCGGGTGAGCAAAGCGATGCAGGTGGCTGCGCTCTCGGGGCGCTCGCCCGGCTCTTTGCGCAGGCAGATCGAGATCAGGTCGATGAGAGACGGCGCGGTGTTGGGCGGTAGCGCCGTGAGGTCGGGTTCCTGGCTGCGGTGCTGGTAAAAGAGCTCTGCGTACGCGCCGCGGAACGGCAGCGTTCCACAAAGGCACTGATACAGGAGAACACCAAGGGCGTAGAGGTCAGAGCGATGCTCGGCTTTGCCCTCCCAGACTTCCGGCGCAGCGTAGGAGATGCTCAGTGGCAGCTGTCCGGTGACCGTCACGGCATCGTAGCCCGCAATCTTCGCGATGCCGAAGTCGGTCAGCTTGACGGTGCCGCCGCGGTCGATCAGGACGTTCGAAGGCTTCACGTCGCGGTGGACGATACCGACCGTTTGCAGCGCCTGCAGGGCAGCGGCGATCCCGAGGCCGATTTCGATGACTTCCTGCTGGCTGAACCGGCCGCGTGTCCTGAGGTCTTCCGCCAGGCTGGTGCCGTTGACGAACTCCATGATCACGTGCGGCGCCGGGTCGGTGCCGCCGCCGAGAACCTGGACAATGTGCTGGGAAGCGCTGGCTGCGGAAGCGGCGAGGAGCTCCACGTCGGCGCGCAGAGTCGCGCTGTCCTGAAGATTCTCGTTTTCAGGCAGGATTTTGACCGCAACGAGGCGGCCGGTGTTTACGTGACGGGCGCGCCAAACGGTGCCAAAACCACCGTGTCCAAGACGCGCCTCGAGCCGGTAATCACCAATCAGATCACCGGCGTGAAATTCAGTCACTCGCCGATGGGCCGTCCTTCCCCCGCCGAGTCCTACTATACCCTCCCCCACCTGCAACGGTGGGAAGAGGCCAGATCAGGCCAGGGATACGCGCAGGGAAACTATTTGCTGCATATCCTCTCTCGCGAGTCATTTCTGTCGCTCCAGAGAGAATTTTTGCAATTTGTGATGAAAAGCATCGCTCACTAAGACGATGAGTTAGGCGACAATGAGCGACAGAAATATATGCCAAGAAATCCGACCGCACCACCGCTGCCTTACAACCCTGCAACCTGGCTTGCGAACTTCCGCTACCGCCTGATCGGCGAAAACGGAGAGCGCTGGTCGCCAGAATCTCTCGGCTATCGCATGGGCGTATCCGGAGCTACTGTTCGACGCTGGGAGGCCGGACAATCGAACCCCAGTGACGACGACCTCCTGCGATTCGCCGAGGTCTGCCGTCTGTCGCCGCACCAGCGCGAGTTCATCTTTCGCCTCTTTGCGCGTGGGGCACAGAGTGCCACTACGACACCAAAGAACTTCCGACACGAAGCCTCGGCCGTCCTCTCAACGATCAAGTGCGCCTGTCTGATCGACGAGCTGTTTTTCATTCGAGCCTGGAATGGCACATTCGCGCGTGAGGTCGGCAGCTACGCCGACGAACTTCCCGACGGAGTCAACGCAATCCGCCTGTCGCTGGAGATGCCGAAGCGCGCTGATCCTGTGTTGGAGCAGCAGCGGGTTCGCTCGATCGTCCGGCAGATGTGGATCTGGACCGCTCACCTGGCTGCGACGCCTGCGTACTCGGCGCTTGTGAATGAGCTGCTGCAGTACGAATCTTTTGCCACAAACTGGGAGGCAATCATCGCCGAAGACCACGAGCAGGACTCTGGGCCGCTTGCGATGCCGGTGCTCCAGGGCGAGACAGACCGGGGTGGATTTTCTGTGTACACCGGCGAGCTGCTCTTCCCGCCGCTCTACCGCATGCTCATCTGCGTCCCGTCGGGCACTCTCGACGGCGCCAACGAGGGCGACGGGCCGGTCGACGTCTTCTTTTCCGATCAGCTGCACTGGTCGGAATAGCTGCCCCAGGATACGACGCTTTACGGTGGCGGCAGGTCTGTGCGTACACTACCGGCATGGTCGTAAGTCCCGCACAGGCAAAAACCGTCCTACTCGTCGACGATGAGCCAACGCTCGTCGCAACCCTGAAGTACAACCTCGAGCGCGAAGGATATCGTGTCATCACGGCCGCCGACGGTGAGCAAGCTCTCACCACGGCCCGCGCCGAACGTCCCGAGCTGATCATCCTCGACCTCATGCTGCCGGTGATGGACGGCCTCGAAGTCTGCCGCATCCTGCGACGTGAAACGAGCCAGCCGATCCTCATGCTCACGGCCCGGGGCGAAGAGGTCGACAAGGTCGTTGGCCTCGAGCTTGGCGCCGACGACTACGTGACGAAACCCTTCGGCATGCGTGAGCTCCTGGCCCGCGTCCGCGCCCTTCTGCGCCGCACGGGGACCTCAGAGCCCGACGAAGGCCTCGTCAGCGGTGACCTGACCTTTGACCTCAAGCGCCGCGAGGTCCTTCGAGACGGAAAGGTGCTCGACCTCAAGCCGAAAGAGATCGATCTCCTGCTCTACTTCGCCCGCAATCGAGGCCGCGCCTTCTCCCGGGAGCAGCTGCTGCGCGAAGTCTGGGGATATGACTTCTACGGCGACTCGCGGACGGTCGACGTCCACGTCAGCTGGCTGCGGCAGAAGATCGAGGCCGAGCCTCACCGCCCGGCGCGCCTCGTAACGGTGCGCGGCGTCGGATATCGCTTCGAGGGCTAGATGGGCCGTCTCCGGGTCCTCTTTCCAGTCGCAGCGGTTCTGCTGGGGCTGGTTTCGGCCATAGCGGGCAGCATCTCGCTGGAGGCCGGACTCGCGATCGCGGGGTTCCTCGGCCTGGCCACCGGATTCGCACTCTTGCGGCCAGTGCTGAAAAGCACCGAGGCGATCGAAAGCGCGGCGCTCTCCCTGTCATCCGGCAACTACGCTGCGCGGGCGACCGTCAGTGAGAGAGGCGAGCTGGGGGAGCTCTCTCTCGCGTTCAACCAGATGGCGCAGCAGATCCAGTCGCAGATGGCCGCCGCCTCTGAGGGGCGCAACCGCCTCACTGCCGCCCTCGACAGCAGCGTCGACGCGGTGCTCGCTCTCGACGTCGAAGGCCGCGTGCTGTTCGCCAATCTCGCAGCGCAGACGCTCTTCGGCCACGGCTCGGGCACGATCGCCGGTAATCCGATCGCCTGGCTGCTGCCGGACGAGCAGGTTATCGACGCGGTGCGTTCGAGCCGTGAAAGCGGTACGCAGACCCGCATCGACATCGAGCAGCCGGGGCGGCGCTACTTCCGCGTTGTGACCTCGTCGATCGCTGCCGGCGGCGAGTGGGCCGTCCTCGTCGTGCTGCATGACGTTACCGACGTCAAGCGCACGGAGCAGGTGCGCCGTGACTTCGCCGCCAACGTCTCGCACGAGCTGCGGACGCCGCTGGCCGGCATCAAAGCCGTGATCGAGACGCTCGCCGAGGGCGCCATCGATGACCGGGAAGTGGCCACTGACTTTCTTGCCCGCGCCGACTCCGAGGTCGATCGCCTGATTCAGCTGGTTGAAGAGCTGCTCGACCTGTCGCGGATCGAGTCGGGCGAGGTGCCGCTCAACCCGCGTCCGGCCGACGTCGACAGTCTCGTCGCCGAGGTAGCGGAACGGCTGCGGCCCCAGGCAGAGCGCAAGCACATCGTGGTCAGCGTCGACTCTGCGCAGAAGGCAGGCGTTGCAGTGCTCGACTACGACCGCGTGGAGCGGGCGCTGGTGAACCTCGTCCAGAACGCAATCAAGTTCACGCCGGAGGGGGGCTCGGTCACAGTCTCCGGCCGGCGGGACGGGGACGAGATCATCCTGAAGGTGACCGATACGGGGATCGGCATCGATGCCGCCGCCGTGCCGCGCGTGTTCGAGCGCTTCTACAAGGCGGACCCGTCGCGTGCAGGCCGGGCCGGCAGCGGGATAGGCCTCGCGATCGTCAAGCACGCAGTTGAGGCGCACGGCGGCAGTGTTGGCGTCGAGAGCCAGCTCGGGCATGGCTCGACGTTTACGGTGAGACTGCCCGCGCGCCGGGATGCCATCTCGGCGTAACGTTTACGAGCCGTTTACAGCCCTTAAACCCGCCTTAAACGGACCCTCCTAGTCTTCTTCTCGAATAACGGAAAAGAAGAAGACCCCAAGGAGGGTTCAATGCTGGAGCTATGGCGTCCACTCTCGAGAGTGCTGAACGTCCCCGCGATCCAGGTCCAGCGGCTGACTGCGGTCATGCCACGTCTGGACCTGCGAGGGATCGACCCCGATCACTTCGTCCTGTCGATGGCGGAGGCCGACCCCGACTACCTGAACTACCTCGACCGCGACGGACGGCCGCTCTTCGGCGAACGCGAGGGAATGCGGCGATGACGACCCTCGAATCGATATCGATGCAGATCTCATCGACGATCCGTACGCGGATGGAGCACGAGCTGGCGGAGATCGTCAGCCTCAATGACGAAGACGCGTCCGAGCTGATGCTCGTTCGCCATGCTGAGAGCGCGGGCTGCTATCAGCCGATGGACGAGTTCGATCGCGGCGCCCGCCTGAGCCGCAACGGCGTGGAGCAGGCTCGGCGCCTCGCCCGGCGCCTGCAGTCGCTCTGGGTGGAGCAGATTTACTTCGCGCCGGAGCAGGCGACGGAAGAGACGGCCTCGATCATCTCCGACATCATTCGCCGGCCCGCAGCATGCATCCCCGACCTTCGCGACATCGGCTTCGGCCTGCGGATCGAAGAGGACAACGCTGCGCTCTGTGACGGTGCTTCCACGGCGGAGGCGTTCATCGCTCATCCGCGCTGGGACGCCCTCCCGGGTTTCGAGAAGTCGCGGGCTTTCCGGCTGCGCGTCGTGCTGGCGCTCGAATCGCTGCTGGCGAAGCACCCCGGACGGCGCATCGTCGTCGTTACGCACAGCAGCCTGATCAATGCCTACCTGAGCATGGTCCTGGACATCCCGCGGGACTACTTCTTCAACCCTGAACCCAGCTCCGTCTCGACCGTCCGCTATCACAACGACCTCTACGCGGTCCGAGCCGTCAACGACACAGCCCATTTGCTGGGCTGCTAGCGGTTTGACCCTGCCTTTACACCCGTTAACAACCCGTTAACCCGGCGCCAGCACACTGGTTCTGTAGAAAAGAAAGGAAAACGAGCAAGAATGCTACACAAGAAGGTAGAGTCCAGAGGGGGCGCGAGGTGGCTGAAGCTGGCCGCTGTCGGCGCCCTTGGAGTCCTCGCCCTGACCTTCGCAGTCGCCTGTGGTGACAGTGACGAGGATGCGGAGACCCCGAGTGGTCCGACGAACACTCCAGCGCCGAAGCTGTCCGGCAGCATCGCCATCGACGGGTCGAGCACCGTCTTCCCGATCACGGAAGCGGTAGCCGAAGAGTTCCGCAAGGTCCAGTCGGGCGTGCAGGTAACAGTCGGCATCGCCGGCACCGGTGGTGGTTTCAGCCGCTTCTGCAATGGCGAAACCTCGATATCAGACGCTTCCCGGCCGATTTCGCAGAAGGAGATCGACGCCTGTGCAGCCAAGGGAATCGACTACGTCGAGATCCCGGTGGCCTATGACGGCCTCGCTGTCGTCGTGAACCCCCAGAACACCTGGGCGGCGTGCCTTACGGTAGCTGAGCTCAAAACCATCTGGGAACCTGGTGCTCAGGGCAAAGTCACCAACTGGAACCAGGTCCGTTCGAGCTTCCCAGACGCGCCTCTGAAGCTCTATGGCCCCGGCACTGACTCCGGTACGTTCGACTACTTCACCGAGGTCATCAACGGGAAGGCCAAGGACAGCCGCGGTGACTACACTGCGAGTGAAGATGACAACGTCCTCGTTCAGGGTGTCTCAAGCGACAAGAACGCGCTCGGGTACTTCGGCCTGGCCTACCTCGAGGAGAACCTCAGCAAGCTGAAGGATGTGAAGGTTGACGGCGGCAAGGGCTGCGTCGAGCCCACCGCGAAGACTGTGACCGACGGCACATACGCTCCTCTCTCGCGACCGCTCTTCATCTACGTGAAGAAGGCGGATTCCGAGAAGCCTGAAGTGAAGGCTTTCGTGGACTTCTACCTGAAGAACGCGGCGAAGCTGTCAGAGGAAGTCGGGTACGTCAAGTTCCCAGACAACTTCTACCCGCTGATTGAGAAGCGCTGGACCACGCTGAAGACGGGGACGATGTACGCGAACGCCCCAGCCGGTTCGACGCTGCAAACGCTCCTGTCGGCGCCCTAGTGCGAGGCGTCCGCACCTAGTATGAATATGAATGACCTCCGCGAAATTGACGTGGAGGTCATTCACGTCTCACGTTCGGAGGCACAATGACATTAGAAGCAGCGCACGCAGGCCGGGCAACGCTCGCCTCACAGGCGAAGAGACGCAGCCTCCAGAAGGCACGGGAAGCACCGATCTATGCCTTCCTCTTCGCCTGCGCCATTCTCTCCATCTTCACGACGCTTGGCATCGTCTTCGTGCTCTTTGAAGAGACGCTGCACTTCTTTGGGGAAGTCTCGGTCCTCGAGTTTCTGACCGGGACGGAATGGACGCCAGCGTTCTCTCAGAAGAGCTTCGGTGTGTTGCCGCTCTTCAGCGCGACCATGTTGATCGCCTTCCTCTCTCTGCTGGTAGCAGTGCCCATTGGGCTGCTGGCTGCGGTCTACCTGAGCGAGTACGCCAGCCCGCGGACGCGAGGCGTCATCAAGCCGGTCCTCGAGATCCTGGCCGGTATTCCAACCATTGTGTACGGCTACTTCGCCCTGACCTTTATCTCTCCGCAGATCCTCATGCCTCTAGGTCAGGAGACGAGCTTCAGCGCACTGGCAGCGGCGCTGGTGATGGGCATCATGATCATCCCGATGATTTCCTCCCTCAGTGAAGATGCGATGCGAGCAGTGCCGCGAGCGCTGCGCGAAGGTGCCTACGGTCTCGGCTGCAACCGCTTTGAGGTCGCCACGAAGGTGGTCCTGCCAGCGGCGCTCTCGGGGATCATCGCTGCATGCATCCTGGCCGCGTCGCGGGCGGTAGGCGAAACAATGATCGTCGCCGTTGCTGCCGGTAATCAGCCGAATTTGAGCTGGAACCCCTTCGAGCAGATGCAGACGATGACGGCGTACATCGTTCAGGTCGCCCTCGGCGACTCTCCGCGAGGGACGATCGAGTACAGCACGATCTTTGCCCTTGGCTCGTTGCTCTTCGTCAGTACCTTGATCCTCAACATCGCTGCCCAGTGGCTCCTGGCGAAATTCCGGGAGGAGTATGAATGACGACCGTCAATGCCGATCTCAACGCGATTAGCAGCAGGATGGCCCTGCGACGGCTCAAGGGCCGGGTCTTCTTCGTTGTAGCCCTTGGCGCGACCCTCTTCGGTATCGTTGCTCTTGCCGTTCTGCTGATTTCGGTAGCCGGCGACGGGTTTGGCCGCCTGAGCTGGGACTTCATCAGTGGCTATCCTTCGCGATTCGCCGACCGGGCCGGTATCCAGGCAGCGCTCTTTGGTACCCTCTGGATCATGGGCCTTACGGCGCTGTTTGCGGTCCCCGTAGGCATCGGCGCGGCGATCTACCTCGAGGAGTTCGCGCCACGGAACTGGCTCACGAAAGTCATCGAAACCAACATCAATAACCTCGCCGGTGTTCCTTCGATCATCTACGGTCTGCTCGGTCTTGCGATCTTCGTCCGCATGCTTGCACTTGAGCGCAGTGTGCTCGCCGGCGGCCTGACGATTTCACTGCTGGTGCTTCCGATCATCATCGTTGCTTCTCGCGAAGGCCTCCGCGCCGTACCGCCCTCGATCCGCGAGGGCTCCCTCGGGCTCGGCGCCTCGCCCTGGCAGACAGTGCGCTTCCAGGTCTTACCGGCGGCGATTCCGAATATGCTGACCGGCGTCATCCTCGCTCTCTCCCGCGCGATAGGTGAGACGGCGCCCCTGATCACGCTCGGTGCGCTGCTCTTCGTGCCGTTTAACCCGAGCGGGTTGAGCAGCCAGTTCACCGTACTTCCAATCCAGATATTCAACTGGCTCTCTCGGCCGCAGGTCGAGTTCCAGAACACGGCCGCCGCGGGCATCATTGTCTTGCTTGTTCTGCTATTGACGATGAATGCAATTGCCATCGGCCTGCGCAACTACTTCGAAAGGAACCGAAAATGGTGAAGCCTGAGATCCAGGACACAGGCGCAGCGCCAACACCGCCAAGTCTCTCAGACCTCTTTCCCTCGGATAATATGAGGCCGATGGAAGAGAAAGCGCCGAATCATCCCTTTACCGCACCTCATTACGAGCTGGAAGTCCGGAGTCTCAACGTCTGGTACGGCTCGTTTCACGCCCTTCGCAACGTCAACTTCGGTATTGCCAACAACCGCATTACCGCCCTCATCGGCCCTTCGGGCTGCGGTAAGAGCACCATGATTCGATGCCTCAACCGCATGAACGACCTGATCCCGAGTTTCCGCGCGGAAGGAGAGGTCTTGTTCCAGGACACGAACCTCTATGACAAGCGCGTGGACCCGGTGAGCGTTCGACAGCGCATCGGTATGGTCTTCCAGAAGCCGAACCCGTTTCCGAAGTCGGTGTTCGAGAATGTCGCATTCGGTGCGCGCGTGAACGGGTTCAAGGGCCGCATCGATGAGATTGTCGAGAAGGCGCTGATCCGGGCGGCTCTCTGGGACGACGTAAAAGACAAGCTCAACCAGAGTGCACTCGCGCTCTCCGGCGGCCAACAGCAGCGTCTGTGCATCGCACGTGCCCTGGCAGTAGAGCCAGAGGTCATCCTGATGGACGAGCCTTGCAGTGCGCTGGACCCGATTGCGACGCTTCGTATTGAAGATTTGATGCGAGAGCTCGCTCAGGACTACACAATTGCCATCGTTACGCACAATATGCAGCAAGCAGCGCGTGTGTCTGATTACACCGCTGTAATGATGATGGCTGAAGACCGGGCGGGAGAACTCATCGAGTTCAGCGAGACCAAGGAGATTTTCACCAATCCCAAGGATCATCGCACCGAGGCGTACATCACCGGTCGGTTCGGTTAGGAGCGAGGGAGACATGGCGCGGGTACTGTACGAACGAGAACTCGCGGAAATCGAAGAAGACATGCTCGTCCTCGCGAGCATGGTCGGGCGTGCGATTGACCGCTCAATCGAATCTCTGAGAAACCGGGACGTTTCCCTCGCTCACCAGGTGATCCTCGACGACGTCGAGATCAACCGGAAGCGCTACGAGACGGAAGAGAAGTGCCTGGACCTCCTGGCGACGCAGCAGCCGCTCGCGGGCGACCTGCGCTCGATCGTCGCCGTCCTCCACGTCATCGTCGACCTGGAGCGCATGGGCGACCACGCGGAGGGCATCGCCAAGGTGGCGATCATGCTCGCCGACGAGCCGCCGCTCAAGCCGTACATCGACATCCCGCGAATGGCGTCGATCGCCGCGGCGATGCTCGATCAGAGCCTGATCGCCTTTCGTACTCGAGACATCGTGCTGGCACGCCAGGTTTCGGCGAGGGATGACGAGGTCGATGCGCTCTACGACCAGGTCTACAAAGAGCTCATCATTTACATGATCAACGACCCGAAGACGATCGAGCGGGCAACCCACGTTACATGGATTGCCCACAACCTGGAGCGAATCGCCGACCGCGTGACGAACATCTGCGAGCGGGTGATCTACATGGTTTCCGGTCACATGGAGGAGCTCAACGTCTCCAAGTACTAGAGAGCAGTCTCAAACATCGAGAAGGGTCCCGCGATGGGACCCTTCTTAATGCTGAGCAGTAATGTCCAGCACGTCAGGTGGCGAGGGCGCCGCTAAATTCCTTATAGAGCTTCTGCACCTTCGGGTCGATGACGACACGACAGTAGCCGTATTCACGGTTTCGGTTGTAGAAGTCCATGTGGTAGTCCTCAGCGACGTAGAAGTCAGAGGCGGGAGTGATTTCGGTGACGATCGGAGCGTCGTACTCCTTCGACTCGGTCAGCTCGCGGATGACGCGTTCAGCGGTCTCCTTCTGCTCCTCGTCGTGATAGAAGATTGCCGACCGATACTGCGTCCCTACGTCGGCGCCCTGGCGGTTCAACGTCGTCGGGTCATGCGTCTTGAAGTAGACGTGAAGCAGGTCCTCGTAGGAGATGATTGCAGGGTCGAAGGTCACCTGGACAGCCTCAGCGTGGCCGGTGCGTCCCGTGCAGACCTCTTCGTAGGTGGGATTCGCCTTCGCGCCACCGGTGTATCCCGAGACTACCGCCTCGACGCCACGCAGGCGCTGCACGACCGCTTCGGTGCACCAGAAGCACCCACTCGCCAGGGTTGCGATTGCCATCCTTCAGACCTCCTCAGTATCCTCATTCAGTGTACGGTAGCCGCCAGGGCGAAAAGCAGATCTTGTGATCGTTTCAGATACGTTCCAGAGGCGGCGTTGAGCGCACAGAGTGTAGTTATGCGCAGTACGCAGCGATACTCTACTATTCAGGCAGCGAACTCGATGAACCACACTGGTGAATCTCGTTCCGCACAGGAAGAACTGTTTTCTATCGAAGGAGCCCCGCGCAGCTCATGAGACAGACGACTGCGACGATCCAGGCCGAGGGTGAACGGTTAACCGGCTCTCGAATCCTGGTAGTTGATGACGACGTGAACCTGACCCGACTCCTCCGGGCAATCCTCCGCACCTCCGGGTTCGAAGTAGTGACTTGCGGTGATTCGACCGAGGGTCTCACGATCGCCGAGAACCAGGACTTCAACCTGATCATCCTTGACCTACGGATGCCGGTTATGGATGGACGCACGTTCTATCGGGAGCTGCGTCAGCGGGGTGTGAAGGTCCCGGTCGTTATCGCGTCAGCGTACGGTGCCCGTGCCGCCCAGGCTGAGCTCGGCGCGCAGGCCGCGATCGAGAAGCCCTTTGACCCCGACCGCTTGATCGACACGGTCAACCGCATCCTCACGAAGGGTGAGACCGCTTAGGTCTACTGCATCCCCTCGGCAATCTTCACCAGCTCATCGAACGGCAGCGCCGTGCTCGTCAATGTGACGATGATGTCACCAGCCTCGAAGACGAGGCGCTCTTCGCCGGGGATGCTCTCCCGGTAGCCGGTGCCGTTTCGTACTGAGACTGGGTCGCCGACGGCCATGCCCTGGGGCATACCACCCGCGCGGTATTGCTGGGTGACGACGAACGAAGCGGGACTGTCGTGTTCCGGCGCATACCAGACCACGTAGCCCACTGTCATCGTCTCCGTCGGGCTGATCAGCCTGGACGTACCTCCGGCGCCTTGCGCTCCAAGACCGGCCGGCGCG
Organism: Dehalococcoidia bacterium; assembly: GCA_050185685.1. Lineage (GTDB taxonomy): Bacteria > Chloroflexota > Dehalococcoidia > DSTF01 > WHTK01 > WHTK01. The sequence goes on from JBFWZE010000077.1 coordinate 11,624, forward strand.
TAGGTTAGATCCAGCATCCCTTTCGGCGAGACAGCGTGTCCGCCGGGACCGCCAAACGGGCCGAGGCTCTCACCCGTCGAGACCTGACCCGTCACGGTGGGCAGCTCTCGCGCCTCCGACGGGAGGTCGAGAGCGAGTTCCTGCGATGAGACCGCACGGTTGTATTCGATTCGGGTCACCTCTGTGATGCGATGGGGGTTCACTCTGTCGTTGTACTCGTGCTTGAGGACGAAGTCGTACTCCGTATCGACCCAGATGCGCTCGAGCAGGTCGCTCGCGGTGCGCTCGACGATCTGAGTGATTCGGCCCGAGATGACCTCCTGTCCTGCGGGCTTCCATTCCTGTGCATTGAAGAGTCCGGCAACTCCCCCCGGCGGTAAAGGACCCACCTCAGCGTTACGGGTGTCTTCAAGGGATAAGGGGTACTGCTGGTACGTGTTCGACTGCCCTTCGTAGGCCCAGCGCGTATCCTCGTCGGCGACTCGGCGGTAGACGAGCTGAGTGCCGTCGAGGGCATCCCAACGTGATCCTTCGCCGGCGTGGTACCAGGAGCGGATCTGGGTTGGGTGCAGCTCCGGTAGCTGGGCTGACTCTGGGCGGCGGTCGCCGGGTGCGGACGGTCTCGGTCCGGTCTCAACCTTTGCCTCGTAGTAGTACGAATCGAGCGTACTCGCCGGCCCGCGCTGGACGAGGTTCCCCTGGGCGTCGAAGCCGATGTCGGCGCTGATCGCCTCCAGTGGGTCTCTCGCACCGCGGTTGTCATTTCGTAAACCAAAGGACGGCGCGACCAGAAACGCGCCGATGATCGCCGCGACGGCAAGTGCGCCAATGACAGCGATCTTCGTCATTGTCGCCGGCTCATAACCACCCTCTCGCCTCCAGAAGAGGAGCGGCGTCAGTGCCGCGAATCGAGAACGTCGCGTCTGCCGGCTGCGGAACAACTGCACCGCCTCGTGCCGGCTCTCGACGGCAAGCTTCGAGAGGATCTCCGCGACGTGATACTTGGCCCCGCCGAAGCTGATTCCGAGTCGTTCGGCGATTTGCTCGTTGGTCAGCCCCTCGGCGATGAGCTCAAGAACTTCCTGCTCGCGGGGCGTAAGAAGTTCGGGATAGGGCGGTCGTCCGCGTCTCATCGAGAGGCTCCAGGCGGTAGAGTTACTCGATCTTAAGGCGCCAGGACGACCTTTACCCTATCCGAACAGATGCTCGCGTTCTGTTGAACCAATGGAAGGGGCGCCGGACCGTTGCCCAGGCCGTTAGGAGTCGCGGACGGTGCAAGTCTGTTCCTCGGGCAAGATCGCCTGACCCAGGTCTGAAGAGAAACAAAGAGAGGGCACCTGATTGGGTGCCCTCTCTGGTCTACTCTGGCCTGTCGTAGCAGGCTCTGCTCAATTGCGCGAGGCTGCGAGCCCCTAGGCGGTGGCCTTGAGGAGGTCGCGGACGTTGTAGGTCTGGTCCTTGAGCAGGTCTTCCTTGCCGCGCAGGTCGTTCTTGCCACGGATCAGGCGGCGCCAGACCGTGAACTCGCGGATGTCACCGTTGACTGCGAGGTAAGCCGTGAGCTGGCCGTCCTTGAGGTAGAGGACCGTGAACTTCGCGTCTTCGAACTTGCCGCGAATGATCACGGTGTCGCGCTCACTCTCGTCGCCTGCCGACTCGAGGCGGAGGTCGAAGATGTCCGACCAGACGTAGCTGAGGAAGTCGTAGGCGCGCTCATTGCCTGCTGCCATGTTGTAGCCGGCGATCTGGCCGCCGTACTCGGCGTGGCCCCAGTGCTCGACGCGGCGGCGGCGGTTGAAGACCGGGTCGTGGTAGTTGACCACGTCGCCGGCAGCGTAGACGTCCGCGTTCGAGGTCTGCTGGAATTCGTTGACGATGATGCCGTTCTCGACCGCAAGGCCCGCGTCGCGCGCCAGCTCAACGTTGGGGACGATGCCGATGCCAACGCAGACGAAGTCGCAGTCGAAGACTTTGCCCGACTTGGTGACGACCTGCTGGGCCTTCTTGTCGCCGCGGATTTCGGTGACCATCTCGTTGCACTCGAAGGTAATGCCCTTGTTTGTGCAGTAGTCCTGGAAGAAGCCGGCGAGGTCTTCGTCGGCGAAGCGCGCCCAGATGTGGGGCATTGCCTCGATGACGGTGACCTGAACGCCAAGCTGGGTCAGGGAGGCAGCAGTCTCGAGGCCGACGAAGCCGGCGCCGATGACGACAGCCTTCTTCGCGGTCTTGGCTTCTTCCTGGATGCCCTCGGCGTCCGGGAGGTCGCGCAGGTAGTACACGCCTTCGAGGTCGGCGCCCGGGATCGGGATGCGGATGACGCGGCCGCCGGTGGCGATGAACGCCTTCTCGTAGCTGATCGTCTCGCCGTTTGCGAGCTTCACGCTCTTGGCGGCGAGGTCCATCGAAACGACCTTCGCACCGAGCTTGAGGCCGATCTGCTGCTCTTCGAGCTTTTCGGCGCTCTCGTAGATCAGGTCCTCGCGGCTCTTCTCACCGCGGATCGACTCCTTCGACAGCGGTGGGCGGTCGTAGGGCGGAATGTCCTCTTCTGAGACGAGGAGGATGCTGCCCTCCGCGTCCGTGCGGCGGATGTTCTTGGCGCAGTGGAAGGAGGCCAGACCGCCTCCGATGAGCAAGTACTTAACGTCAGCCACGCAATTCTCCTCTTATCAGGCTCAGGATTTCTTCGGGCCGACCAGGATGTCGTCGCCCTCGACGCGAATGTTGTACGTCTTCAATGCGTATTCGGCAGGTGCCTGGGTTGCAGCCCCGGTGCGGGGGTCGAAACGACCCTCGTGCAGGGGACACTCGATCTGGCAGATGTCCGAGAGGACCCAGCCGAAGTTCAGCGACGCGTCCTCGTGCGTGCACATGTTCTCGAAGCAGAACAATTCGCCCTTGATATTGGCAATGGCGACCTGCACGCCGTCCGGAGCGTTGACGGCTTTCATCTCGCCGTCCGGCACGTCCGCGAGAGACGCAACCTTGCTGAATCCGTCTTCCATCATTCCCTCATCACATCAGGTGTTACGACCGTAATGCTACCGTTCGCCGGGGTAGCGAACAATCGCCTCTGGCAGCTCAGGATGAAGGCGTACCGCGCGCGGCCTGAATCGCCTCGATCTGCATCTGGCGGACCCGCTTCGAGTTCACGGAAACGTCTAGCTGCGAGGCCTCGAGGCCCGTGAGGGCGCCCTGGAACCGCGGCATGACGTAGCGGGCGAGCAGCTCATAGCTCTTGCGCACCGCCTCGCGGTCAGCCCACTCGACTGCCTGCAGCATGAGGCCGCCAAAGCCGCCACTACGCTCATCCAGCATCTCGATGAAGGCGATGAGGTCGTCCGGCGTGCCGACACACCAGGAACCTTGCTCGACCAGCCACGGGAGGATGTCCTCCTGCGGGATGTCGGGGTTCGGGTCGTCGTGAGAGAGCGTATCGGTGAAGTAGCCGCGTGAGTACTTGCCGGCTTTGACCCGGGTCTCCGCGATCGCCTGCTCGCGAGTCTCGGCGAGGTGACAGTGGATGACGATTCGCCACTCGTTTCGGTCCATCGTCTTGCCGTGCTCGGCAGCAGACTCCTCCGCGATCGCCCAGTACTCCTTCAACGCCCCCTCGCGCTTCTCGCCGCGAGGCAGCGCGAGGGTCAGGATGCCGGCGCCGTGTTTGCCGGCGAGACGCATGCCGGCGGGCGACTGGACGGCAGCGACCGCGATCTTCGGGTGAGGCTTTGTGTAGGGGCGCAGCTGGAGGCGGGCGTTTCGCAGCGTGAACCAGTCGCTCTCGCAGGTGAAAGGCTCGACCTCGGTGAAGAGGCGAATGATCACGTCGAGCGCCTCTTCCATGCGCGGCCGCTGCGTCACCGGCTCGATGCCCATCATCAGCGCGTCGGATGAGAGGGCGCCCGGGCCAACGCCGAACTGGAAGCGCCCGCGGGTGAGGTGGTCGAGCAGGACGATGCGGTCGGCGAGGATCAGTGGGTGGTGGTAGGGCAGCGACGAGACGCCGGTGCCGAGCCTGATGTGCTTCGTCCGCTCCGCCGCGGCGGCAATGAACACCTCGGGCGAGGAGATCGTCTCCCAGCCCGCACTGTGGTGCTCGCCGACCCAGGCTTCGTCATAACCGAGGTGGTCGAGCCACTCGATAAGCTCAAGGTCGCGGTGGATTGCGAGGGTTGGGTTCTCCCCAAGCTCGTGAAAAGGGGCGAGGAAAATACCGAACTTCATTCGCTCGGGTAGCGTCATGGTTTGCCTCCGGATCCAGCCGCATCTTACCTGTACCAGCGCGCGACGTGCAGGGCGTCCGCCGGTACATCTGC
>JBFWZE010000078.1:0-15679 GCA_050185685.1 Dehalococcoidia bacterium
GGCCTGGTTCGCACGCTTGCTACCCGCTCCCCCGGCGGTTGCACAGTGTGGCGGACCTGCAAAGGACCGCCACACTATATCCGGCGGGTCGCCTTTTACCTCCCATTTACCAGCGTTAACCGCCCGATAGCGCTGGTGCGGGATACTCCGATCGTTACGAGAAGTTACCGTCGCCGGTGGCCTGGCTGCCTCTCCCCACGGCCCGCCATCGGAGACCACTGTGAAAGGGACCGCCTCAGGGCGGTCCCTTTCACGCGTTTCACCAACTTGTACTCCGTTGATAACGCTTGCCCGTTAACGGTTACATGCCGCGAATAGAGAAACAAAGTGCCTGTAATTGCAGCAGGTTCTTCCGTTCGATTCCCTGCATCTTCTCGATGCGAAGCTGGTACTACTCAGCCATCGAGGAGGTCACGATGTATCAGCCACACCTGAGGACGAGTTCCCGAATTGCCGGTGTACTCACCGTTGCCATGTGGGGGCTTGGCGTGTACGTTTTGCTTATTGCCATCATTAGCCTGCTTGCTGCTTCCTGAAATAAATGCCCAGGCACCGAGGAGGGACCTCGATGAATCCTGATGCCGAACTCCTGAACTACATCGAAGCCCGCAAGCGCTTTTTCGACAAACTCGACGTCACCAGGGGCCGTCTCGACCGCCTGCTCAACGAGATGCTCGAGCGCCCGGCCACCCTGAATGACCTCGCCCGGCTCGAGGGCCTCCACCAGGAGAAGCACGCGCTCTTCACCGACTTCGTCGCGACCGAAGACCGCTTTGTGAGTCTGCTCCTGTCCCGCCGCGCAGGCCGTCCGGAATCGGGAAAATGACATAACGGCAGGCGCCGCCGTACTGACCAGTAAAACGAGCGGCCCCATCGGGGCCGCTCGTTGCTGATAGCTGAAACCTGACTGTTAAGTGCTACTCGAGGTAGTCGCGCAGCTTCTTCGACCGCGACGGGTGGCGGAGCTTGCGCAGCGCCTTCGCCTCGATCTGCCGGATGCGCTCGCGCGTCACGTGGAACTCGCGGCCGACCTCTTCGAGGGTGCGGCTGCGGCCGTCCTCGAGGCCGAAGCGAAGCTCCAGCACTTTACGCTCACGGGGAGCGAGGCTGGCGAGCACGTCCATGACCTGCTCCTTGAGGAGCTGGTGGGCGGCAGCGTCCGCCGGCGCGAGGGCAACCGGGTCCTCGATGAAGTCGCCGAGGTGGGAGTCTTCTTCCTCACCGATCGGCGTCTCGAGCGACACCGGCTCTTGCGAGACCTTCATGATCTCGCGCACCTTCTCCGGCGCAATCTCCATGCCCCGGCCGATCTCCTCGGACGTCGGCTCGCGGCCGTACTCCTGCACCAGGCGGCGGCTGACGCGGACGAGCTTGTTGATCGTCTCGACCATGTGGACCGGGATGCGGATCGTGCGGGCCTGGTCGGCAATCGCGCGCGTGATCGCCTGGCGGATCCACCATGTCGCGTAGGTCGAGAACTTGAAGCCCTTGCGGTAGTCGAACTTCTCGACCGCACGGATCAGGCCGATGTTGCCTTCCTGGATCAGGTCCAGCAGCGACATGCCGCGGCCGATGTACTTCTTCGCAACCGAAACGACGAGGCGAAGGTTTGCCTCCGTCAGCCGCTTCTCCGCTGCGAGGCCGTCGCGCTTCAGCTTGTTGAAGTGGTCGCTGAGAGGGCCCTCACACTCTGCGAGGACGATCTTCGACTCGAAGTGCGGCGGTAGCAGCGCCTCTTCGCCGGCGGCGGCGGCCATCGCTGCCACCAGGTCGGGGCGGAGGATGTGAGTGACGATCGACAGGCGCACGATCGAGCGGGCAGCGTCCTCGGGCTCGATGCTGAGCTCCTTGGCCACGCTCTCCATGAACTCGATGCCCATCTCGGCGTCGATCAGCGAGCGCAGCGCCGGGTCGGCAACGCGCTCGGCGAGCAGTGCTTCTTCCGGGAGGTTGAGGTGCTTGATCGCCTGGTCCAGGACCGGCTTCAGGTTCCACAGCTCGTCGAGCAGCATCAGGGCGATTTCGACGTTCGACGGGCTGGTGCCGTTGACACCGCGCCAGGTCTCCTCGATCGCCTCGATGTGCTGGCCCTCTTCCATCTGGCGGGCCAGGTGCTTCTCGTCCGCGGCTGACAGCAGGAAGACCTTGCCGATCTCCCGCAGGTACATGCGAACCGGGTCGTCGATGCCCTCCTGGTCCTCCAGCGCAGCGGCGGCGGACTGGGTGGCCTCTCGCTCTTCTTCCGCGTCCTCAGACTGCTTGATGTCTGGCTCAGACCAGATATCGGAGCTGTCCCGGTTGCGATTTTCGATCATGTCAGCGACTTTCCGGAAGGATTCGTCGGCGACGCCTACATCACTTGTCATCAGCATGTCTCCGGTTTCGTCGGAAGCTGTTTCGGATGGAAGGGACTCGTAAAAGTCCGCTTTCTCCCTCGCAGCCGTAGTCAAGCCAAAGCAGTTTCACCGCAGCTCGCTACGGGTTCTGCCGGGACGAACGTAGTCCTGAATGGTCGGGGTCGGCGGATGTCTGATCGTCTCTGCGATGGAGGTTCAGGCTTGCAATCGTATCTCGGAGGAGCAGGGACGCCACGGCTTCAAGCTCGTCGTCCTCGGAAGCATCCTCAGTACTGCCTGCCTCGTATTTCGCGAGGGCGATTGTTGCAACCTGCCCCGGCCGCACCCCTGCCTCTCCTTCGGCAAGGGCCAGGGCGCTGGCCTCCTTGACCGCCCTCATTCTAGCCTTTTCAAGGAAGGCCACACAACTTAAGAACGCGGCCTCTACCTGCGCCGTTTCAGTGACTACCAATCGCGTATCTAGCACCTCCATATAGTGAGCAAATAGCCCGTTGTCTTCGTCTGATTCCTCGGTCGTCGGCTCTGCGTCGAGCCAGCGCCGGAAGAGCTCCCGGTTCTCACTCAGGCTGAAGAGCTCACTATCAACTTCGGCTCCAAGGTGGGAAATCTCCGGCATTCGATAGAGCATTGCCAGCAAATATTCTTCGCGCTTCTCCCGCAGCCGTTGTGCCGGACGCAGCGAAGCGGCTTCAGGCGCCAGGCCCTCTGCCTCCCGCATCGTCTCCCGGCGCTGTGCCCGTGCCCGCCGCGGCATCTCCCGGCGCAGCGATTCCTCACTGGTGCGCGAGAGCCGGCTCAGGCGCTGCAGGTAGTGCGCCTGCAGCACCGGGTCCTCGACCTCGGCGATCACCGGCAGCACCTCGTTCACCAGTTGTGAGCGCGCCAGCGGCTGTGACAGGTCCAGCCCCGCGCTCGTCACCGCCAGCAGGTGGTCGACGACCGGCTTCGCCGTCTCTACCGCCCGCGGCCAGGCGCCCGGGTCGGCGCGGATCAGCTCGTCCGGGTCCTTGCCCTGCGGCAGCGCCAGCACCCGAATATCCAGCGGCTGCTTTCGCGTTTGCGACGTCCCGCGGGCGGTTGCCGCCGCCACGACCTGGACGCCGCGCAGGTTCGCCGCGCTGCCCGCCTCGTCCGAGTCCATCGCGAGGACGACCCGGCTGGCCTGGCGCTGCAGCAGCGTCGCCTGCCGGTCGGTCAGCGCCGTCCCCATCGAGGCGACCACGTTTCGGAAGCCGTACTGATGCGCCGCGATCACGTCCATGTACCCTTCGACGATCACTGCTGTGCCTGACTGACGCATACTCTCGCGCGCCCGGTCCAGCGCATACAGCAGTCCGCCTTTGTCGAAAATCGGCGACTGTGGCGTGTTCATGTACTTCGGGGCGTTATCATTTGTCCCCATATTCGTGTCGGGCAGGATCCGTCCGCCGAAGCCGACGACGCGGCCCCGGTCGTCACGGATCGGGAACATCAGCCGGTTACGGAAGCGGTCGTAGCCGCCGCGCTCGCTCTCGATCAGCAGCCCCGACTCGATCAGCATCTCGTCCTTGAAGCCCTTGCTGTTCAGGTGCGTGCGTAGCGTCTCCCAGCCCGACGGCGCATAGCCGAGCATGAAGTCGTTTACCGCCTCGTCGTTGAGGCCGCGTTCTTCTATATAAGAGCGCGCGTTCGATGCGCCGCCCAGCAGGCTATGGAAGTACACCGCCGCCGCCTCATTCGCGTCCTGGAGCGTCCGGATCTCTTCCCGGCGCTTGCCGTCGCTGCGCATCTCGACACCGGCGCGTTCCGCCAGCAGCCGGAGGGCTGAGCTGAAATCGAGGTTCTCTTTCTTCGAGACGAAGGAGATCACGTCGCCGCCGGTTCCGCATGCGCCGAAGCAGTGCCAGCTCTGCCGGTCCGCGTAGACAACGAATGAGGGCGTCTTCTCGGTGTGGAAGGGGCACAGGCCCTTGAAGTAGCGGCCGGCCTTCTGGAGCCGCACGTAGCCGCCCACAACTTCGACGATGTCGAGCCGCGCTTTTACTTCGTCAACCGTGCTCATACTTCCCGCCCCGTATATCGCTTGAAAGGCGAACTTCCATACGGTCTTTGACGAACCCGCAGTGCTCCTGCGGCCGAACCGGAAGTGCCGTCAGACGGAGCGTTCCCGGCCACGGGTTCTCCGTTAGACTGGCTCTATCCTACCGTTCTCAACGCCGGTTCGCTTGGCAGCAGGAAAGGCAACTTGCATGGATATCTACCTTGTCCGCCATGGCATCGCAGGTGAGCGGGACCCCGAGCGCTGGCCGGACGACTCCCTGCGTCCTCTGACGAAGAAAGGTATCCGCCGCTTCGAGCGAGCAGCAAGCGGCCTTGTCAGCCTCGTCCCTGACGTTGATGCCGTCCTGTCGAGTCCCTACAAGCGCGCCTGGCAGACCGCCTCTATCCTCGAAGACGCCGGCTGGCCCAGCCCCCTCCGCTTCGATGCCCTCGTCCGCGGTGAGCCCGGCTCCCTCATTGGCGCCCTCCAGCCCTATAGCGAGCTCGACGCCATCGCCCTCGTCGGCCACGAGCCCCACATCAGCCGCTTCGCCGCCTCCCTCCTCGGCCGCGCCCCCTGGGACGAGCTGAAGAAGGGCGGCGTCGTCAAGCTCAGCCTCCCGCACCTCAGCCTCAGCGGCGGCGCCACCCTCGTGTGGTACCTCCCGCCCCGCGTCCTCCGCCGCCTGCGTTAAGCGGCAGGAGTACGGCCCCGGCGCCTGAGCGACAAATCGCAAGGCGCCATCGAGGTGGACACGAGGCTGATCGACCCTCGGTCGTTGCTGTGTTTCTAGTGGGCCGGCTTACGCGCGCTGATGCGCACCGTAGCGGAGACCATCGAGTACGAGGTCCAGTCTCCGGCCTACGTCCTCTCGCCAGTGAGGACCATCGGGTAGAAGGTGCCAGATCGAGCTCATGATGCACAGGACGTCCTCCGCGTCGACGTCCGCTCGTGCCGTGCCCGCTGCTGCGCCCGCTTCCATGAGCAACCGGAGGGCCTCGATGAGCCGCCGCCGGGTTTCTGCAAACAACGGAGAGTCCGACGCGACCGCCGAACGCAGCGCATCTCCCATGCTTCTCCTCTTCGCGATGTAGTTGACAAACGCTGCCACCCAGCCCTCGAGTGCCGCGTCGGCCGGTTGCGTCTCGAGCAGCGCGGCCGCTGCCCCACACAGCGAGTCAACCTCGTGCTGGTACACGGCGATGATGAGCGCCTCCCGGTTAGGAAAATGGCGATAGAGTGTCCCAACGCCGACGCCCGCCCTCGAAGCGATCGCTTCGAGGGCGACCTCTTCACCGTCCTGGGTGAATGCCTCCATCGCCGCACGAAGGAGTGCGTCGCGATTTCGCTGAGCGTCTACCCGCAGTTGGCTGCTCTTGATCGTTTGTGACACCGAATAGCCCTTGACGAAACGGACGAGTCTCCGTTTATAGTGTGCCGGTAATCGGAGCCGCCTCCGATTGTCCGTTCACGATCATACGTCACCTGCGGGACGGGAGAAAAGCAGGCGCTGTGTAACCACCGAGCCGTGACTGTGTGACCGCAGAGCGTATCGTCCGTCGAAACTGATTCTAATCGAGGACTGTCATGTCGATCCTGACCCCGGGGCCCGTCCACGTCCGAGCGCTGTTACTGTTCATGGCGCACTCGTTCGTCATGATGACGCTGACGGTAGGCGGTCTGCAGCTTGCCCTTCCGGCGATCATGAAGGACTTCGGCATCCCCGTGACGACCGCCGTCTGGGTGGTCATTGCCTATCAGATCGCCCTGCCCAGTAGCATGATGGCCCTCGGCGCCGTCACCACGCTCTTCGACCGCCGGAAGCTCGTCGTCCTCGGCCTTGTCCTCGACGTGCTGATCATGGCTGTAAGTTTCCTCACCGGAAACATCTACATCTTCATCCTTACGCGGTTCCTCTCCTGCTCGGCCCGCTGCCTGCCCTGGATCATCCTGCAGGTCGTCGGTATCGGCGGCTTTCCGGCCAGCGAGCGCGGCAAGGCGGTTGGTTATAACAGCCTCAGCCAGGGATTGGGTCTGCTGGTTGCCTTGCCCCTTACCGGTTTCTTCGTCGACTACATCGGCTGGCGCTACCTCTTCCTCACGTCAATGGTGCTCTACACGCTAATGGTGCCGCTGGTGTATCTCTGGCTGCCGAAGCTGCCACCGGCGAAGGAGCGGCCGCGGCTTCGCGACCTCGACGTCTTCGGCAGCGTGCTGATGCTGACCGGCATGATCTGCTTCATCACGGCGATGCAGCTCGTCGTCCGCGGGTTGGGAGGCGGGATTCAGGCGATTTCTCTCGGCATCGTCGGCGTCGGCTGCCTTATCGCCTTCACCGTGGTGGAGCTCAAGGTGAAGGCGCCGATCCTCGATCTTCGGCTGTTCCGGATGCCCAACGTTTCCGTTGCATCGTCTCAGGCGATGATGCTCGGCTTCGCGAATGGCGTCGTCCTTCTAATGCTGCCCTTCATGTTCATCGACGGCTTCAACTGGACCGCCGCCTACGCCAGCAGCATCCTCCTGTTTCAGACGCTGCCAAGGCCGCCGGCCGGTCCGCTCAGCGGCCGCCTCGCCGACCGCTTCGGCAGCCCGCGGGTGATCTTGCCCGCGGCCGTCGTGAGCGTCTGTGGCCAGTTCGCCATAGCCTCATTCGGGGCGTCCCCGCCACTTCAGTTCGTTATGGGCGTGCTGCTCTTCTGGGGCGCCGGTCAGGCGGTGATGCAAACGGCGAACCTGCGTCAGATCTACACGGCGCTGCCGGACGAGCGCCTCCATCTAGCGCCGACGATCAACCTCGTCAGCACGAGCCTCGGTACGGTCGTCGGGCAGGGCCTGGGCGCGTTCGCAATCGAGCGGGCCCGGGAGACTTCGAGCGATGGCGCGCTGATGGCGTCGTTGGGAGACGCGCTGGTGGTCTTCACGATCGTCTTCGGCATCGGCGTCGTCCTGGCTCAGCTGTTGCCGCGTTTTGTGAATCGGATTTGGCCGGCGCCCGTTGCCTCAGCCGCGATTGCGGGCTCCGCTGTGGGCGACTGAGGTGGTGGAACCTGCTCGTGTAGAGAGGGCTGAACATCTGAAATCACGCTCGCCGATGTCGATCAACCACGATTCAGGTATCCAGGAGGTAACCGATGCCTGGTGTCGAAGCACGCCACTTTAGCGCCCCCGATGAGACCCGAACGCCGGCGAAGACTCGAATTGAACTTCTTTCCATCGCAGGAGGATAGATCGGGCGCTACACACTGGAACCTGGTTGGCGATGGTCCGAGTGCATCAAGCCACTCGTTCATACCGACAGCTGCCAGGGCGAGCATGTTGGCTACTTGATCTCCGGCGGCCTGCACGTCAAGCACGATGACGGGACGGAGCAGGACATCTCTTCCGGGATGGTCTATCGGATTGCCCCCGGCCACGACGCCTGGACTCGCGGCGCGGAGGCGGCGGTAATGGTCGAAACAATTTCTCGCGTTGATCCATTCGCGCACGTCCGCTACTACCGGCGTGTACTGAAGCAGCTCAATGAAGAGCTGGCGCGGCTTCAGCTGAGCGTGACCGACTATGAGGCCCTGCTCCTGGTCCAGCAATCGCCCGAGCCAGTCCGGCCTTCGGATCTTGCGGGTGAGATCGGCATCAGCAGGTCCGGAACTAGCCGGCTCGTCACCAGGCTTATCGACGGGGGTCTCATAGGCAAGTACGTGTCCGCAATTGATCACCGGGAGATCCACCTGCAGCTTACGCCCAAGGGGAATTCAGTGCTCCGTCAGGCGAGGGCAGTCCGGCCGGGCGAGAAGTGACTTCTAAGTCCAGCAGCCCGAACACGGCGGCCGAATAGCGAAGCGGCTGCAGGTAGGAGTCCCGGCACCGTCCGGCCCACACGGACCTTGACAGGTAACCAAAGAGTTACCTAAACTCCCGCCAACCGTTGTGGATGAAGTCTTCAAAGCGCTGGCAGACCCCAACAGACGCGAGCTGCTCGATCGTCTCCACGCCGCCAACGGCCGGACCCTGAAGGAGCTCTGCGAACACATGGCGATGTCCCGTCAGGCAGTCATGAAACACCTCGACGTCCTCGAAGGCGCCAACCTCGTCGTCACCGTGCGCCGCGGCCGCGAGAAGCTCCACTACCTCAATCCCGTCCCCATCGCCGACATCTACCACCGCTGGATCGGCAAGTACGAAGCCCAGCAGGTCCAGGCCCTTACGCTCCTCAAAGAAGCCCTTCAAGAAGCCCCCGTCGAGGGAGACGCATGAACAAGCCCGACCACGTCTACGTCAGCTACATCGCCACCACGCCCGAGAAGCTCTGGCAGGCCCTCACCGACGGCGAGTTCACGCGTCAATACTGGGGCGGCGGCCGCGTCACCTCTGATTGGCAGACCGGCTCCGCAGTGAGCTGGCAGCGCGAGGACGGCGCCGTCGGCTGGCGGGGCGAAGTCCTCGTCGCCGAGCCGCCGCGCCTCCTCTCCTACACGATGCAGATGCAGATGGACGAAGCGCACCGGGCCGAGCAGCCCTCGCGCGTCACCTTCGAGATCGAGCCCCTGGACTTCGCGATCAGACTCACCCTGACCCACGACCATTTCGACCCCGGCGGCGTCACGCACGAGTCGACCCGCTACGGCTGGCCCGCGATCATCTCCAGCCTCAAGAGCCTCCTCGAGACCGGCGAGGCCCTGCCCTTCACCCGCTTCCCGGGACAGACCCGGCGCGATCAAGCATCAAAGGAGCCATCATCATGAGCACCGTCAGCGTCCGCTACATCGTCAATGACGTCGATGCCGCCGTCCCCTTCTACCGGGACAACCTTGGCTTCAACGTCGACATGCACCCTGCGCCCGGCTTCGCTGCCCTCTCGCGCGGCGACCTGCGTATCCTCCTCAACCGCCCCGGTGCAGGCGGCGCCGGCCAGTCGATGCCCGACGGCCAGGTCCCGCAGCCCGGCGGCTGGAACCGCATCCAGCTCGAGTTCGAAGACCTCGAAGCTGCGGTCGAAAAACTCAAAGCCTCCGGCGCCCGCTTCCGCAACGAGATCGTCACCGGCAACGGCGGCAAGCAGTGCCTCGTCGAGGACCCCTCCGGCAACCCCATCGAGCTCTTCCAGCCCTTCTAACCGATGCCGCTCCGGCCACCAGACGGACGTAGCTGCGGGTCTTTAGACCTGCAGCACCCCCGCTGCTCGAAAACCATCTGGGGTGCTTGTCACCCCGGTTGAAACCGGGGCATCGGGATGGCTCGTCTGACAATTAGCATTGGGAAACAACGCGACATAAGACCCCGGTTTTAAGCAGGGGGAGCACAGCGCCTCATCCGACAATCGTCATCATGGGGAAACGACGCATCGTAAGCCCTCGGTTTCAACCGGGGGTACCGCAGCGCCTCTACTCGCTCCCGTCGCCGCCGCAACCAACGACGCCCAACCTCAACGGCCCGAGAGCATCGCGCGAGCAGGCCTTCCTCGCCCCCTGGGAGGGGCTGAGGTGAGGGCGCACCCCCACGAAGACGCCCCGTCCCGGCAAGTAGCGGCCGCCACCTACCCTCGCGTAAAGAACCGCCGGAAGATCGACAGCGGCCGCTGCACCGCAACCGACGGCGGCGCCTCTTCGACCGGCTTCTTGCTCTCCCGCGGCTTGCCGCCCTTGCGCGTCGCCCGGCGCAGCTGCCGCCATTGCTTCTCGACGGCGGCGAACGTCTCAGGCCACTCCCGCCGCAGCTCCGCCATCCGGTACCGGCTGCCCTCCGCCAGCTCGCCGAGGCGCACCAGCGTCAGCGGAGGCCACGCCCGGTCCGAGAGCGCCGTCTGCCGCAGCCAGCCGATCGCCACCGCCTTGTCCTGGTGCTCGCCGAGCAGGTCCTGCGCCGCCTTGATCGCCGTGACAAGGCCTGTCACCGGCTCGCCGTAGACCTCCGTCAGCGCCTCGGCCGCGTAGCGCAGCTTCTTCGCCCGGATCCGGGCGAGGTGGTACAGATGGGGGTCAGACTCCGGCGTCAGGTCTGAGACCTCGCGCTTGAAATGCCGGTGCCGCTTGCGCAGGACCTTGCGCCCGTACTGCCGTACCGGCGCAGCTGCCGCACCCTGGCCCTCGTCGCCCTCGCGCAGCATCGCCGTCAGGTCGTCGACCAGTGCCCGGTACCGCTCACTGTTCAGCGCTTCCAGCAGCCGCGTCCGCTCGACCGACCAGCGTTCGCGCCGCTCCTCGATCAACGGGCCGACGGCCGTCGCGTCTTCCCAGCCCGACTGCCGCTGAATTGCCTCCAGCCACTCGAGCTGCACTTCGACGTCACGGACCTCGCCGAGGCAGCCGGCGATCCACTTCAGCTCCGCCCGCATTCGCTCGAAGCGCGCCGGCAGCACGTCGCGAAACGTGCTCATCGCCGCGCGAAGCCGCCGCGTCGCCACGCGCATGTCGTGCAGCTCTTCCGGGTCTTCGCCGAGTCGCGTGCCCGGCTCATGGTTCAGCATCGCGGTGAACAGCTTGCGCAGCAGGGCGTAGGCATATTCACCCGAGGATGCTTCGGGCGAAAGAACGACGTAGCCGAGGTCGAACCCCTGGCCCGCCTGGAGCTCTGCCGTCACCAGTCCCAGCTCGAACTTCGACGTGTCGGTCGGTAAAAGGCCGCCCGCCTCACGCAGCGCCTCGATGAAGCTCTCTGCCTGCTCGAGCCCGCCTGCTGTCGACTCCTCGATTTCGACCCGCGCGAAGGTCCGCCTCGCCGTGCCGTCCACGAGTATCTGCGCGTCGTCGAGGCTGATCTCGGCAAGCTCGACGCCGTCGCGCTCGATTGCGACCGTGCGTCGCCGGTTGACGATCTCGAACAGGGGCCGCACCGGCTTGCCCGCGGTCATCGCCTGGACACGCGTTGTCACCTCGCCCGCCGTCTCCCATGCGCCGGCAGCGTCGGGTAGCCGCTGCGTGATTTCCCGGCGGCTGTGGAACCCGTTCTTCGCCTTGCCCAGCGCCTTGAGCGTCGCCTCGGCCGCCTCACCGCGCCGCCGCACCCGCAGCGAGTAGCCGCCGCGATAGATCGCCCAGTCCGTCGTGTCGAAGTAGGTGTCGTGCTGAATCTTCTCGCCCGTGCTCCGAAAGCTGAGCTGGGCGTGGCGCGGCTGCGAACGGATCCAGCCGTCGACGGCCTCGAGGTCGTGCGTCTCGAACTGCAGCTCTCGCTCGGTAACGTCCTGGCTCACGGGTCCGATCTTACGAGAAATATCAGGGAGAGAAGCATCGATCCTGCGGCGAAGCGGGCACGTGGCGAAACGTTAATAATGAAGGCTCAGCTCTGGACCGCGACCAGTGCCTTCAGCGCCTCAATCTCGTCGACGAACGCCTGCTCCTGCGCCGCTACCTTGCGGCTGAGCAGGAAGCCCACGGTCTGGCGCCCTTCCCGCGGATGCATGATCGCCCGCTCGAGGCCCCCTTCGACCGCTGCTGCTTCATCTAATAAGCGCTCGAGCTCCCGACGCGCCGCCAGCAGGCCGTGGATCAGCTGCGGCACCGGCGCGATTCGGCCGGCGCGCGCCACCTGGGCCTGCGTCTCCGGGTCCGATGGCGCCACCTCGATACCGTCCTCTGTCAGTGCCATGCGGATGCGCTCCGCCCGAAGCTTCTCAGAGACCAGCTGCAAGGCGAGCAGCTCCGCGATGCAGCGGCCGCCTTCGACCGGACGGCGCTTGAACTGCTCCTCCGTCACGCCGCGGATCGTCTCCAGCAGCCGGGTGCGGCTCGCCGCCATGCTCCGGCGGATTGCCCCTGCGTCGCTCTCGTCTTCGGTCATCGCCCCAGTTTAGGGGCTGACGGTCGGGATGACAGGGGTTGCCGTCAGCGTCGGCCCCACCGTGGGCGTGTTGGCCGCTGGCGTGGAGGTTGCCGGCGTCGAAGCGGCAGGCGTTACCGTCGTGCTGCTCTGTACCGTGCATACCGCCGAGTTGTCAGACGGATCGATGTCTGCGGCGCCCTGCAGTGCCACCTGTACCGAGGTCGTCGGCGCTGTCACCACCTGGTCCGTCGGGACGGTTATCGACGCGTTCGGCTCCAGGTTCAGGTTCACCTGGTTCGTCGAGCGCACCGCACCGCCGATCAAGACCGAGATGCTCGCCGGCTGCTGCACTGCCGCGGCGCCGGCGTTACGGATCGTCACCGACACCGTCGCCCCGGGCGCGCAGGTCATCGTTACTGCCAGGTCCGGCCCGGCGACCTGCGTGCTCGTCGCGGCCGGCGTCGATGTTGCCGCCTCCGTCGCGATCACCACCGGCGCCCGGGTTGGCGGCAACGTCGACCGCGTAATCGGCGTCACCGAGGCGATCGCGATGCTCTGTACGTTGAGGTCGGCGACCTTGAGGGCGGAGGCGGGCACCCAGCCGCGCAGCGTCGAGTTCTGCGGGAAGACGATCTGGAACCACTTCGCGTCGCTGTCCCGGCCCGTCACGGTGACCTTTTGTCCGCGAGGCAGCGAGCCGAGCTCACCACCGCTGCCGGGGCCCTCGCGCACCGTCGCCGCCGCGATCGACTCCACCACTGCGCCGCTGGGACGGGGCGTCAGCGGGTCTTCGGTCGAGATTGCCGCCGGGTTGCCGCCGCTGCCCGAGCCGCCGCCGCCCGCCATCACCACGACAACGATTGCCATGACGATCGCTGCGGTAACCGCAATCGCGGCCAGGACGTACGGGTTGCGTAAGAAGGACTCGTGGTGTGGCTCGTAGCCGTCGAACTCGTCTTCGTCGTCGTCGTAATACGGTTCCGGCTCGGGCGGAGGAGCGGCGACGCGCTGCGGTGGAGCGACGCGCTCGCGCACCGGCCCACGAGCGGCGGCCCCCTGGTTGAGAGGCTGCGTCAGTGGGGCGGGGAACTCGCGTCGGCGTGGACGCGGCAATCCAGTGGGGGAAGCAGGTGGTCTTCTGTTTGTCAAAAGGGGGAATCCCGACGCCCGCCAGCGCCGTTGTTCATGGTAGCAGACCCGCCCGTGCGCCGTTGCCGAGGCTTTCGAAGGTCTGGGGGAGTCCCTGATAGACGCTGTTATATCGCGTTACATGCGTATTATGTGAAGCATAATCGCCGAAAAGAAAAAAGCGAAAAAACTTCGCGGAAATCGTTAACCTCCGGTTCCCCTCCTGCGTTTTCCTCTGCGACCGATCCCCTGCGGATCGCGTCAATTTGATTGGGAAAGGGGATTCACTGAGGGACACCCGGCTTCAGTACCAGCACTCGGCGTTGCAGCTGCAATCTCGGCCGAGGGCGACGCAGAGTACGAATCTGACCCGGGCCAACAGAATGAACCATCCTCGGTGACCGCTACGGCGGAACCAAACGCGGCTTGCACGCAAGGAGGAATCAACTTTGAAATTCATCAGAAAGGCACTGCTGCCGGCGGTAATCGCGGCTGGCTTCCTGGGTTTCCTGGGAAGCATCGGCCCGAGCATCCCTGTAGCGTCCGCCGCTGACGGCGACATCTGTGCTATTGCTGACGGCCTGGACGCCACGAAGGCCCCCAAGCTCTTCATCGAAGAGGGCGAGAAGGTCTACTACCAGGCGTGGGTCGTCAACGGCTTCGAAAACGAGCTCACCATTGACGTCGACCTGAACGACTTCGACGGTGGCGACAGCGACATCACGAGCCTCAACGGCGCCTCGATTCCGCAGACGGACTTCCTCAACGACGTCGCGCTGCTGAACAAGGGCAACGTTTGTGGCCCGACCGATGCCGAGATCCTCGCGAAGACCATCGCTGCGAACAAGACCGAGTTCAAGGCCTTCATCCTCGATGGCCTGGACCGCGGCGAAGTCTGCTCCGGCCTCCCCCCGCTTAGTGTTGTTGCCTGTCAGCAGCCCTCACCGGGCGAGTCCCAGGGCAGCGAAAACGGCGGCGGCCCGACCTGGAGCTTCCCCTACAACGACTTCGACATTGACTGCGGTCTCGTGCCGGTCCTGAACGACCAGTGCTCGATCAAGACCAGCACGATCAATGCCGCGATCGACGCGCTTGCCGAGGCTAAGGCCAAGGGCACGACCAGCTGCAACACCCTCGGCACGATTGCTGAGGACGCTGCTCTGCTCGACGGCGCGACCGAATTCGTCGCTTCGCAGTTCGAGGACTACGTCCAGGACGACTGCGAGGGTGTCGGTGATGTTGCCCCGACCTCGCGCGAAGGCGTGATCGTCGTCGACGTCACTTGTGACGACCCGGGTGTCTTCGACCTCAGCTTCGCCGTCAACGGCGGCGGCGCCCAGTCGATCGAAGTTGTCTGTGGCTCTGACGCCGAGACCGCCGAGATCTTTGCGGCCCCGACCAGCGTCGAGATCAACCCCTCGATCGCGAACGTCGCTCACTCCCTCGTCTGGATCTCGATCAAGGGTGACAACGGCGAAGTTGCCTTCCCTGGCACCGAAGTCCAGTGGACCACCGACCGCTGCGCGATCGAGTCCACCACGGTTGACACCGAAGACGAGTTCGAAGCTGCTGAGGTTCTCTTCCGCAGCATCAACGCGCTGAACCCGGCGACCGCCAAGGCTGTCGAGGAAAGCGTCAACGCAACGACTGGTCCTGACGGCGCTTCCCGCCAGCAGGAAGAAGTCAACTCCTTCAAGGTTGTCAGCTCGGCCGCCTCTGGCCTCGTTGAGCGCACGATCAGCGCCGTGATCCTTCACTGCGACCCGATCCACGCCCCCAGCGTCACCCCTGGCCCGGCCGTCGTCACCGCCTTCATCGAGCGCGGCGACGGCGACATCGACGACGTCGACCTTGACGGCGACATCTCTGACAACGACGACCTGGTCGTTAAGACCACCGTCACCGTTGTTGGTCCTCCGGCCGCGAACGGCGTGACCGTTACGGCTGCTCCTTCGACTCTCGCCTGTGGCGAGAAGGCGACCATCACGGTTGACGTGAAGGACGCCATCGGCCAGCCCGTCTCCGACCACACCTGGGTCGAGGCTGTCACCAACTCTGGTGGCGTCCTCGCCGGCACGGGTGCCGTCGCCGGCCAGGCCGGCCTGGTCACCCCGGTCTCCAGCACCATCGCTGAGACCTTCGGTGGCAAGGTTACCTTCTACCTCCTGACCTCGACTGCCCACGTCGGCAAGTACGAAGTCGTTGTCACCACCGGCGGTGGTGGCGGCGTCACCGGCCAGCTCGCCAACGGTGGTGTTACCACCAACCTTCTTGGCGGCCTGTTCACGACTGCCCCCATCTCCGTCCAGGTGACGGTTGAGTGCACGGTCCCGACGGTTGCCGCTCCGGCAGCCCCGACCCCGAGCACCAGCGGCCCGACGACCGGCCAGGGCATCCGCCCGCCGAGCACCGGTGACGC
>JBFWZE010000079.1:0-15547 GCA_050185685.1 Dehalococcoidia bacterium
GGATGGACGCTTCCTCTATTTCCTCTGGTCGTTGCCCGGCCAGGCCGGTGGCGAAGTGTTCTCCGTCGAGCTCCCGCGCAGCGCCGCAATCGCCGGCATCGACTTCTCGAGACTGCGGAGCGGCAGCCTCGCAGATGAGACCCGGCTCGACTTCCCTCTCTCTGTCCTCGACGTCGGCGCCTCAGACTTCGGCGTTACCAGCGGCTATGTAGCCGGCATCAGCACCGCCCTGGACGGTACCCTGCTGCTGCAGCTCTGCCAGGGCACCGGCGCCAACCGCGGCTGCGGCATCGGTCGCTGGGGCAGCACGGCGACGCTGCTCATCGAGCCTGCCCGAGGCGTGATCGCCGGACTCCCGGTGCCTTCGCCGTTCGATGGGGTGCTCCATGTGCCGCTCCTCGAGGGTGGCGTGTGGAACTTCTACCGGCTCGACGGCACCGTACTCGTCCCGGTCCCATCAATCAGCTTCCCCGCCGCGACAGCCAGCACGCCGCCGGCCTTTGCCTTCAACCGCAAGGGCGATGCCCTCCTGATCGAGACGACATCCGAGAATCTCAGTGTTGTCGGCTACGGCACCGGTGCGGCAATCCCCTGGGGTACTGGTATGGAGCCCCTCTGGTACGTGGCACGGGGCCGCCCTGCCGATGCACCACCGATCCCGACTCCTCCAGCGGTCGCCTATGCCACGCCGGCGGCCACGGCCACCCCGACCGCAACCCCTACGGTCCAGGTGGCCCAGCCGATGACGATGCTCGTGACGGTGCGGCGCAATGGCAACGCGGTGAGCGGCGTCAGGGTCGCAGCCACCGTCAACGGCATCGAGTGCGCGACAGCGATCACGACGGCCGGTGTCACGTCGATGCAGTTCCCATCACCGAGCGCCCCTGCAGCCTGCCGCCAGACCGGCTCGACAATTCGCTTTGTGATCGACGGTCAGCAAGTAGCAACGCCGACTGCGACGTATCTCCCGCAGGCGAATCTGCCCTTCGACATCGCTCTGCCGAACTAGCTGACGCGGTAGCCGCCGCCCGGGACGCTGACGATCAGCTCATCGGCCGGAAGCTCTTTTGACTCCAGCTTGCGGCGTACGCGGCGCACGAGGTTATGAAGCATGTAGGTGTCCCAGAGGCCGCTGCCCCAGATCGCGTCGCCGAGGACCTGGTTTGGCACGAGGCGCGGCTGAGCGGCCGTAAGTGCCTCCATCAGCCGGTACTCGAGACCGGTCAGTCCTTCCACAACCGGCTTCCCGTCGACGAACAGCACGCGCAGGCCGCTGTCGAGGCTGACGCGACCGCTCGGGTTGCGCTGGACGTTGCTGAGGAAGGTGTCTTCCTGGATCACGCTTCCAGGAGTGAGACGGAGGACGTACGGCCCGATCTGGAGAGACGTCTCTCCCTGCAGTTCGCGCTTGCCGTCCTTGAGCATCTGGTCGTTCACCACGGTGCCATTACTGCTACCGAGGTCGGCGACGACGAAGGTGCCGTCGTCATGCATCGCGATCTCGGCGTGGACCCGCGAGACGAGCGGATGGACGAGCTGGAGGTCGACGTCGGGGCTGCGGCCCACGCGGATTGCACCGGTGCAGGCGCGCGTGAAGTGCTCCGGCGTACCGGGCAGCGTAACACTGACGATGAACTCTTCAGACAAAGCGAGAACCCCTTAGTCCCCTGCAGGCCGTACGGTGAAGGTCCCACCAATCCGAACGCCCAAAGACCTCAGGGAGAACTGCCTCGGGAGACGACTACCGGCCACGGCCGGCGGCGATCCCGGGCAAGTACCAGAGTACTCCAACCCCGCTTATGCGTTTGCCCGTGAAGCAGCGCCACCGGCTGCGGGCAAACCAACGAGGTTGGAGGCTGAGTATACCGTGAGTCGCACCAGGCGAATCAAGCCGCGCATGAAGGGCATCCCAGCCGATCAAAAACCGGCCCATATGCGGTTCCAGGAGCGGGTACTTTGACCTGGAATGCCGGGGCCGGCAGCGGGGAACAAAGAAAGCAGATAGGAAGTGGACCAGGGCGGAACTCTGACCAAAGGCAAGAGCACTTCGAGTCCGCCAAGCCGCCGCGCAAACTTACTTGTCGGGTCTCTGAGCGCTTTCCGGTCGGAAGTTCAGCCCGTGGCTCGCTTCCTATCTGCTCTGAACAGAGTTTCGCCTGTCTGGGGCACCGAAGGTATGTCGCCCATCTATCGTCCGTCTATCGTCGGCGATATCGGCGCGACCAGCTCAGCGATAGCCGAAAACCGGCGCAAGACGGCCCGGCTTCGTCGATGCCGGGCCGTCTGCGTTCGTGCTAATCCAGCGGCAGGAGGACGATGCCGGTCCCGAGCTTTGGGTAGAAGAACGTCGACTTGCGCGGCATGCGGTCGTGCGCGCCTGCAACGGCGATTACCTGCTCTACGGGCGTCGGGTTGATCAGGAACGCGGCGTCCCACTTCCCGTCCGCGACCGCCGCAGCAGCGTGGCTGTGCTCCTCGGTGTAGTCGATGTTCTCCAGTGTCTCACTGAAGCCGAGCGAAGCCAGCAGGGCGTGGTGCAGGATCGTCACATCAAGCCGGCGCCAGGCATCGGTGTGGTCAGCCGGCGTGTGGTCGGCGACCGCGGCTGCGACGGCATCGATGTCGTGCGGCGTGGCGTACGTGAAGCCCTGGCTGCCCGGGCCGACGATGCCGAAGGCCGGCTTGATCTTGAACTCCGCCGTAACCGCTGCACTCAGCTCCTCGAGACTCTGGTACTTCCTCAGCTCGAAGAGGTCGCTCAGGGCCAGGGCAAGGTCGACCTCAGGGTCGGGAAGGTTGAGGACGCGGTCGGTCGGCAGGACGATCAGCCCCGGCTCATCCGACGCAACGAGGGCGGCGACGATGAAGTTCTCCGGCTCCTCGCCCGTCCAGCTCGCTGCAGCGGCCTTGCGCTCGTTACGGTAGTTGATGCCGGTTTCGTAGCGGTGGTGGCCGTCGGCGATGAACAGGCGCCTGTCCTTGAGAGCTGCGCAGAACGCCTCAGCCGCAGCCGGATTGATCGGCCGCAGCGTGTGGCGCTCGCCGTTGAGAATGGCGTCGAGAACGGGCTCGCCGAGGACGGCGTCGTCGATTGCCGGGATGCCCTCGCTCTCGTAGAGCGTCATCACCGGGCTGAGATGGGTGTTCGTCGCCTGTAGGATGCGCAGGCGGTCAGCCTTCGCGGTGGCGCCCGTCACCTCGTGCGGAAGGACGATGCCTTTTTCAAACTCTTCGAGCCGCAGCTTGCCGAAGATCGAGCGGCGCGTGTGGCGTTCGCCATGGATCTCGAACTCCTGGTCGTAGGCGTAGAGGACCGGCGTCTCATCGACAAGCATCACGCCCTTTGCGCGCCAGTCGTCGAGCTGCTGCTTTGCCCGGCTGTAGCGGTTCTCGCTATCGCCATCGCCGGCGCGGTCTTCGCCGTAATCGACGCGGGAGATGTTGTAGGGACTGCGCGCGTACAGCACCTGCTTGTCGGCCTCGGAGACGACGTCATACGGCGGCGCCACGAGGTCCGAGGGATTGCCGGCTACTGCCGGGTTGTAACGAAGAGCCTGGAACGGTCGAAAATCTGCCATCAGTGCCATGATAGGCAAGGCAGATCGCAGGGGCTAGAGAGCCTTCAGTCCGGCCTTCTCGAGCGCCGCTCGCTGCACCGCCATCGAGTCACGCACGCCCTTCTCGGCAAGCTCCAGCAGCGCGTTCATCTGGCCGCGGTCGAAGGTGCCGTGTTCTGCCGTGCCCTGCACTTCGACGTACTTGCCCTCGCCCGTAATCACGACGTTGAAGTCGACCTCCGCAGTCGAGTCCTCTTCGTAGCAGAGGTCGAGCATCGGCGAGCCAGCGACGATGCCGACGCTGGTCGCTGCTACCGGTGTCGTCACCGGCAGGCTGGCGTACGTGCCTGCATCCACGAGCTTGTTCACTGCCTGCATCAGGGCAACGTAGGCGCCGGTAATCGAGGCCGTGCGGGTACCGCCGTCAGCCTGGATCACGTCACAGTCGATCGCGAAGGTGCGCTCGCCGAGGAGGTTCATGTTTACGACTGCTCGAAGAGAGCGGCCGATCAACCGCTGGATCTCATGCGTGCGACCGCCGATGCGCCCACTGACCGACTCGCGCTGGCTGCGGGTGTGCGTCGACCGCGGCAGCATCGAGTACTCGGCGGTGACCCAACCCTGGGAGGTACCGCGCAGGAAGGGCGGCTGACGGTCTTCGACGCTGACTGCGCAGAGGACCACGGTGTTCCCAACCCGGATCAGGGCGGAGCCCTCCGCGTGCAGAAGGTAGCCCACCTCAATGGTCATGGGGCGGAGACTGTCGAGCGCGCGGCCGTCTATACGGTTGGTCATTTCACCTCTTGCAGTAGCAGAACAGGGGGACGTCGAGGGCCGAAGTATAGCATCGACCGCCGCTACAGCCCCGATCCGAGAGACACGAAAACGCCCGGCATCGACCGGGCGTTCCTGGTGATAAACGTATTGTCCCGGTTAGGAGCGGAGCTCTTCGATGACGAATCGGCGAGGCTTTTGCTCGTCACGCAGCTGATGCACCTCACCCACGAGGTCGGCGACGGTGGAGCGAAGCGCGAACATCTCAGCGAAGAGCTCTTCGACAAGCTCCGTGTCCGAACTGCTGATCGTGTTCACTGCGCTCGGGGAAGATTCAGCGGGCCTCGATGGCTCAACCGGTGCAGCCTGCTCCGCCAGCGCCTCAGGCTCAGGCCTGGGCAGGAGGACGTCTGCGAGACGCACCGGGGCGGCCGGCGGCACGAACGTCGCCTCGGGTGCCAGCGGCTTGGTCTGACCAGACTTCAGGGGCGCCGTGAGCGGGGCAAACGTCGCCACGCGCACCGGCATCGCTACAGCCGCTGCGGCAGCCGCCTGCTCCCTCTCGGCCTCGATCTTGTTCTTCTCTGACTCTACGCGCTCCTGCTCGGCGCGGCGGGTTGCTTCAATGCGTTCCTGCTCGGCTCTTGCGGCGGCTTCCGCCTGCTCGCGTTCCGTCTTCGCAGCAGCTTCGGCGCGCTCTCGCTCCGCACGGGCGACGGCTTCAGCTCGTTCGCGTTCAGCCCTGGCCTCGGCTTCGGCTTGTTCGCGCTCGGCTCGGGCTGCGGCCTCGGCTCGCACTTTTTCCGCCTTTGCCGCTGCGTCGGCCTTCGCCTTCTCGGCATGCTGACGTGCGCGCTCTGCCTTCTGCTGCTTCTTCGTGAGCTGTGTCGAAGGCTGCTTCAGCTGCGGCGATGCACCGCGGCCGCTGAACATCGCCGTTACCAGCGACGGTGCCAGTCCGTAAATGCCTGCGAGCATGAAACAGATTCCGGCGAGGATGAGAATGAGCTGCGGGAAGCCCAGTCCAAGCATTGTGGTACCTCGTTGCATAGGGTCTCCCGCAGTCTGTTCGAACCCCGAAACGGCGCCTACTCGGGGAAACCCCTATTTCTCTGCGAGGCCGTCCGGAACCAGCTCCATTTGCCCCCGTTCGCTCTCGATCCACAGCGACTTACCGTCAGTTTCGAAGCTGACTCTGCCGTTGAGGTCGGTGCGCAACACCGGGATGCCCGCGAGCCGCAGCCGTGTTGTCGGCGACGGATGGCCGAAGCTGTTCGCCGCGCCGGCCGAGATAACGGCGACCTCCGGAGCGACGGCATTCACGAAGGCCGTCGAGGTCGAGCCATCCGAGCCGTGGTGCCCGACCTTCAACACCGAAGCGCGCAGGTCGAACCCGGAGCCAAGAAGAACCTCCTCGCCTAGGAACCCGAGGTCGCCGGTCAGGAGGAAGCTGACCTCGCCATAGATGAGACGCAGTACGACGGAATTCTCGTTCAGCTCGTCGGCGCCGCCGTGGACGCCTTCCAGAGGCGGGTTCAGCACCTCCAGCCGCATCCGGTCGCCCAGCTTCGCGACGATGCCCGCCTCCGCGGTTGTCATAGGCACGCCAGCTGCCTCGATGCCCGCTCGCCACGCGTGATATGCAGGGATGGTGGCCTCGCGAGGCGCGGCAAGCACGCCGCCGACGTCGAAGCGGTCGAACAGCCCTGCGAGCCCGGCGACATGGTCTTCCTGCGGGTGGGTGAGGACGACGAGGTCGATGCGGTGCTCGTGAGACGGAAGCGCGGCGCCGAGCTCGTTGAGCAGCCGGCTGACGCTGGGACCGCCATCGACGAGCACGACCTGCCCGTCCGGCGTCTCGATCAGGATGGCGTCGCCCTGGCCAATGTCGAGCACCGTAACCTGCAGCCGATCGCCGCGCGGCGTGAGCTCCTGTACGACGAGCGCGCCGGCCAGCACCACGAGGACGCAAGACGTCGTCAGCACCGTGCCAACCTTTAGGCGCGACGGCGCATCGTCTTCACTCTCTTCTCTGCCTTCGTAGTGGCGAAGGAAGGCCCGCCCCAGACCCAGGAGGACGCACATGATCACCAGCGCCTCGTAGGTCCCGATATGGCTCGAGGCGCCGGGCAACGCGGAGAAGAACCGGGCCACCGCCACGAGATACGCCAGCGGCAGGTGCGTCCCCAGCCCGATCGCGCGACCAAGCCCGGTATCCAGCCAGCCGGCAATTGCCGTGACAAGGGAAAGCGGGATCACTGCGACGAAGGCCGGCGCCGCGAGGACGTTGGCTACGGGCGAAATCAGGGAGATCTGACCGAAGCTCCGCACCATGATGGGCAGCACGGCAACGGACGCCGTAAACGTCATCGCGACCTGCTCGACCAACAGGCCCAAAACGCCTTCTCTGAGCCTGGCGTCGAGCCGGCCCAGCGCTTCGGCAAGAGGCGTGGCGCAAAGGACGATGCCTGCGGTCGCCGCAACGCTGAGCTGGAACGAGACGCTATCGGCCAGGCCCGGCGCCCACGCCGTAAGGACGGCCACGGTCAGCACGAGAGGCACAATGGCGCCGCCGGGCCGTCCCGACAGCTGACCGCCGAGCACCACGACACCCATCACCGTTGCCCGGAGCACCGAGGGCGAGCCGCCGACAAGCACCGCGTACAGGACGATGACGAGCATGGAAACGACGATCGCCGGACGTCTGCCGATCGCCGGCCAGAGCAAGCGCGTGCTGAACGCCGCCACCAGCATCATGTTCGCGCCGGAGATCGCGATCAGGTGTGAGATGCCGCTGCGGTTGAAGTCGTCCGTCACGTCGTCCGGGATCGAGGCGCGGTCCCCCAGGAGGATGCCGGTTGCCAGCGATGCCTCGGGCTCCGGCATCGCGAGCTCGATGCCGTGGCTGAGACTGTCGCGAAGGCGATTCACGGCGCGAATAAGGTCGCTGCCACCGCCGGTACCCGTGCGCCTCATGCTCGGAAAGATGCTGACGGAGCCGATGCCCTGCTGCGCCAGGTACTCGCGGTGGTCGAAGCCCTCAAAGTGCTCCGGCGTGGTGATCTCGCCACTCATCTCCACAAAGTCGCCGTAGTCGTACTCAGGGAAGAGGCGCGCCGTGATGAGCACCGAGCCGTGTGTGGGCTGCCAGAGACCATCTGCGCCGCGGTAGGCGTCGACGCGAAGTCGGATCCACTGCGTAGTTTCGCGCACGGTCGGTTCTTCGGCCACCATGCCGCGGAGCTCCACCGCCTCGCCGTCATTCAGGGCAGCAACGCCGCCCGGCGTCAGGTCAGGCCCTGTCGCGTCGTAGTGGTAGAGCGCAAGAGCCGCCACCGCCGTCAGAGTTCCAATACGGGCCGCCTCCACCGGCATCCGGCCGACGAAACAGCCGGCTGCGAAGGCGCCACCACCCACCAGCACGAGCGGCCACCACGACGCGACGCCGAAAAAGGCCGCCGCCACCATAGCAAGGCACCAGGCCGTCGTTAGCCGAAACAGGCTCATGGACCGACGGTGAGCTGATCCCGGATCTTCGCGAGGGTAGCCGCCGGCAGCGCCTTCCGCGTCACGAGCTCGTCGAGCGTCGTGAACGGACCGTCAACGGTGCGCGAATCGATGATCCGTCGCGAGTACGCTTCGCCGATTCCCGGCAGGAGGTCGAGCTCGGCGGCCGTTGCGGTGTTGACGTTCACCAGCCCGCCGGGTGCAAGCGTCACCGCCGTGGTGCTCGGCCGCGATATGGTTCGGGAGGGCACGACGAGCTGCTCACCGTCGCGAAGGCGCCGCGCCAGGTTGAGCGCATCGGCGTTCGCGGCCGCAGTCGCGCCGCCTGCCTGATCGATCGCGTCGATCACGCGCTCCCCGGCAAACAGGTCGTAAACTCCCGGGCGCACTACCTCGCCGCTTACGTGGACGCGGATCGGCGTTCCATCGTCGAGCTGGCTGCCGCTTTCGAAGGCAATCGGCTTCGCAGCGCCGTCCTGCATCGTGACCGTGACAAGGGCCGCCGCGAAGAGCACGGCGGCCGCTGCGAGGATCAGCAGCTGGTATCGTTCGAGGCGGTCGAGCATCCTTGCTCCCTTCGAGGACGATCGGTTCGTTGCGAATACATAATGGCGCAACGTCGATCGGTCAAGAGGAGACGGCCGAGCGCGCTATACTCGGGCCATGACTGACTACCCTCACAACCTCCGCGCTGGCACCGACGTTTACAGCCTCGACGGCGAGAAGCTTGGGCAGCTAAAACGAGTGGTAGTCAAGCGCTCCGACCTGACGCTGACCCACGTCGTGGTCGACATTGGCTTCCGGCGCTCCGGCCGTTCGCTCTGGGAAGGCGGCCTCGGCCTCGACTACGACCGCATCCTGCCGATCGACGGCATCAAGTCGGTGACCGACGAGCGCGTCGACCTCAATCTCAACGTGGACGAGTTCAAGGCGCTGCCGGAATACACGGCCGAAAGCTATGAGCCGCTCGCCGATCCGTCGCCGAACGAGTTCGACGTCAGCGACGTCCTCCTGCGCACCGAGCAGATCGCCGACACGCTGGCATCCAACCCCGGCGCCTGGGTGACAACCCGCCTCAACAAACCGGTTACGAGCGTCGACATCGTCGAGGGTACCGATGTCTGGCGCCAGGAGCCCCATGAGAAGCTCGGCGACGTGAAGCGCCTCCTGGTCGACGCAGACGGCAAGCTGCAGGCTGTCGTGATCAGCCGCGGGTTCATCCTCAAGCATGACGTCATCGTGCCGATCCGCTACTTCTCGGAGATGCTCGACGACCTGATCCGCGTCGAACTCAGCGACGCCGAACTGGATCAGCTCAAGCGCTACGAAGAGGGCGACTGAGTGCTCGCGGCCCACTGATACAATCGCAACGTGGACGAACATGCCCTTCGCGTACTCGAGTTCGACAAGGTCCTTAACCGCCTCTCCCGCCTGACATCCTTCTCGGGCGGGCGTGAGCTGGCGCTCGACCTGCGCCCCACCACCAACTATCACGACGTGCTCGAACGGCAGCGCTTGCTGGCGGAGGCAATGCGCTTCCGTGGCTCCCGCGTCTCCCTCGGCCTCAACGACGCCGTCGACGTGCGGCAGCAACTCGAAAAAGCTGCGCTGGGCGGCACCCTCGACGCTCAGGAACTGCTCAATGTCGCATCGACGCAGCGGGCAACCCACCAGGCAAAGGGTGCAATCATCCGCGCCGGCGGCCAGCTGCCGCTGCTCACCGCCCTTGCCCACCAGCTCGGCGAGCTCCACCCGCTGCTGACCGAGATCAGCCGCTCCCTCGACGCCCGTGGTGAGGTGCTCGATTCCGCCAGCCCGGCGCTCAGCGTGCTGCGGCGCGACATCAAGATTTCTCACGACCGGCTCCACGCGAAGTTGCAGGAGTTCCTCGCTTCGTCTGCGGGCCGGCTTGCAGCCCAGGAGTCGATCGTCACCCTCCGTGACGGACGCTACGTTGTACCGATCAAGGCGGACTTCCGGGGCGAAGTGCGCGGCATCGTGCACGACGTGTCTTCCAGCGGTGCCACCGTCTTCGTCGAGCCGCTCGCCGTCGTCGACCTTGCAAACCAGTGGCGCGAGCTGCAGATCGAAGAGCGCCGCGAGGTCGAACGAATCCTGCGGCGTCTCAGCGGTCTCGTCGGAGCCGACGCGGAGACAATCGCCGACAACGTTGCCGTGCTCGCCGAGCTGGACCTCGTGCTCGCCGCCGCCCGTCTCGCTGAGGAACTGGCGCCTTCGAACCAGGACGTCCTGCCGAGCACGGAGCCCGGCAAAGACCCGTCGTTGTGGCTGAGCAAGGCGCCGTCGGAGATCGACCTGCGCGAGGCCCGCCACCCGCTGCTTTCGGCGCCAGTGCCGATCTCGATGCACATGGCCGCTTCCGACCGTGTCTTGCTGATCACCGGCCCCAACACCGGCGGCAAGACCGTCGCACTCAAGACGGTGGGACTTCTCGCTCTGATGGCGCAGTCCGGCCTTCCCGTCGCCGCGGACGAGGGGAGCCGACTGCCCGTCTTCGGCGAAGTCCTTGCCGACATCGGCGATGAGCAGAGCATCGAGCAGTCGCTCTCGACCTTCAGCGGCCACATCAAGAACGTGATCAACCTGCTCGAGCGCGCATCGGCGACCTCCCTCGTCCTCCTCGACGAGCTTGCAGCAGGCACCGACCCCGCCGAAGGCGCTGCTCTGGCGCGTGCCCTCCTCCTGAACCTGCTCGAGCGCGGCTCGCTGACGATCGCGACAACCCACCACGGTGAGCTCAAGCTCTTTGCTCACTCGCAGGAAGGCGTCATCAACGCTGCGGTCGAGTTCGACCCGGTGACACTCGGCCCGACGTATCGCATCACGCTCGGTGTGCCGGGTCGCAGCAACGCGCTCGCGATCGCCGCCCGCCTGGGCCTGCCTCAGGAGATCCTCAGGGTGGCGCAGGAGTCGCTGGCGCCAGAGCAGATCGCGATCGACTCACTGCTCGATGACCTTCGCGAGGAACAGGTCGCAGCCGCTGAGGCCCGCAAGGGTGAGGAGCAGGCACGACGCCGCGCCGAGCAGGCACGCGCCCAGATCGAGCAGCGTCTCGCCGGCCTCGACGAAGAACGCGCCCGCCGCCTTGACGAGGCTGCCCTTGCCCTCGAGCAGGAGGTCGCCGCCGCCCGAGAGGCACTGCAGCGCGCCCAACGCCTCGCGGACCGCCAGATCGCGGCGGCTGCATCGCTCAAGGCCCCCGAAGTCGAAGAAGCACAGGAGGCGATTACCGCCGCCGGCGACACCGCGCGGCGCCTCCGCCGTCGCTCGCGCCGCCGCCGCCGCGGCGGCATCCGACCGGAGCAGATTAAGCCAGGCGTCGAGGTCTGGGTCCAGGGCATCCCGATGGCGGCTGAAGCGCTGTCAGCCCCCGACCATCGCGGCGAGCTTGACGTCACCTTCGGCGGTCTGCGTGCTCGCGTCGGTATCGGCCAGGTCGTGCGGGTCGAAGAACGGACGAAGCCGATTATTGCGACGCGGGTGGTACTGCCCCAGGTGCCGCTCGCCCAGACCGAGATCCAGGTCCGCGGCCAGACTCTCGACGAGGCCCTACCGCTGATCGAGAAGTTCCTCGACGATGGCTTTCGCGCCGGCCTTTCGCGACTGCGCGTTGTGCACGGCAAAGGCACCGGCAAGATGCGTAACGCCGTGCGCGACCTGCTGCGTCATCACCCCCTCGTCAAGAACTATGACTTCGCCCCGCAGCCCGAGGGTGGCGAGGGCGTTACCGTCGTGGAAATGGCGTTGTCTTAGCAACTTTTTAACTATCTCGAATCCCTGAAGCCCATTTCAACGTAGTACCCGGTGTGTAAGCCCGACACGTATTTCAGGGCCCAAACTGGAGGGTATTTGATGCGTTATGTCATGTCCTTGTTAGGAGCCGCAGCCGTCGTCTTCGGCACGGTTGCCCTGAGCCTTGGAGGCAGCAGCCCTGTTTCCGCTGCAGTCGTCACGATGCAGGGCATCGCCACCGGTGCTGAAGAGAACCCGCCAGTGGCCGGCGCCGGTACCGTGCAGGTACGCTTCACCTTCGACGACGCAACCAAGGTGCTGACCTACAGCGCTACCGTGAACGGCATCTCGCCCTCTGAGACGACCGCCTCGCACATCCACCGCGGCGCAAAGGGCGCCAACGGCCCCATCGTTCACAACCTCTCAACGGTGTCCTTCAGCTCGATCTCGGGCTCGATTACCCTGAGCGACGCCGACGTGGCAGACCTCAAGGCCGGCAACTTCTACTTCAACGCCCACTCGACCGCGAACCCCGGCGGCTTCGCTCGCTTCCAGCTCGTACTGCCTGCAGCGCCGGCGCCGGCGCCTGCTGCCACCGCAGCGCCTCGCCCGCCGAGCACCGGTGACGGCGGCCTGATCGGGACGAGCGGTTCTTCGGACCTGCCTGCATATCTGGCGGGCTTCAGCCTGGTGCTGCTCACCGGCGTGGCCGCCGTCAGCTTCGCCCGCCGCCGCGCCTGATCTTCGAGCATCGATAGCGGTGCGGGGGAATCATTCGAATCCCTCGCGCCGCATCATGCACAGCAGTCCGTCTTCGACTGTCGTGCTTCCTATCGTCCAAGGCGGCAGGCCTTCACTCGACCTCCTGCCTTCTCATCGAACTTAACGAGACCAGGAGTTACCGGACGTTGCGAACCGCCGCTTTGATCCTCGCCTTCTTCACCGTCGTCGCGGCTTCCTGCGGCGGTGATTCATCACCCGAGGCGGCCCCATCGAGCACAGCCACGGCGCAGACCGTGGCGACAGCTCGCCCCACCGAGACGCCTCTGGTTGCTCTGTCACCCACTGTGACACTGCCGGCGCCTACCGCGACACCAGAACCACCACTGCCAACCGCCACCGCCGTCCCGGCAGCACCAGTGGCCGTCCAGCCGACCATAGCACCGCCGCCTACGGTAGTCGTCGTCCAGCCGACGCCGGTGCCACCACCTCCGGCCGCGCCGCCGCCCGCCGTGACCTTTGCCGTGACCGCATCGCAGCTGAAGTTCAGCGCCAGCCAGCTCAGCGCTCGCAGCGGTGCCTCGGTCACGGTCAGCTTCCGCAACGAAGACGCCGGCGTCGCGCACGACGTTTCGTTCGGGATCGCCGGGCTCGGTCACGGGCACACCTGCGCCGGCCCCTGCACGGACAGCTACAGCTTCGTCGCGCCGGCGCCCGGCACGTACGACTTCTTCTGCACCGTACACATCGACATGACCGGAAAGCTCATCGTCAGCCCATAACCCGGCACGACGGGCTGGCCTCCGAGCGAAACAGATCCACGGTCAGGCCTACGCCAGGCCCATCCATCGCTCTGAGAATCAGTGCGTTAATGCCTCTCTGAAGGGCTGGGTGCTTTCAAGTACATCCAATCTTCACGATTTTGGATTCTTGCGCACCGTTTTGGGGTTGCAAATAGGACTCGTTAACGTCATTTTTACACTGCATTTTTTACTGGACCTCACAGGCGAATCAGCAAAGGAGAACCACCACGAAACTACGACGGACATTAGCCACGCTTCTGTCCCTGGGAGGGCTTCTCGCCCTGGTAGCGTTTGCCTCGCTTCCCGGCGGCAAGATCGCCCAGGCGGCCCCCGTCACCATCGAGGTTTCGATGGTCGGTGCCCAGGAAAATCCCCCCGTCACGAGCGCCGGGTCAGGCTTTGCTCGCTTCACCTTTGACGACGCGACAAAGGTCTTGACCTACTCAGTGACGATCAGCGGCATCCCGGCCGGTGAGGTCACTGCTGCCCATATTCACCGGGGCGCTGTCGGCGTCAACGGTCCGATTGTCTACAACCTGTCGACCGTCGGCTTTACCACTGTCTCGGGTTCGATCACCCTGACCGACGCGGATGTGGCCGACCTCAAGGCCGGCAACTTCTACGTCAACGCTCACTCGACGACCAACCCCGGCGGCTTCGCCCGAGGCCAGATCAACCTGACCCCGGACGCGTCGATCAAGTCCCTGATCGATGCCGCGGTGGCCGCCTGGAACCGGAAGGACATCAACGGCTTCCTCAGCCTCTGGACGGCCGAGGGCGCCACGAGCGAGTTCGGTGAAGACAGCATCGAAGCCGTCCGCGCTTCGCTGCCCCAGTTCATTGGCGACCCGCCGATCTCGCGCGGCGTCGTGAGCAACGTGGCTTCCACGGGTGCGACCACTGCGACGGCCACAGTCGACCTCTACCTTGACCCGATCATCGAACGCCACCTCTACTCCTTCGTGAACATCGGTGGCAGCTGGAAGATCGCCGGCGGCCCGATCGTCGAATACCCGATCCCGTCCGGCACAACCGCCGTGCCGGTGCGGCTCAGCGAGTTCAACTTCGCCTTCGACAAGACCGCAGCGGCCAGCGGAAACATCGCCTTCCGTGGCACCAACGTCGGCCAGCAGTTCCATGAGCTGGCGCTGGCGAAGATCCCTGCGAACGCGAACCTCCAGGAGCTGCTCGCGGACGAGGACGCCCCCGGCGTCGAGTTCGTCGCTGCCGTCTTCATGGCCCCCGGTGAAAGCACGAGCATGGTGTTCAGCCGCCCGCTCGCTGCCGGCCGTTACGCCATGGTCTGCTTCATCCCCGATGAGGCGACCGGCACGCCGCACGCGTTCCTGGGCATGGCGACCGACTTCACGGTCACCGGCAGCGGCGGCGGCACGGTCCGACCGCCGAGCACCGGTGACGGCGGCCTGATCGGCGGCTCGCACACCGGCGATGCCCTGCTTGCTCTGGGGCTCCTTGGCCTCGTTGCCGGTGGCGCGCTGGCTCTGACCACGGCCCGGGTCCGCAGCGGGTCCTGACCGACACCGTCAGTTCAGCACCGCAGAGGAGGCCTCATTCGAGGCCTCCTCTTCTTTTTGGGCGAGGCCGAGCATCGCGCTGCCAACCGGGGCTATGGGTACGGCAGTCCCGGGCCGCACAATCCGGCATCGGCAGCTCGAACGAGGCGCACGGTGTGACCAGCAGGCGGTTGCGGCCCTCGACGTTCATCAGGTGAGGCGGCAATCTTCCGGCAAACTGCCGTTCACAAAGTATTAACAAGAGCCGCCCCGCTTAAGCCAACAAATAGGTACAATCTATGTATCAGTCAGTCTGAAATGCAAAGGAGTCAAACATGTATTACCTGAGAGACCTCGAAGAACAGATGGAAGAGTATCGACGCCAGGCGATCTCCGCTCACTCCCCGCTCGAAGCCCGTGACCTCGACGTCCTCGAGGACATCCAGCGCGCCGAAGCCGGCAACCTCAAGCGCCGTCTCGCCACTGTCCTCGTTGAGCTCGGCCTCAAGGTCGACGCCCGGGCCGCCCTCCGCGCCGCGAACGAAGCGGCGTAGTTGGGGGGCGGCGGAGCCGGGCTGCTATACTTGCGCCACAGCCCAGCAAGGAGCCGGAATGACCGCCAGCCGCCCCGAACCAGAACCAAGCAGCAAGCGCCGCGAGATGCGGCTGGGCGATCAAGAGTGCCCGCGCTGCCATGAGACCTTCACTGTGAGTTACTGGTCCAACGGAATGCTGATCCAGTCGCGCTGTCTGAGCTGCGACCTGCGGTGGCCGCTGCCCGGCGTCGTTTAAGCCAACTTCACAACTTCCGGACGCCGAAACCTCGGCTACAATCCTCTGCAGTACCAGCGGAGGACTTGATGGCGCTCACTACCGATTTCCCCTCGATCAAGGACCAGGTCAGTCCCGAAGAATGGCA
>JBFWZE010000080.1:0-5322 GCA_050185685.1 Dehalococcoidia bacterium
TCTAACGTCACGATGCGCGTCGACATGCTCCGCCCATCGCGCTGAACCGCCGCCAGACCCTTCGTCCCTTAGAGTGACAAGTCGAAAGACGCCTCACGCTGACCGCTGACCGTCTACCCAACCTCCGCCTTTATCACCCTCAGCGCCTCAGTGAACCGCGCCAGATTCTCCATCGGCGTCCGGTCGCCCGGCGCCCCCATGATGGCGATGTTCGTCGCACCCAGGTCACGCCAGCGCTTTGCCGATGCCACCCACTCCTCCGGCGTCGCATTCTCGATGTTCACGCGCACGTCGAGGCCGAAGCTCGCCGGGTCACGCCCTTCTTCGGCGAGGAAGCCCCGCAGCCGCTCGACCGCTGCCGGGACGTCGGTGCCGGGGACAACCAGCGGCAGCCAGCCGTCCGCATACTTCGCGTAGCGGCGCAGCAGCTTGTCTTCGGCGCCGCCGCCCATCCACAGGGGCGGCGCTTTGTCCGGCAGCGGGTTGAGGTTGATGCCCGCCAGCTTGTGGTAGCGGCCGTTGTAGTCGACACGCTCCGCCGTCCATAGCGCCTTCATCACCTCGATTTGCTCCTCGAGACGTCTGCCGCGGTTGTGGAAGTTTGCCCCCAGCGAGGCGTACTCGACGTGGTTCCAGCCGATACCGACCACCACCCGCAGGCGTCCGCCGCTGAGGATCTGGACCTCGGCGCACTGCTTCGCCGCCAGCACGGTCGGCCGCTGCGGCAGCAGGAGCACGCTCGGCGCCAGCTCCAGCCGCGTCGTCACGCCCGCGACGAAGGCGAAGAGGGTCAAGAGCTCGTGCGTCGGTGTCTCGCTCGTGTAGTTGAACGCCGGACCGTCTGGGCCGAACTGGTCTCGATGCACGCCCGCGACATGGTCGATCGTCAGCATGTAGTCGAAGCCGTTGCCTTCGACCGCCTGCGCCCAGTC
Organism: Dehalococcoidia bacterium; assembly: GCA_050185685.1. Classification (GTDB taxonomy): domain Bacteria; phylum Chloroflexota; class Dehalococcoidia; order DSTF01; family WHTK01; genus WHTK01. Next base: position 933 of record JBFWZE010000080.1, read on the forward strand.
GCGGATCGCCGCCGGGTCCTTGCCGATCGCGTGAGGGAAGTTGACGCCGTAGCGCATGGATGGAAGGTCCTCTCTGTACTCGAGCCTGAAATGGCAGCGCGGCCAAAGATAACGCCGTTAGCCACGCATGGGAAGAGGGCTGCCTCGCTCGAACAGTGCACCAGCGAACCAGGGTCGTTGTTATAGTCAGCTCCCTGTCGGGCGAGCACGCGAAGCCCGAAGCAGGGGTGGCGGGGCCGTAGCCCATGCGCGGGGGAAGCGGGGGTGTCCCCCGGAGCCCAAAATCCCTCGAGCGTAGCCCCTGAAAGCGTGCGGGCAAGTCCCGAAGTACGTTCCTGCGGATCCCGAGACCCCTGCGGCCGTTACGAATCCCGGACTTGTAACGCCTGCCCCCGCTTTATGCATTGACGACCCTTGGAAGCTGCGGGCATTCTCTTTTCATATCAACTGCGGGGGGTTTCATGCCAATCGACTTGCCGGTCATCATCATCCCGGCGCTCATTTACAACCTTCTCATCTGCGGCCTGGCTGCAGCGACCGCCTTCCACGTCGGCAACATGATCGAGCGGCACCTCAAGGCTGTCGGCAACCGCGACTGACCTCCTCAAGACCACACACGAAGAGGCCCTTCCTCTCAGAGGAAGGGCCTCTTCGCTATGCGCGCTCTGGCAGCGCTGGTTAGAACGTGGACCTCTGCCCGGCGACCATGCGGTAGCCGAAGAGGATCAGCATCGAGCCGAGAATTGCCAGCACAATCGTGCCGATGTCGAAGTCGTCGATGCCGTTGCTGATGTTCAACGCTACGGCGACGAAACCGCCGACGATCGCGCCTGCAACGCCAAGCAGAATCGTCAGGATGATGCCGCCCGGGTCGTCGCCCGGCATCAGCATCTTGGCGATGGCGCCGGCGATAAGACCAACTACGATCCACGCGAGAATGCTCATTTTGTGTCTCCTTGTCTCCCTTGACCTGTCCCGGAACGCATCCGGTTTGTGTGTCATCAGAGTAGGGAGCGTCCGGAAACAAAAGACGATCATGCAAAACGCGCCGCGTGACGAAGGCGTTTTAGTCTCCTACCAGCAAAGGAAACGCAAAGAGGATCGATTCGGACGAAAAGAAAAGAGCGGCCCTGAGGCCGCTCTCATGCTTCTTGTGAGCCTCGCGCTCGTTACGAGCGGTCGCGGGCGCGCTCTTTGATGCGGGCGGCGCGGCCACGGAGGTTGCGAAGGTAGTAGAGGCGCGAGCGGCGGACCTTACCGCGGCGAACCACCTCGACCTTGTCGACACGCGGCGAGTGGCGCTGGAACGTGCGCTCGACGCCGATGCCGCTGGAGATCTTGCGCACCGTGAACGTCGACGCCGGGCCGCCGTTGCGGATCCGGATGACGTCACCCTCGAAGACCTGGATGCGCTCGCGGTCGCCTTCGACGACCTTTGCGCTGACCCGAATGCGGTCGCCGGCGGCGAAGTCGGGAATGTTCGGGTTGACCTGGAAGTTCGATACGGTGCTGACGTCCATCGCGTTTAGTCCTCTGTTTGACTCTCGGCATCCTGAGCTGACGACGCGAGTTCGTCAGCGGCGAGCCGCCGTTCAGTTTCGCTTAGCGTGGCCTTTTCGAGCAAATCGGGGCGGCGCCTTGCCGTGCGGAGGATCCGCTGCTTGCGCCGCCAGCGGGCGATTTCGCCGTGGTTGCCAGAGAGCAGTATATCGGGAACCCGCCATCCGCGAAACTCCGCCGGCCGCGTGTATTGCGGATACTCCAGCAGTCCGTCCGTATGCGACTCCTCCAGCAGCGAATCGGCGCCGCCCAGTGTGCCCGGCAGCCGCCGCACTACCGCATCGATCACCACCATCGCCGCGTACTCACCGCCGGAGAGGACGTAGTCGCCGATGCTGATCTCGTCGTCGATCAGGTGCTCCCGTACGCGCTCGTCGACGCCCTCGTAATGCCCGCAGACGAGGATCAGGCGCTCTTCCGTCACCAGCTCGTCGACCACCTTCTGCGACAGCACGCGGCCCTGCGGCGTCATCAGTACGACGCGGCCCGGCGTCGTCGCCATGTCGCGTACCGTCTCGATCGCTTCTGTCAGCGGCTCTGGTTTCATCACCATGCCCGGGCCGCCGCCGTAGGCATAGTCGTCGACCACCTGGTGCTTGTCGTGGGCGTACGCGCGGATGTCGTGCAGCTCAACCGAGGCGATGCCGCTGTTCAGCGCGCGCCCGAGGATGCTCGCCTGGAGCGGGCCGGTAAAGGTGTCGGGGAAGAGGGTCAGGACGTCAATGCGCATACGGTCAGGTCAGCTCAATCCAGTAGCGGCGAAAGACGTGGCCGTCCGGCGCCGCGCGTTCGTCTTCGAGGGTGCCGCCGTTCGCCTCAATTACCCGAATCGAAGCGGCGTTGTCGGCGTACGCCGCGATCATGACGCGGTCGATGCCGAGATTGCGCGCCAGGTCGAGCGTCGCGGCCAGGATCTTCGTGCCCAGGCCTTTGCCCCGCTCCGTCCGCTTGACGTAGTAGCCGACGAGCCCGCCTTTCTCCCGCAGGAATGGCGTGTACTCATGGCGCAGCCGGCTCATTCCGATCACCGCGCCGCCCTCGTCGAGGAGCCAGCAGGTTCTTGCCGGCACCCAGCCCTCGGGCAGCCCTCGCCCCGCCGATGCGTCGACGAGGCTCCGAAGCAGCTGCGGCAGCGTGCGCTCACCGTGGATAAAGGTCAGCTCGCCGCCGAAGCCGTTCTCGCCCTCGCCGATCTCGCGGAGAAACGCCTCGAGCCCCGGCGGCGCGTCGAGGGTGGCAGGTACGAGACGGACGGAGGGCTGAGCATCGGATGAAGTGGCGGTCACAACGCGCAGAATACCAGCCTGTGTCGCTGCCTCGGAAAAGAGCGATAGCGAGGCGATAGGCGGCAGCGATATTGTCGTCCCGTCAGCACATCTACTCTCGATGCATGACCGCTCGACTCGTCGCCTTCTTGCTCTGGCTCTCGCTCGCGCTCACCCTGGGCTGCACGACCGAAGCGTCGACCGAGCCGACGCCGAGCCCGACGACGTCGCCCGCCGCGGCGATTTTTGCGCCGCCGCCGAGCCCGACCCTCGGCCCGGCGACGTCCCTCGTCCTGCCCCTTGCGCCCACTCCTCATTCCCTCGGCGCCCGCACCGGCATCGCGAAGGTCGACGCCGTCATCGCCGCCTACGAAGCGCGCGACGCCGCGGCCCTGAACGCCCTCATCGCCTTCTACGCTATGCCCTGCACTGACGACGACGCCATCGGCGCGGTCGCCTGCCCTGTTGGCGCGATGGCCGGGACGCCGGTCGAGGTATTCGGTTACGGCACCTGCGAAGGCGCCTGGATTACCCGCAGCGACCCGGCCCTGCCCGCACTGATTCCCGGCTACATGGTCCCGCCCCGTGGCGCAGCCGTCGCCGACGCCCGCGTCTACGCCGTCATCCAGGGCCGCCTCTTCCCCGAAGAGCCCGTGCCCGGCGACGCCGTCATCGTCTACAACAGCGGCCTCGTCATGGGGGTCAATCAGCAGGGCCTCACCTACATCTCAGCCCCCTGCGGCGCCACCGGCAGCCAGTGGCTGGAGCAGCGCATCGCCCGCCTCGGCGCCCAGTCCTACGTCCTCGCGCCGGTGAAGTGATCATGCCGTGGCATATCCTGCCTCCGGCAGTTCTCTTCAGCGTCCTCCTTATCCCAATCAGCTGTACGGATGTCCTGCGCCACGGTCGACACTCGAGCCGAACGCCTCACGAACGGCACAAGCAACCCCTACGTCGACTCGGCCAATCGTGCGTGCGACTGTGACCCCCACGCCACCATCTCCCTCCCATCCAGCCGGCACGCGCACCGGCATACCCATAGTCGACGCTGTGCTGGACGCAACGGAGTCAGGTGACACGAGCGCGATCGCTGCGCTGATCAGCTACACCTACCTCACGTGCGGCGGCTCAGGGATCGGTTCTTTCGCGTGTCCCAATGGACTGCCCGAAGGAAGCCTGGTGGAAGCTTTCGTCACCGGGAGTTGCCACGGTGCCGCAGTAGCCGGGGGCACGGATGACATGGCGTCAGCGATCACGCGTATGGTTGAGTCCCTGAAAACTCTAGACCGGAACGTATACGCGGTCTTTCGGACCCTCTCGCCGAATGGAGGACTGAGATACGTCATTGTCGACGTCCGAGGCAGTCGCCTCGAAATTGACGAGAACGGTGTTGTGGGCTCGTTTGCAGGATGTGGCGCTAAGAACGGCGAGCAGCTGCTGAAAAACTTTGCGGCGTCCCAGATCGACTTTGTCCTGCCGCCAGCAAGGTAGCTCCTAACTGCCGCTGCTCTGGTGTTCTGTCCAGCCCACCAGCATCTGCGTCGCGTGCGGGATCAGGTCGAGGA
>JBFWZE010000080.1:5422-15449 GCA_050185685.1 Dehalococcoidia bacterium
CCGCTGTTTCATCGACATAACCGCTACATTTCGCACGCCTACATGACTTCCGCGTCACTCTTACGGGTTTGCCCTACTACTCCGTAACGAGCATTTCAAAAATTTTCATACCCGGACGGTTGACGGCGGGTCTGCCGATGGTAGTATGTGGGAGCTTGTGGGAGGAAATGGCGGAAACGGGATGGCTCCCAGTCTCCGCGGGGGACGGGGCCCGGCCAGATGCTCTTTTTAGGCAAGCACGATTACTCAATGGACGAGCGCGGTCGCATTCCGATGCCGCCGCGGTTTCGAGAGGCTTTGATGCAGGGGATCATCCTGACCCAGGGAACACCGGACCACTGCATCCGCGCCTACCCGCTCGACGCGTTCGAGCAGCAGGCGGCCCTCTACACCGAGAATCCCGTAACCACGCGAACCGGCCGGGTCGCCCGCCGTGCCTTCTTTAGCGGCGCCTACCAGGCCGAGCTCGACAAGCAGGGACGCGTGCTGATTCCGCCGGTACTGCGCGACTTCGCGAACCTTAATGGTCAAGGCCAGGTCGTGATCGTCGGAACCGGTGAAGGTATGGAAATCTGGAACGTTGACGACTTCGCAACGGCTCTCGCCGCCGAAGAAGAAGAGTTCCGGCAAGCGCTGGATTCAGAATGATAATGATGGCTGAACGCCCGGTGGTGCACGAGCCCGTGATGCTGCGCGAATCCCTCGCGGCTCTCAACGTGCGCCCCGGCGGCCGCTACGTCGATTGCACCGTGGATGGTGGCGGCCACGCTACCGCCATCCTCGAGGCAGCGTCTCCCGGCGGCAGCCTCCTCGGTATCGACGAAGACGAGCAGGTGCTCTCTCAGACCCGGGAACGTCTCACGCAGCGGTTCGGCGATTCTGTCGCCCTCGTGCGCGGGAACTTCCGCAACATCGACTTTATCTGCCGCGAGCGTGGCTTCGAGCCCGTGAACGGCATCATTTTCGACCTCGGCCTGTCCTCGCATCAGTTGGCGAGCTCGACGCGCGGCTTTAGCTTCCGCATCGAGTCACCCCTGGATATGCGTTTCGGTCCCGAGCAGGAGACAACGGCCTCCTACTGGGTGAACGAAGCGAGCGAGGAAGAGCTTGCCGATCTGATCTGGCGCTTCGGTGAGGAGCGCGAGAGCCGCAAGATCGCGAGGTCGATCGTCAGTAGCCGTCCGCTTGAGACGACTACCCAACTAGCCAAAGCCGTCGAGCAGGCCGTGGGCCGGAGGCCGGGAAGTCAATCCCACCCCGCCACCAAGACATTCCAGGCCCTCCGTATCGCAGTGAACCAGGAACTAGCCAGCTTGGTTGAAGCGTTACCTAGGGCTCATGGCCTGCTCGGCTTTGGGTCCCGTTTAGTGGTCATCAGTTACCACTCACTCGAGGACCGTATCGTGAAGCAGTTCTTTCAGCGGGAGTCCCGCGATTGTATCTGCCCGCCGCAGCAGCTCGTCTGCATCTGCGGACACAAGGCTACCCTGAAGCCGATTACCCGTGGCGTAGTCACGCCTTCACTCGATGAAGTAGCAGCCAACCCCCGTAGCCGGAGCGCTAAGCTCCGCGCCGCGGAACGGCTGGCAGCGTAGGCCCGGCTCATGGCGACCCTCGACCGCCTGGCCCCGCCGACTCCAGCGTTACCCGCCGAAATCCCGGCCTGGACGCCCCGCCGCGCAATAGCCGTCGCCCTCGCTTTGGTGGCGGCTATTGCGCTGCTCCAGGTCCTTCAGTCCAGCAGCGTCGCCAGCACCGGCGAAAGCATGCAGCGGCTGGAACGGGAACGAGCGCAGAAGACCGCCGAAATTCACCAGCTGGAGAAGGACGTCGCCGCCCTCTCCTCCCTCGACCGCATTGACCGGAATGCCCGCGAACGCCTCGGCATGGTCCCGGCCCGCCGGTTCGAGTACGTCAGCGTTAATACGGAAGCTCCGACCGTGCCGCTTCTGCCCCGCCCGATCATCGACTCCACACCGATCCCGGAGCCGCAATCGGAGCCATGGTGGCAGTCGCTCATCAAGGCGCTTCCTCTTCCATAGAAAAACAACATCGTCCTTCGAGGCTTGAGAAGGACGGGGGGAGACCTGATGCCGCGAGCTGCCGGTGGTCGATTTACCTGGCGGGTCGCCCTCCTGGGACTGGTACTGGTTCTGGGCGGCGCCGGCATCGTCGCCCGCCTCGCATACATCCAGGTCCTCCACCACGACCGCTACGAGCGCCTCGCCCAGGAAGAGCACTTCGATAAAGAAGAGATTCGCTCGACTCGCGGCGCTATCCTCGACCGCAACGGCTTCCCGCTCGCGACCTCCCTCGACGTCTTCGACCTCTACATCGACCGCCGCGCCTGGGTGCAGACTCCATACGTCGCACAGGACGTCGCCAACAAGCTCGTGCAGTACCTGTCGACCCAGCCCAGCGCCGTCGCTCCAGGCGTGCCGCTCAACTCTGACCAGCTCTACAACAGCTTCACGAACCCGAACGCCGACCCCATCCAGCTGATCGCGAGCGGCCTCGAGTACAACATCGGCCACGACATCGAGGGCCTCGGCCTGATCGGCGTCACCCTCGCCGGCGCGAACAAGCGCTTCTACCCCGAAGGTGACATCGGTTCGGCGCTGCTCGGCTTCCTCGGCCGTGATCACAAGGGCCTCGCCGGCCTCGAGTCCGATCTCGACTCGCTGCTCTCCGGTACGCCCGGCGCACTCTACTTCGAGCGCAGCGGCGCCGGCCAGCCGATTGCCTTCGGACAGAACCGCATCGAGCCCGGCGTGCCCGGCTCCGACGTCCGACTCACGATTGACCGCTATATTCAGCGCCTCGTCGAAAACGAGCTGGACTTCCAGCTCAAGGCCCACCAGGCGAGCGGCGGTTCGATCGTCGTCATGGATCCGAAGACCGGCGCCATCCTCGGCATGGCCAGCCGCCCGAGCTTCAAGCTCTCTGAGCTCTCTCTCGACGCGCCCGACCTCAGCCTCTACAAGAACCGCGCCGTCACCGACCTTTACGAGCCCGGTTCTGTCATCAAGACGCTGACCATGGCCACCGCCATCGACCTTGGCCTTGTCACCCCCGGCACCACGTACTACGACGCCGGTTCGGTGGACAAGGGCGGCTACACCTTCAAGAACTGGGACTTCAGCGCCAACGGCATCCAGACGATGACCCAGCTCCTGCAGAAGTCCCTGAACACCGGTGCGATCTGGGTCAGCGACCTGATCGGCGCCACGAAGCTCTACGCCTCGTTCGCGCGCTTCGGCTTCGGTCAGTCGACCCGCTCCGGCCTTGGCGGCGAGTCCGAGGGGCTCGTCCGCACGAACAAAGAAGACGGCTGGTACCCCTCCGACCTCGCGACCAACAGCTACGGTCAGGGCATGGCGGCAACGCCGCTGCAGGTCATCACGGCGATCTCCTCGATCATCAACGGCGGCAAGCTCATGCGCCCCTACATCGTCTCTGAGGTCGATGGCCCCGAAGGCCGCCGAACCTACGACCCCGTCGTCGTCCGCGAGACCGTCTCGCCCGAGACATCAGCCACCATGGTCGAGATGATGCACGAGGTCGTCGACGGCGTTCCCGGGCACCGCGCCCAGGTCAAGGGCTATAGTGTGGGTGGCAAGACCGGCACGACCCTCGTCTCGATTCCCACCGGCTACGCCCTCGACTCCACCATCGCGTCCTTCATCGGCTTCGCGCCGGTCGAAGACCCCGCCTTCATCATGCTCGTGAAGATCGACCAGCCCCAGGACGACCCGCTCGGCGGTGTCGTGGCCGCGCCGGTATTCGGCAAGCTGGCCCCTCAGATCCTCGCCTACCTCAACATCGCGCCGAGCAACTCCCAGCTGGCCCTCACTGGCGGCACGCGATGACAGGTGCCGAAGTCACGGGCAACAAGAGTGCGTCGTGGAACCAATGGGGTCCCCTGGCCCTCTGGGAGAGGGTTAAGGAGAGGGCGGGTTCAGGCCCGCCAGCCCGGGCGCGGGAGTGCAGAGGGATGCCTCTCTCTTCCGGGGGGCGCCGGGGGTGTCACCCCGCCTCTTGCTTGCTCGAAGCCCAGCGAAGAAGCGCCGCCGCCGACCGCAGGGAAGCCGCGCCGCTTCTTCGCGTCGTCTCTATGCGCAACGCCTCTGCAATCTCCAGGCCCAACAACGTGACGCCCGGCGTTACGCGGCCATCCTCAAGATCAGCCTGATGTTTACCGTAGACCAGATTCGTGAAGCACTTGGCAGCAATCTCACCGGCGAACGCGCCGGCAGTGCGACCGCGTTCAGCGCGATCACCAACGACTCCCGCGTCGCGAAGCAGGGTGAGCTCTTCGTCGCCCTTCAGACCGAGGTGCGTGACGGCCACGACTTCATCGCCGGCGCCATCGCCAACGGCGCTACCGGTGTGATCGTCTCGAACGCCGAGATCGATCTGCCGGACGACGTCTGGGCCTTCCTCGTGCCGGACACGAAGCACGCGATTGGCGAGCTCGCCCGCCACTACCGTGCTCGCTTCCCGGCGAAATCGATCGCCGTCGCCGGCAACGTCGGCAAGACGACGACGAAAGAGACGATCGCCGCGGTACTCGGCTCCCGCTACCAGGTCCTCAAGAGCCCCGCGAACTTCAACGACGAGATTGGCCTCGCGATGACCCTCTTCATGCTCGACGAGACCCGCGAGCGCATCGTCGTCGAAGTCGGTATGTTCGAGCTCGGCGAGATTCGCCGCCTCTGCGAGATCGCCGCGCCTGAGATCGCCGTCGTCCTCAACGTCGGCCCGACCCACCTCGAGCGCCTTGGCACGATGGAAGCAATCGCCCAGGCGAAAGGTGAAGCCGTCGAAGGCTTGCCCGAGCACGGCGTCGCGATCCTCAACGCCGACGACCACTACGTCTTGAAGATGGCAGAGAAAACGAAGGCGCGCGTCCTCACCTTCGGCATCGAGAACGGTGCTGACTTCCGCGCTTTCAATATCGAAGGCCGCGGCATCGAGGGCACCGACTTCACCCTCCAGTGCATGGGCCGCGAGCTGCGCGTCCACAGCCCCTTGCCCGGCCCGAGGCTCGTCTACAACGCCCTCGCCGCGATCGCGGTGGCGGTGGCCGACGGCATGAGCGTCGAAGAAGCGGCGGGTGCCCTCGCTCAGCAGAAAATCCCGGCGCGTCTCCAAATGAAGACGGCCAGTAGCGGCGCAACAATCCTCGACGACTCCTACAACGCCAGCCCTGCCTCGATGCTCGCAGCCCTCGGCGTGCTCTCAGAGACGCCCGGCCACCGCTACGCCCTCCTCGGCGACATGCTCGAGCTTGGTTCGGCGGAAGCCGATGGGCACCGCTCGGTCGGCGAGGAAGCAGCCCGCGTCGTCGACGGCCTGTTCACCGTTGGCCCCCTTGGCGTCCAGATCGCCGCCGCCGCCATGGCCGCCGGTCTGCGCCTCGTTCGCCACTTCGACGATCGCGACGAGGCCGCCGCGTTCTTGCGCGAGAACCTCGGCCCCGGCGACATCATTTTGATCAAGGCTTCCCACGGTCTCCGGCTCGATGCCGTCGTTGCGGAGCTGCAGCGGTAGATGGTTGATGCACTCTTCGCTGCCTGTGTCGCCATGCTCCTGACCTTCGCCCTGGGCCACCCTGTGCTCAGCGAGCTGCGCCGCCGCAAGATGGGCAAGTCCTACACCGGCGACGAGCCCGAGGCGTACGAGAAGAAGGCGGGCACTCCCGTCGGCGGCGGCATCATGTTCCTGATCGGCGGCCTCATTGCCTCGTCGATTTTCGGCGCCCGCTACGACGAAGACGTCCTTATCCCGATGTTCGGCATGCTGGTCGCCGGCGTCCTCGGCGTGTACGACGACCTGCAGAACCTCGTCGGCAAGGTCGCCGGCCACGAGCCCTGGTTCTGGGCAGTGAAGTGGGGCGTCCACATCGGCATCGCCGTCGTCACCGCCGTCCTCCTCTATACGAAGCTCGACCTTGATGCCGTCCTCGTGCCGTATTTCGGCGCTTACAGCCTCGGCATCCTGTACATTCCCGTCGTCGTCGTCATCTTCGTCGGCGCGACCAGCGGCGCCGTGATCACCGACGGCATGGACGGCCTCATGGCCGGCGTCAGCGCCTTCGCCTACGTTGCGTACGGCGTGATCGCCCTCGGGCAGGGGCAGGACGAGCTTGGTGCCTTCGCGCTCAGCATTGCCGCCGCGACCGCGGCCTTCCTCTACTTCAACGCGAACCCGGCCCAGGTCTTTATGGGCGAAGTGGGCTCGCAGGCGCTCGCGGTGGGCGTCGTCATCCTCGCGTTCATGACCGGATGGTGGCTGCTCCTGCCGGTAATCTGTTTCGTCTACATGATCGAAGGGCTCTCGGACGTCATTCAGATCGGCTCTTACAAGCTGCGCGGCAAGCGCGTCTTCCGCATGGCGCCGATTCACTACCACTTCCAGCTCGGCGGTTGGGCAGAGACTCAGGTGGTTACGAGATTTTGGCTGGTTGCAATGTTCGGGGGGATGGCGGGTATTGCGCTCGCCTTCGTAGAATAAGCTAAGGCGCTATGACAGATAAGCAGGAGTGGCAGGGCAAACACGTGACCGTCGTCGGCCTCGGTATCGAGGGCGAAGACCTCGCGCGCTACTTCGCCACCGCCGGCGCAAACGTCACCGTCAGCGCCGCCGCCTCCGAAGTTGTCGCCCGCCCCCGTATCGACGCGCTCGCCGGCCTCGACATCGATTTTCGCCTCGGCGGTAACGACGTCTCCCACATCGATGGCGCCGACCTCATCGCCGTCTCCCAGGGTGTGCCGCAGGGTATCCCGATGCTCACTGCTGCCCGCGACCGCGGTATCCCGATCGAGTCGATGACCACCCTCTTCCTCGACCGCTGGCCCGGCCCCGTCTGCGGCATCACCGGCTCCAGCGGGAAGACGACCACGACCTCGCTCGTCGATGCGATCTTCACCGCCGCCGGGCGCGATCACGTCCTCGGCGGCAACATCGGCCGCGGCCTCCTCGCCCACCTTGAAGACCCCTCGCCGGACGCCTGGGCGGTGCTGGAGATGAGCCACACCCAGCTCGTCCTCACGCGCACCAGCCCCGACGTCGCTGCGATCACCAACGTCACGCCGAACCACCTCGACCAGTTCAGCTGGGAGGACTACGTCGGCCTCAAGCGCAAGGTCTTCGCCTTCCAGGACGAATCGAAGCGCGCCGTCTTCAACCTCGACGACCCGGTCTCGCAGGAGCTGCGTCCTGAGGCGAAGGCGCGCGTGTTCCTCTTCGCCACCTCCGGCGACCATGGCCTCGACGGCGCCTACCTCGAGAGCGGCAGCATCTTCTGGCGCCTCGACGGTCGCACCGAGCGCGTGGTTGCCGCTGACGAGATCCCGCTGCGAGGCTTCCACAACGTCGCCAACGTCGCTGCTGCCACCGCGATCGCCGCCGCCTGCGAGATCGGCCCCGAAGCCGTCGCAGCGGCGGTGCGCAGCTTCCATGCCCCGGCCCACCGCATCGAGCTCGTCGCCACCGTCGACGGCGTGGCCTACTACAACGACAGCATCGCTACGGCCCCGGAGCGGACCCTTGCGGCCCTTCGTTCCTTCGACGAGCCGATCGTCCTGCTCCTTGGCGGCCGCGAGAAAAAGCTGCCGCTCGACCAGTTGATGACCGAAGCAAAAGCGCGCTGCCGCGCCGCCGTCTGCTTCGGCGAGGCCGGTCCGCTTTTCGCCGACGCGGCTGAGCACGCCGGTATCGAAGTCGTCCGTGTCGGCCCCCTCGCTGAGGCGGTCGAAGCGGCGTCTCGTGTCGCGCAGCGCGGCGACGTCGTCCTGCTCTCGCCCGCCTGCACCAGCTTCGACGCCTACCCCAACTTCGAGGCCCGCGGCGTCGATTTCCGCGCCCTGGTATCCCGCCTGTCCCAAGGAGCCCGCCCGTGACCAACCAGACCAGCCGCCTTCACGCCGGCAGACCCGACTACGCCATCCTGGTCACGGCCCTTGCCCTTGTCGTCATCGGCCTGATCTTCGTCTACAGCGCGAGCTTCGCCGTCGCCATCGAGGCCTTCAACAACGCGAACTACTTCATCGTCCGTCAGGTCGCCGCGGCGACGCTCGGCCTGGCGGCGATGCTTGTCTTCATGCGGTTCGACTATCACCGGCTGCGAGCGATCAGTCCGCTGTTCATGCTTGCGGCGGTCCTGAGCCTTGCCCTCGTCCTCGTCATCGGTGGCGACGCCTACGGTGCCCGCCGCTGGATCCCGCTCGGTCCGCTGCCGCCCTTCCAGCCCTCCGAGTTCGCGAAGCTCGCGATCATCATCTATATCTCCGCCTGGCTCGCGAGCCGCGGCAAGACGGTGGGCAGCTTTGCCCTGGGTTTCGTACCGTTCACGCTGTCTGTCGGACTCGTAGCCGGCCTCATCCTCATCGAGCCCGACACCGGCACCGCCTTCGTGATCATCCTGACCACCGCGGCGCTGTTCTTCCTGGCCGGCGCCAACGTCGCTCACCTCGGCGCCATGGCCGGCATCGTTGCCGTAATCGGCGTCATGCTCGTCCTCGGCGGTGGTCACCGCGGCGATCGCGTCTTCGCCTTCCTCTCCGCCGAAGAGGATCCGCTCGGCCTCGGCTTTCAGATCCGGCAGCTCCTGATCGCGCTCGGCTCCGGCGGCGTCGAAGGTCTTGGTCTCGGCGTCAGCCGCCAGAAGTTCGGCTACATCCCCGCCGCTCACACCGACGGCATTTTCGCGATCGTCGGCGAGGAGACGGGCTTTATCGGCTCGATGGTCGTCGTCGTGCTCTTCGCCTACCTGGCGTACCGCGGCTTTCGAGTTGCCCTCAACGCCCGTGACGACTTCGGCTTCTTCCTGGCGATGGGTGTTACCTGCTGGATCGCCTTCCAGACCCTGATCAACATCGGCGGCATCAGCCGGTCGATTCCGATGACCGGTATCCCGATGCCCTTCGTCAGCTACGGCGGCTCTTCGCTCATCATGCTGCTGTCGGCGGTCGGCGTCCTCCTGAACGTCTCCCGGTACAGCAAGGGCCAGGCCTACATCGAGCGTCCGGAGCGGAAGCGCCAGACGGTGCGCAATAACGCGGTCAAGCGCGTGCCGCAGCGCAAGCAGCAGCCGGGAGAAGCGATAACGTGAAGGTCGTCCTCTGCGGCGGTGGCACCGGCGGTCACGTCTACCCGGCGTTGACCGTCGCTGCTGCGTTGAAGGAGCGATACGGCGACACCGAGCCGATCGACATCCTCTACATCGGTGTGCGCGGCCGTATCGACAGGCAGCTCGTCGAGCGTGAGGGGCTGCCGTTTCGGGCTGTCACCGCCGGTCCGCTGCGGGTCGGCTCGATCGCCGGCACCGCGAAGGGCGGTATGCGGCTCGGCGCCGGGTCGTTGCAGGCGTTCTCGCTGCTCGGACAGTTCAAGCCCGACGTGGTCTTTGCCACCGGCGGCTTCGGCAGCGTCGGCGTCGCATTCGCCGCACGCGCCCGCCGTCTGCCCCTCATCCTCTTCGAGCCCGGGCCGGAGTCGGGTCTCGCGGTGAAGCTGCTCTCGAAGGCCGCATCGAAGATCATCGTGACGATTCCCTCGGCCCTCGGGCACATGCCTGCCGCGAAGACCCAGCTCATCGGCTACCCGGTTCGTCCGGCCTTCTTCGAAGCGACTCGTGAGGAAGGGCGCCGCCGCCTCGGTCTCGACCAGAACCTGCCCGTGCTGCTGATCTCCGGCGCTTCGAGCGGCGCTTCCCGGCTGAATGAGGCCGTGGCTCCCTGGCTCGCCGACTTCTTGCGCATCGGCCAGGTCATTCACCTCTGCGGCGTTCGCGATGAGGAGTGGCTCAAGGGATTGCGCGAAGGGATGGCTGAAGAGGTGCGCGGCCGCTACCACGTCTATGGCTACCTCCACGAGGAGATGCCCTCTGCGCTCGCTGCCGCCGACCTCGCGGTGATGCGCTCCGGCGCTTCCGTCCTCGGCGAGCTCCCTGCTGCGGGGCTGCCCGCGATCCTCGTCCCCGGCGAGTACGAGGGCTGGGACCAGAGTGCCAACGCCCGCTACC
>JBFWZE010000081.1:0-1772 GCA_050185685.1 Dehalococcoidia bacterium
TGAAGCCGGGTCCGGGACGCGGCAAGCTCTACTCCGGCCTGCCGGGCTCACCCAGTGCCCAGGTCGTCATCTTCGGCGCCGGCATCGTCGGCCAGAACGCCTGCGAGATCGCCCTCGGCATGGGCGCCCAGGTGACGATGATTGCGCCGCGCCTCGACCAGCTACGAGAGGCCGACGATCGCTGGCTGCATCGTGTCACGACGATCACGTCGACACCGGCGAACATCGAGAAGTCGATCGCGGGCGCCGACGTCCTGATCAGCGCCGTCAATGTCCGCGGCGGCCGTCTGGCACCGAAGCTCGTCTCGCGGGACGAACTGCGGCTCACCGGCCCCGGCGCCGTGATCGTGGACGTGGCGATCGACCAGGGCGGCATCTTCGAGACGTCCCGGCCGACGACGCATTCGCACCCAACCTTCGTTGAGGAGGGCGTGATTCACTACTGCGTCGCCAACATGCCCGGCGCCGTGCCGCGCTCGTCGACGAATGCGTTGACGGCAGCGACCCTGCCCTACGTCCTCAGCCTCGCGGAGAAGGGGCCGCTCAAGGCGCTGTCCAGCGACCCGGGCCTTGCAAAGGGGCTGATGACCCGCGACGGCGAGGTGCTGAACGAGGGCGTTGCCGCCGCGCTAAGGGCTGAGTAGGCGCCCCAAAGCCGTTGCCCTTGCGCGGTGAATGCAGACGCCGGCCGTAGTTCAATCTCGCGAGATTGAACTACAGCGAGTATTCCGCGCGGCGCGGGCTCGATGACGTCTTCCCTAGGGGTACGCGCCTTTGCCGTCAGCCGGGCTGCCCGACTTCAGGTGGAAGTCCCCATTCTTCGCGTCGACGAACTGCGGGTCCTCGTTCTTGTTGCCCTTGCCCGACTCCTTCGTGATCGAGTTCTCGATCGTGAACTTGCCCTTGAGGTTGGTCGCGAACTCGGCGGTGTTATCCCAGATGATTGAGTTCTTGATCGACAGGGTGGAGCTGTCTTCCACGAGGATCGCCGTCCCTGTCTTGAAGGGACAGTTGTGTCCGGCGATCGTGATGTGGTCGGCGCTCACCTTCGACGGGCCGGCGCCGCCGTCGACGTAGAGGGCGGTACCGGGGCGCTCATCGGTCGAACAGCCGTTGTTGAACAGCAGGTCCTCTTTCATCGTGCCCTCTGCCCCTTCGTCCCAGAACACGCCGGAGCCGTTGGTGGGGGCGAAGTTGCCGGTCCAGATGTTGCCGTGCAGCTCGGCGTTCGCAGCGGCGATGATGATGCCGCCGCCGTAGCCGTACTTCACGGTCGCGCCGATCTGGTTGCCGCGCACGACGTTGTCGCCAACCTCGGTGGTGACGGTCGAAATGTAGACGCCGCCGCCGTGGTCGTCGTGGGCCTTGTTGCCGTCGACCATGTTGCGGAGGATGACTGCCTCAAGCCCCCTGACGTTGATGCCTGCGCCGCGCCCGGCCTCGTTGCTGTGGACGATGTTGTCCTCGATCCGAATCACCGGCTTCGAACCGTCGTAGTCCACGGCATCCGCATGAATACCGCCGCCACGCTTCGGGTCGTCGATGCCGTTCGTCTTGTTGCCGTAGATCTCGTTGTGCGAAATCAGCACTTCGCCATCGCCCATGAACTCGACGAAGACGCCGCCGCCGGCACCGTTGCCGTCCTCATAGGTCTTTCCCAGGCCGCTGCCACCGGTAATTCGGAACCCATCGAGGATGGTGTCCTTGTCCGACAGGATGTGGAGCGCCACGGCCGGGCCCTTGCCTTTGCCGTCGATCACCGAGCGGAACTT
>JBFWZE010000081.1:1872-11922 GCA_050185685.1 Dehalococcoidia bacterium
CATAGGTCTTTCCCAGGCCGCTGCCACCGGTAATTCGGAACCCATCGAGGATGGTGTCCTTGTCCGACAGGATGTGGAGCGCCACGGCCGGGCCCTTGCCTTTGCCGTCGATCACCGAGCGGAACTTTGAGGCGTCACGCTGGGAGAAGTCGTCACTGAAGCCGCCGAGGAAGGTGAGGTTCTTCTCGGCGAGGTCGAGGAACTTGCCGACGGCGACGTTCTCGGCGTATTCACCGGCTGCCACCTGAATCGTGTCGCCGGGCCGCGCCGCCGCTATCGCCGCGTTGATGCTTGCGAACGGCGATGCCGCCCTGCCGTTGCCGCCATTGCCGGCACCGGCGCGGACGCAGATCACGGCTGGAGAGCCGCTGCCGGCGCCGGTACAGGCCGCCTTCTTGCCGTTGTCGTAGCCGTTGGGTCCCTTGCCGAGGTACTGAATTGGACCGGTCCATCCGTCCGCCTTGGCCTGGCCGAAGTTCACCGGACTGGTGCCGGCCGAACTCGACCCGGATGAGCTCGAACCTGAGCTCGAAGAACCTGAACTTGAAGAGCCCGAGCTTGATGACGCGGAGCTGGTCGACCCCGACTGCGTCCGGTCACTGCCGCTCCTCGTAGAGTTGCCGCCGCTGGCAGAGTAAGCGCCGAGGTCGGACGCGTCTGCCCGCTCGACGCCGTCGGCCGGGTAGAGGTACTCAAAGTCGACCGTGGCGCCGAGCTGGATGGGTGCTGAAGGGAGCTCCTGAGACAGCCCGGCCGCTCCCGCACCGCTGACGAGCGCGAAGTCGCCGCCTTCTTCGTCGGCGAAGCCGGGGCCGTCGTCGTCACCGACGATCTTGTCGAGACCGGTGATGCCTCCCTTGGCCGGGGCCTTATCCTCGCGCCACTCGAACATGCCGGGAGTTGCCCAGTTCACGCCGAGCTTGAGGTTGCCTTCGTAGCGCATCCAGGTGAGCTGCGTGTGCTCCTTGCCTGCCGTACCAGGGCCGACATCGATGATGTTGTTTACCGCCTCGATCGTCTCGCCGGATGACTCGGCGTCGAACAGGGCGGTGCGGTAGCGCGCGTTTGGTCCACCTTCGAGGTCGGCGCGTACGACGACGGTGTTGTTGTAGAAGTAGAGCGTCCCCTTGCGGAAGATGTCCGGCTGACCGCTGTCGCCGCCGTAGTGAATCATGTTCGACGCGCCGACCGGCCCGGCGATCAGCAGGTTGCCGTACACGAGAGTCGTGCGGTACTCGGGCAGCTTTGTGAGGATTGGGTACGAGTCACCGGCATCGACGAGGTCCAGGGTGCGGGCGCCGCCCTCGATACGGTTGTAGCGGATTACTGTACCGGCAGAGCGGTCCTTGAGTGCCACGCCGCCAGAGCCCTCGCGCAGGGGGCCGATGTCGTTGAACTGGAACACCATGCCGACGGCTTCGGTGTAGATGTTGTGGTGGCGGTCTGGCGCCGTCTTAACCGTGCCGTTCCCGTAGATCCGGGAGCGCTCGAGCACGATGTCACGCGACAGCACCTCTTCCGAGTCACCGGACGCGACGAAGAAGCCGTTGCCGTTGCCCTCGATCTCGACGCCGCGGACGGTGATGTTTTCACCGCGCTCGACGAAGATGCCGGCGGCGTTCTCGGAGTAATTCACCTTCTTGCCGGCGGCGTTGGTGAACGAGTTCTCGTAGAAGGCGTTTCGAATGTGCAGTCCCTGGATGACGATGTACGACGGCTTGTAGCCCCACTGGTCGTCCCTGCCGACCGTGATGTGGATGAGGCCTCGTACTTCGCCGTTGCCCGAAAACGGCGTGGGCAGGTCTTTCGGCGTGACAGCGTCTTTGCCGTCGATGATCGGGAGTTCGCCTGCGTCGCTGGAAATGCCGCAGACCACGATCGGTGTAGACGCGGTGCCCTGACCGCGCAGCATGAACTTCTCGCGGTAGGGCTCTTCGCGCCAGTGAATGCGCACGCTGTCGCCCGCTTCCAGGTCTGCCCACGGCACATCGGCGAGCGACTTCAGGTCGGCATCGGGTCCGACCTCGTAGTCGGTGCCTGAGCCGGGTTCGCAGGCCAACTGAGTCAGCGCTGCCTGAGCTGGTCCGCTGCCTGAGCCGGCCCCGCCGGAAGAGCCGTTGGACGACGAAGAACCACCGTCCCCGCCGCCGCCGGAAGTCATGGCATACGCCGCCACCGCGATAATCGCGACGGCAATCACACCCACGGCGGCATACAGAGGAGTCTTGCCGCGAAGAGCCGTCGCGCCGGCTCCACCGCCTGCCGCGCCCCTGGTAGCCGGCGCGGTGGCGGCTGTTGCCGTCGGAGTGACCGGTTGTGGTGCCGGTGTGCTCGCTGGCGGAGCGGCCTGCGGCGGTGCCGGCTGAGTCTCGGTAGCACTGGCCGTTACCGGTTCGGCCGGCTGAATGGGAGCCGCTGCCGGTGGCGGCGGCGGTGCGGGCGGGGCTGCGTTGGGGTCGACCCACTGCCTCGCCGCTTCATCCCATCGCAGCCAGGTGCCGTTATCCTGCTGCACCCACCAGACGCCATCACGTAGAACTGGATCACTGGGCATCGATACGGCTCCCTCGCGACTTGATGCGGCATGTGGCACGTGCCACGGTCCGACGCCTGCGACAACACATCGTTCGGCGGCTTGGCCGATCGAGATCACATGAAACAGACGTCGACCGCTACCTTACTGCTAACCGTACAATATCGACACGGTAAATTTGCGGGCAAGCTATTTCTGATTACAGATTGCCTGCTATATCCGCGTCTATAGAGCTTGTTCGTCGAGTGCGGGAGGTGTCGTGCAGCGTTCGCGCCGACCCGCCAGGGCGGCGCCGGTGAGACCGCCTCCTCTGGAAACGTCGACCCGTTGGTCCTGCATATTCATGTCCGTCGTTCTGCCGATAATTCAAGGACGTGACTACAGGCTCATCGCCGCGCTCTTCCGTCGAGGTTCCTGCACCGCTGCTTTCCGCGGTGCTGCTCGGTGCGCCTCTCGCCATCTTGGCCGTCCTGCTCGCGTTTCCTTCACTGGACAGGCTCTGGATGGCGAACGACTTCCACTTCTGGATCGTCTCCGGTACGACTCTGGCTTCTGCTGTGGCCTTCGTCTTCGTGATGCTGCTGACGAAGTCGCTGTCGGAAACGCGGCTCGTGTTCCTCGGCCTGGCATTTCTCAGCATCGCCGCAGTGTTCTCCGTGCACGGGCTTGGCACGCCGGGTCATCTTCACTCGACCTTCCACGCTGAGGTCGCGGTGAGCAGCTGGGTAAGCGTGACGATAGGCTCGCTGTTCGTTGCCCTGAGCGTGGTCGCGTGGCCATCAAGGTTCGAAGACGGCCTCAAGCGCTGGGGGTCGGTGCTGGTAGCGACCGCCGCGCTGATGGCCGGCCTGTACATCGGTCTGGCGTTCGCGAGGCCCGACTGGATGGCCTTCGTACCGTATAGCGACCCGGTGATGCAAAAGGGCATCACGGTGGTCAACCTGGGGCTGCTCGGGTTCAGCGCCTGGCGCTACTTCCAGGCCTACCTGTTCGCCAGGTTGCCCTCGCAGTGGGCCATGGTCTGCGCCATGCTGTTGCTCGGCGAAGTGCAGCTGTCGCTCACCTTTGGCACGGTCTGGCACTACAGCTGGTGGCTGTACCACTTCACGTACGGTCTCGCGTTCCTCGTCATCCTGGGTGGCTGGGCTATCGAGGCGCGCCGGGCCGGTAGCGTCCGCGTCCTCGCCGACGCCCTCTCGATGCGAGATGCGATCGCCCAGCTCAACCATGGTCATAGCCAGCCGGTTGCCGACCTCGTCGACGCGATCGAGTGGAAAGACGCCTACACGCTCGGGCACGTGCGGCGGGTGGCGACCTTCGCCCTGATGATGGGAAAGGAACTCGGGCTATCGACGCTCGAGCTGCGTTCGCTCGCGCTCGGCGCCCAGATGCACGACGTCGGCAAGATCGGCGTCCCCGACAAGATCCTGACGAAGCCCGGAGCCCTGACGAATGAGGAGTTCGCGATCATCCGCGAGCACGTCACCCATGGCTACGAGATCGCGGTGGGCGTTCTCGCGCTCAGCACGGTGACCGACGCGATCCGCTACCACCACGAGCGCTTCGACGGCAGCGGCTACCCGACGGGCCTCGCGGGCGAAGACATCCCGCTGCACGCGCGCATCGTTGCGGTCGCCGATGCGTACGACGCGATGACCTCAGGCCGCGCCTACCAGGCTGCGGTGACGATGGACCAGGCGAAGGTCGAGCTGATGCGCTGCGCCGGCAGCCACTTCGACCCCCGCTGCGTCGAGGCGTTCCTGCGGGCCTTCGACAGGCTAGAGGACGCCCGGCCCCGCATCGGCCTGGCGTCCTCCGCTCAAACTACGACTTCAGCCGCCTGACAGTCGCAAGCTTCAGGGCTGGATCAGACCGCCATCTCCCGTGGTCGGTGGGTTGATCACGCCGAGCGTCGCCGGCGCCGGTGCTGGCGTCGCTGCAGCAGGCTGTGGCGCCGGGGGAGTTGTCTGGGCGCCCGCTACCTCAGCCGTGAGCGCGACGGACGTACTTTCAACCTGAACTTCTTCAGGGCTGACCGCTTCGGGTGTGACCTCTTCAATCGACTCGCTGAGCACCATGGCCTCCGACGTTGGTAGGGCGATCGCCTCACTCAGTACGACGACGCTGGTCGGTGTGGTGGTTGCTACGGGCTGACCGGTGCTGGTTGGCAGCGGCGTCTCGACCGAACTTGCGCCGCCGGTCACCGGCGTGTTCGTGGGTGTGTTCGTCCCATTCTCCGGCGTGATGGTAGGCGTGCTTGCATCGGACGGCGTGTTCGTGGGTGTGTTCGTCCCATTCTGCGGCGTGTTGGTTGGCGTGCGTGTATCCGTCGGCGTGTTAGTGGGTGTGTTCGTCCCATTCTCCGGCGTGTTGGTTGGCGTGGGTGTATCGGTCGGCGTGTTAGTTGGTGTGTTCGTGCCATTCTGCGGCGTATTGGTTGGAGTACTGGTGTTAGTCGGAGTGTCTGTGGGGGTATTCGTGCTCGTGGGCGTGCTGGTGTTTGGCGTGGTGTCGCAATCCCCGTCGTCGGTTATTTCCGGATGCTCGTTGGTCGTGACGCCGTCCACCACGTATCGGACCACATAGTCCTGCTCATGCCCTGCCAGGGTGGTGCCATTCTCATTGAAGTGGCCCGTGTAGCCCTGGAAGGAGGTGGTCAGGAGGTTCCAGGGGTTCACGTCACTACTCGTCGCGTGACAGTACGTCACGCTGTCCGCATTGTCCGGGACGACAACGAGGTGCTCTGCCGCTGTTCTTCCCGGCGGCTCAAAGGCCATCAAAATGAGTGATGCGATGCTAATAACTGAGATGGCGGCAACGGCACCGAGGATCGGGCCGAGATTGCCGGGCGATTTCCTCTCGTTCTGGTCGTGCATGCTAGGTCCTCACGATCGGTCGAGCAGAAACAATCCAGATTCTCGACAGAAGATGAGAAAACCCTACGCCTGACGCAGACAACGTCGGCTAAAGCTCGACTGCGAGCAAGGCTCGCAAACTGCTTGCGATTTACATAACTGGGGCTTACTCCAGCGGACGCCCTTCGTAGTCGAGATGGACGATCGGGAGGTTCAGCTCCAGCAGCCCGGGCTCGATGACCTTGCGGTCGCCGACGACGATGATGCTGAGCATCGACGGGTCGACGTGGCCTGCAGAGACGCGGTGCACGTCCTCGAGGCTGACGTTGGTCAGGCGGCTGACGTGGTGGCTGAAGTAGTCGTCCGGCAGCCCGTAGTGGACGAGGTCGAGGAGCCGGCGAAGGACCTGCCCCGGGGTCTCGAAGCTGGGCGGGAAGCCGCGGATGATGCCGAGGCGCGCCCGTTCGAACTCGTCTGCCGTGACCGGCTTGTCGGCGTGAAGCTCACGGAATTCCTTCAGCGTCTCGATCAGCGACTCCTTCGTCACCGCGGTCTGGACGGCGCCGCCAGCCGAGTAGCCGGAGTTCGTCTGCCGCCAGTCGAAGCGCGAGCGATAGCCGTAGGTGTAGCCCTTGTCCTCGCGCAGGTTCATGTTCAGGCGCGACGTGAACTGACCGCCGAAGACCATATTCATGACGACGAGCGGCACATAGTCCGCGTGGGTGCGCTCGACGCTGAGCTGGCTGGCTGAGATCACCGACTGAGCGGCGCCGGGCTTGTCGACGAGGTAGATCGTCGTCGCCTGACGCGTGGCATCGATGGTCGCCGGTGCTGGAGCGCTGTCCTTGAAGGGATGTGCTCCGAAGGCGTCCTCGAGCTGCTGCGTCGCTGTGGCGGCGTCGATGTCGCCGACGACGAAGAAGGTAGGCTTGCCCTCGAGGATCAGGCGCTGGTGCTGCTGGACGACCTCGTCGCGGGTAAAGGCTTCGACGGACTCTTCGCGGCCGCTGATCGGGTGGCCGTGAGGCGTGTCGCGGCCGTAGAGCAGGCCGTTCTCGACGCGATCGGCGATCGCATTGGCGTCGTCCTTGAGGCGGCGCAGGTCGGTTAGGCGCTCGCGCCGGACGCGGTCGACCTCGTTTTCGGGGAACGTCGGGTTGAGGAGGACGTCGGCGAGCAGCTCCAGCGCCTTCGGCCAGTGACGCGTCAACGCCTCGGTCGAAATGATGATGTCCTCGCGGTCGACACCGACTGCGGGGCGTGCCGCGATGAAGTCACCCTCGTCCGCGATGTCCATGCTGCTGCGGTTGCGCGTGCCCTCGGTCATCAGGCGGCCCATGAAGGCGGTCAGGCCGGGCTTGTCCGTCGGGTCGAGCACGGAGCCGCCGGGGAAGTAGACGCCGGCGGCAACCAGCGGGACCTCGCGCTTCTCGACGACGAGCAGATCGTACTTGCCTGCTACCGTGAGGCGCTGGGGTACCGGCGGCTCAAAGCTGCGTGTGCGCCCGGCGCCGGGCTGCCGGGTGCGGTCGACCTCGCTGCTGCCGGCGGCGACCTGCTTCAGGGGCGTGATAAGCAGGCGAACGCGGCCGGGACCGAAGTACTGCTTCGCGACGCGCTGCACGTCGGCGGGCGTCACGCGGAGGTAGCGGTTGAGGTCCTGGTTGAGCTGGCCGGGGTCGCCGGCGAAGACATTGAAGTAGTTGAGCAGGTCGGCGCGCCCGCCGAAGCCGCCGACGCTCTCGAGCTGCCGGACGTAGTGCGCCTCGATGCGGTTGACGGCACGCTGCACCTCCTCGTCCGAAGGCGGCGCGTCCTGGATCTTCGTGAGCTCGTCGAAGATGCCCTCTTCGACCTCTGCGACACTTTTGCCGGGGACGACGGTCGCGTCGATGCGGATCTCACCGGCGATCTCCATCGCGGCGAAGTATGCGTTGACGTCGCGAGCGATCTGCTTCTCATAGACGAGGGAGCGGTGCAGCCGTGAGCTGCGGCCCTCAGCCAGGATCGAGACGAGAACGTCGAGCGCGGCCTCGTCGGCGTCGAACCGCGGCGGGCCGACCCAGGCGAAGAAGACGCGCTCGAGCTGCACGCGGTCTTCGAGTTGGAGGCGCACCTCACTGTCGAGCTGCGGCGTCCAGCGCTGCAGCCGTGCCACGGCGGGCGCGGGCGTCAGGTCGCCGAAGTAGCGCTCGACGAGCTTCTTCGTCTCGTCGACGTCGATGTCGCCCGCGATCGAGAGGCTGGCGTTGTTCGGCGCGTAGAAGCGCTTGAAGAAATTGTGGACGTCCTCCAGCGCCGCAGCGTCGAGGTGTTCCTGCGAGCCGATCGTCTGCCAGTGATAGGGGTGGCTCGGCGGGAAGAGGGCTTTGCGAATCTCCTGCCCGGCCAGGCCGTACGGGCGGTTTTCGTAGCTCTGGCGCCGCTCATTCTTGACGACGTCACGCTGCACGTCGAGGCGGTGCTGGTCGACCGCGTCGAGGAGGTAGCCCATGCGGTCGGACTCGAGCCAGAGGGCCAGTTCCAGGTACTCGGCAGGGACGTTCTCGTAGTAGTTGGTGCGGTCGTTGCTGGTGGAGCCGTTGATGTTCGCGCCGACTTCCTGGAGCGGGTGGAAGTACTCCCGGTTGTGGTTCTTCGACCCCTCGAACATCAGGTGCTCGAAGAGATGCGCGAAGCCGGTGCGGTCGGGCTCTTCGTTCTGCGAGCCGACGTGGTACCAGACGTTGACGGCGGCAACGGGGATCGACTTGTCGACATGGAGGACGACATCAAGGCCGTTACTCAGCGTGTACTTCTCGAAGGTTATATCGATGGCCATTAGGCGGGGCTCCATTCAAGGCGGCGTGGCGATAGTTCGATTATCACCGATCGAGCGCCGAGGCCGCGAGCAGCCGAGGTTTTACTTGCCCTCGGCCTGCACGGAGCTTGCGGCGGCGAGGAGCATTGCCTCTCGCTGCTGCTGCGCTTCTGCCTCGCCGTCGGGGAAGACGACGTTTGCGCAGAAGAGGAAGTTGGCAACTGCGCCGGTGAGGACGCCGGTGATGCCGCAGAGCAGCAGGGGCAGCCCGAAGTGGGAGGTCAGCCAGAAGACGGCGCCGTTCGTGACGAGCCCGGTCGCGACGGCGAGGTGGTAACGCGCGCCCTGGGCGGCGATCTTCGCTGGACCGGATGCGGCGCGGTCGCTCCAGGTGAACCACCGGTTGAAGAGGAAGTTCGAGATGATCGCGGTCTCCGTGGCGAGCGCCCAGGCGGCGTAGCGCGGCAGGCCGAACGGCACCGCGAGCAGCCACAGCATCACCATGTTGACGACGAATCCCGTACTGCCGACGGTGGCGAACTTCCACAGCCGCCCCACGCCCGGGACTTCCGCCATGAGCCGCAGGAGGTGCTTCGCGAACATGACGCCCTGGCGAGGCGTTGCCTTGCTGGCGCCGCCGCCGCGCTCGCCGAATCGGTAGGGCGTCTCGTGAACCACGCTCCACGTCGACCGCATGAGGATCTCGAGGAGAATTTTGAAACCGATTGGGCGCAGGCGCACGCCTTCGAGGATGCTGCGGCGGACGATGAAGAACCCGGAGCAGGGGTCACTCACCCGCCAGAGCTTCTCGTGGAAGAGCACGCGGCAGACGAGGGCGCTGGCCCGAGAGATCAGCTTGCGGCTCCAGCCCTCGAGCCCCTCGGACGTGCCGCCCGGGATATAACGGCTGGCGACGGCGACGTCCGCATTGTGGGCCTCTGCGTCCTGGAGCATCTCGCGCAGAAGCTCCGGCGGGTGCTGCAGGTCTGCATCGAGCACCGCGATGTAGTCTCCTGAGGCCTCTGCGATGCCATCGAAGATCGCGCCCGACAGGCCGTCGAATCGAGTACCGGGTGGGCGATGGATGACGCGGAGGTTCGGGTAGGAGTCGCGGGCCAACTCCAGCAGCACATCCCGCGTCCCGTCGTCGCTGTCGTCGACGAAGATGACTTCATAGCTGCGGCCACCGAGGGACGATGCCAGACGCGCGAGAAGATGCCCGACGTTCTCGCGCTCGTTGCGTGAGGGCACGATGACTGACAGCTCAGGCTGCGGGTTCGCCCGTTTTGCAGCAGCACTCAGCGGTGCTTCAGTCATCTCACCACCCATCTCGTTGACTCGCCGGAAGCTGACGCTAGACCCGGGAGAGATGGTTGTCAATTTTTGACGAAATGCCGCGTCCCAGTGTGAGCAAAAAGAGGGAGGGGGGCAAGGTTCTTGCCCCCCTCCCGGTGCTCCTGATCCTGGCCGGACGTCAGGCTATTGCGGGCCGCCGACGCTATAGATGATGCAGTTGGCGGAGTCGCCCTCATCAAGGTCGAGCTCCACGGACGGCGAGTTACCGAACGGTGCGTAGCCGGCGAAGCGGCCCTCGCTGAAGCAGACGATCGTGGCGGGGCTGCCGGAGAGGCTGACCGTGTGCGATCCCTCGTCGACTTCGACCTCTTTCGGCTCTCCTGAGGTCAGGCAGTGAGGCGTAGTGTCGATCATCACGTTCTGACAGGTGTTCGAGCCGAAGGCGATGCGGTTCAGCGTGATCGTGGCGCTGCCTGACGGAGGCTGGCTCGCCGGGACGCTGGACGCGATGTTCACGTTGTCGATCAGGAAGCCCTTGCCCTGGTGCTCAGGCTGGTTCGCCGGAA
>JBFWZE010000081.1:12022-15426 GCA_050185685.1 Dehalococcoidia bacterium
AAGGCGATGCGGTTCAGCGTGATCGTGGCGCTGCCTGACGGAGGCTGGCTCGCCGGGACGCTGGACGCGATGTTCACGTTGTCGATCAGGAAGCCCTTGCCCTGGTGCTCAGGCTGGTTCGCCGGAATGTAGGGGCTGGTGCGCGACTGGAAGATCAGCGTCTTCACGGCATAGGGGAAGTCGCCCTGGTAGTCGCGGTAGTAGTCCTCCCAGGTCGTGCCGGTGTGCACGAGAACATTGTCGATGTAGATCTTCACAACGTCGTTCGACTCGCCGTCGGGGAAGTCCATGACGAACTTCACGGTGTGCGGCACGGAGCGATCGAGGTTGTTCGCGACCTGCGTGAAGACGAAGTCATCGGCGGTGCGCTGGAAGTCGCTAAACGTCACGTCGATGCCGCCGAAGGTGTCCTCGAAGAGCAGGAAGCTCATCCGGCCGCCGGCGCCATCGTCAGGCGAGACGGAGAGGTGGAGTCCGCCCTGGACGTTGTCCGGCGCGGCAGAGGCGATGTCGAACGATGCTTCGAAGTGGGTTTGGCGGTCTCCGATGGTAATCGGGCTCGTCACGATTGCGTCAGAGTCGCCGGCGGCGTTGACGACGGGCTTGGCAAAAACCCAGTCATCGAAGCCGGGGCTCGTGGTGGCGTCTGAGATCCTCAGCGCCTTCGTGCCGAAGGAAGCGGGAAGTCCGCCGCTGACAACTTCCTGATCGTGAGCGCCGGTCATCTTCCAGCCGTCCTGGCCGTTTACGGAGCCGGTGCTGAACGCCTCGAACGTCGTAGAAGTTGAATCCGCGAATACTCCGCTCGCGAACAGCGCTGCCGCCCCGATGATGGGCACGGCAAGCAACATTTTCCGGTGAAGCTTCAAGAGTTCCTACTTCCTCTTCCCTGCTACTGCTATGGAAGCGCTGGCGCGACCTCTGGCCTCTGAAAAATGAGCACGTCTAATACGCCGCATAAAGCATGTGTATAGCAAGCTCAAAGAAGTCACATTTTTGGTCGCGAAACTACAGAGGAGATTGTCCTCGCAGTGAGCTTGCGCTCACTAACGCATCATCTCCGGTGAATAGACAGAAAATATCGCTTAAGCATTACAACGTCAACAATAGAAGACACGTTTTACCGCGAATTTACGTTCCTATTTCTTCAACTTTTAGTGATCAAAAAACGGCGAAATCTTCACCTTGTGAAGACATTGGGCAATTAACGATCTGCAGTTCACTAGTGGACTCGCCATCTCGTTATCTACAGTTATCGCTTGTAAGAAGCGTCTACTTCCTGTCATGAAGCAGACGGCAGAGAGATCGAGGTCGGCCATGACTGGCGGAAACCGGGGCGTGTTTCCCGCCCGCCCCCGGTTCGTGGCAAAATGAGGGCCCGAACCTTCAGCGCAGACACTGCAACGGCTTTAGTACAGAAAGAGGAATAGACATGGCAGCTTCTGATGTCCTCGTCTCGACCGATTACGTCGCCGAACACCTCAACGATGGCAGCTTCAAGCTGGTCGAGGTCGACGTCGACACGAACGCCTACGCCGAGGGCCACGCGCCCGGCGCTATCGGCTGGAACTGGACCTCACAGCTTCAGGACCAGACTCGCCGCGACATCATCTCGAAGAG
Organism: Dehalococcoidia bacterium; assembly: GCA_050185685.1. Lineage (GTDB taxonomy): Bacteria > Chloroflexota > Dehalococcoidia > DSTF01 > WHTK01 > WHTK01. The sequence goes on from JBFWZE010000081.1 coordinate 13,643, forward strand.
CGACCTCGAGAAGCTCCTTAGCGAGTCGGGTATCAGCAACGACGACACCGTCGTGCTCTTCGGCGACAACAACAACTGGTTCGCCGCCTACGCCTTCTGGGTGATGGAGCAGTACGGTCACAAGAACCTCAAGCTGATGGACGGCGGCCGCAAGAAGTGGCTCGACGAGGGCAAGCCGACCACGACGGACGTGCCGAGCCCGGCTGCCTCCAGCTACCACGCCTCTGACCCTGACCCGTCCTACCGCGCCCGCCGCGACCAGGTCCTCCAGCACCAGAACGGCGCCACCAAGGCAATGGTCGACGTCCGCTCGCCCGCTGAGTACAACGGCGAGATCATGGCTCCTCCCGGACTGCCGGAGACCGCGCAGCGCATGGGCCACATTCCCGGCGCCGCCAACATCCCGTGGGGCCAGGCGGTCAGGGAAGACGGCACCTTCAAGTCCGCCGAGGACCTCAAGGCGCTGTACGAGGGCAAGGGCGTCACCGCGGACAAGGACATCATCGCGTACTGCCGGATCGGCGAGCGCTCGTCGCACAGCTGGTTCGCGCTGAAGCACCTGCTGGACTACCCGAACGTCCGCAACTACGACGGCTCCTGGACGGAGTACGGCAGCCTCATCGACGTGCCGGTCGAGAAGGCGTAGCAAGAGCAGGGACGGCAGGACCGGGGACACGACGCGAGCCGCGTTCCCGGTCCTGTTCCTTTGATATGTCAGAGCATTCAGTCACCGCGTACCGAATCCTCCTTCGTCGCGCCCTGCGGACCGACGACTTCAAGAACGTGCAGCTTCATTTCGAAGTCGCCGTGCTGCAGTCGTATGTTGGTGTTCCCGGGTTCTCGGTGATCCGGACGAACACCGTCGGCCGCATTCGCAAGCAGGGCGGCTGGAGCATCGACTTCGGCATCGCGCCTGACGAGCAGGTCATCCACATCAGCCAGGCCGACGTCGCGAGGATCCCGATGGAGGATCGCGATCACTGGGCAGACCACGCCATCGAGCAGCCTTCGAGCCGCATGTTCCTCCAGATGCGGATGTCCCCCGGCTCCTGCTTCGACGACGGCGACGTCCGCAACTGGGAGTAGCGGCGCTGGCGAGGCGTGAAGTCTCGGCCGAAGAGATCATCGCCACGGCGCCACAGGCCTACGCAACGCTGGCCAACCACCTTCGCCGTGTCGTCATGGCCGCCGCACCAGAGGCGACAGAGCATGGCTATCCCGGCTGGCGCGGCATCGGCTACCGCCACCCGGTGGCCGGCTATTTTTGCGGCATCTTCCCGCTCACCACCGGGGTGAAGCTCTTCTTCGAGTACGGGCGCCAGCTCGCTGACCCGGCGCACCTGTTGCAGGGCGAGGGCTCGCAGACCCGGTACGTGCCTCTGCGGGAAATCGATGCGATAGTTGAAGAGCAGATTGCCTCGCTGGTCGAGGCTGCGGTGGTATTCGGCGTCGTCAACAAGGGGCGCCTGTCGGAGTTCAGAGGAGCAACACGTGGCGCTTAACCTGCCCCAATCGATGATCGACGAGATGGTCGCGCACGCGAAGGAAGATCTCCCGAACGAGTGCTGCGGCGTGATCACCGGCAACGGCGGCACGGCGACGAAGCTCTACCGCACCCGAAACGCCGAGCCGAGCCCCTTCCGCTACAGCATCGACCCTCGAGACCTTCTGAAGATCGAGCAGGAGACGGACGAGACCGGCGAGAGCATCCTCGTGATCTACCACTCACACGTCGCCAGCGAGGCCTATCCGTCTCCCACCGACGTGCGCCTGTCGCAGTGGCA
>JBFWZE010000082.1:0-9095 GCA_050185685.1 Dehalococcoidia bacterium
TCGTGAACCCGGAGATCGACGCGATGATCGAGAAGTCTGAGGGTGAGTCTGACTACGAGACGAACCGCAAGCAGGTCATCGACATCCAGAAGGCGTGCATGGCGTTGTACACCTCCTCCTGGGAGGTCGTGACCCACGCTGAGCTGCGTGTGTTCAGCCCGCGAGTGCAGAACTACGAGCTCACCGCGGTGCCGAACGCAATGCGCCACCAGATGTGGCTCAAGGGCTAGTAGCTCGAACTAACTGAGAGCGAGCCCCCGCTCCTCGATCGCATATCCGTCCCGGCCGCCGTCCTCCAACCATCGAATGGTCGGAGGTCCGGTGGCCGGGGCAATGCAAATCATCGTTACGGCGGTGCCGGTAGTTGGAGATAGCGAGCTCTCCGGTTGCCGGCTCTCTCGAAGCAAAGTGAATACGCCTGACGACCGCAACCTCCTGAAGCCGGAGGATGGCGGCGCAATTCAGGTTTTGAGGTGAACACGGATGTCGGCATATATAGCGCGCAGATTGATCGGGTTAGCAGTAAATATGCTGCTTATCTCGATCTTCCTGTTCTTTACGTTGCGGTTTCTGCCGGGAGACCCTACGACCACGATTCTCACGGAGACGTCGACCGCTGAGTCCCGCAATGCCTTCCGGGAGCTTCATGGCCTGAATGACCCGCCAATGGTCCAGTACTTCGACTGGCTGACCGGCGTCTTCCAGGGGGATCTGGGTATGTCCTTGCGGACCGGCCTGCCTGTCCGAACCGAGTTCCAGGCCCGGCTACCGATCACGATGGAAATCGTCATTCTCAGCTTCTTCTTCACGAGCGTTATCGGGGTTCTTGGGGGTGTGATATCCGCAATCCGCCAGGACTCCATGTGGGACTACGCGTTTAGATTCACTGCTGTCTTCGGCGTCTCGGTCCCTAGCTTCCTGATTCTCACCCTGTTGCTCATCTTGCCAGCACGCTGGTTTGGGTATGCGCCACCCTTCGGCGCAACCGAGTTCTTTGATGCACCAATCAAGAACCTGCAGCTGCTGGTGCCACCGACCTTTCTGCTTGCGGTTAGCGGGTCCGCTGTCCTGATGCGCTTCACCAGAACCGCGATGCTCGACGTGCTGCGCCAGGACTACATGCGCACCGCGCGATCGAAGGGCCTTACCGAACGGGTCGTCATTCTTCGCCACGCGACTCGGAACGCGATGCCGACGGTCCTGACCTTCATGGGGCTCCAGATCAGCACGCTGCTCGGCGGCTCCGTCATTCTCGAGTCAGTCATGGCCCTGCCGGGCCTTGGCACCTGGGGCCTTGCGGCGCTGAGAGCACAGGACTTCCCGATCTTCCTGATCTTCGCCCTGTATGCCGCCGGAGCGCTGATGCTCACCAACCTGGTTGTTGACCTGCTGTACGCGGTTCTCGACCCGCGGATCACCTACTCCTGATTCCTTCGGACGGATAGAGGTACACACTGATGGCATCGTTGAACATCACCGAGAACTCGGCGTCGGCGGGGGTCTTTGGCGAACGAGCGGAACCCAAGGCCCGCTCGCTCCTGAACCGCACCTGGACGACCTGGCGGAAGAAGCCGTTCGGCGCCTTTGGCGGCGTCCTGATCGTCTTCTTCCTGTTCATCGCAATCGCGGCGCCGCTGATTGCCCCGTACCAGCCCAATGTCTTTTCCGGGCCCAGTCTGGATGCGCCCAGCGCGTCGCATCTCTTCGGCACGGACAACCTTGGGCGTGACACGCTCTCTCGCACGATCTACGGCGCGCAGATCTCGCTTGCCGCAGGTCTCACGGCAAGCATTGTCGCAACCGCCGCCGGCACGGCGTTCGCCGTTCTTGCCTACTTCGGCGGCACTGCTGACTCGATTAGCCAGCGTATCCTCGAGATCCTGAGTTCGTTCCCATCGATCGTGCTGGCGCTGGTTTTTATCGCTGTGCTTGGCCGCGCGAACTCGACGAGCCACAACATCGCCCAGATCGCCTGGGACTTGCGTTCACTTGAGCTTGCGATCGGGCTGACATTCGTCTTCGGTGTCACCCGCATCCTGCGTGCCGCGGTGATCAAGGAGCGGGGTATCCCCTACATCGAAGCGGCGAGGTCGATCGGCGCACCGCACAGCCGTATCCTTTGGCGCCACATCCTGCCCAACATCATGCCCTACGTCATCGTCACCTTCAGCTCGCTGATCGGTACGACGATCCTGATCGAGGCCTCGCTCTCGTTCCTGGGTTACGGTGTCGCGCCGGGCGTGCCCTCCTGGGGCGGGGACCTTTCGACCCGTAACCGCGACTACTTCATGATCGCGCCCTGGCTGCTGATTGCTCCCGGCGTGACCCTGAGCCTCCTTGTGGTGGCGTACAACTTCTTCGGCGACGCGCTGCGGGACATCCTGGACCCCAGGCTCCGCGGCAGCCGCTAACGCGTTAACTCCCGCCTCTACCGAGGCGTGGCAAGGGGCGGACACCCGGGAAGGCGGCAACTTCCCTTCCGAGGTGTCCGTCCCTTTGTGCGTGACGCGACCACGTCATCACCGTTTCATCTAAATACACCGGCGCGCCGTTGATTAGTTGACCAGGCAACGGGTAGTCTCTTACTACTTCACGCATGATCGATAGAGGTGGGCGATGACGACTCTGGCAAACCGGGAAGAGATGCTGCGGCTGGTAGATGTGAAGGCCGCGACGGTCGACCGCAAGATCTTCAGCGACCAGTCGATTTACGAGCTCGAGCTGGAGCGGATCTTCGCCCGTGCCTGGAACTTCGTTGCGCACGACTCGCAGATCCCGAACCCCGGCGACTTCTTCATGACCTTCATTGGCGAAGACCGCGTCATTGTCGTCCGCGACAACGACATGCAGCCGCAGGTGCTGATCAACAGCTGCCGCCATCGCGGCAACGCTGTCTGCCGCGCCGAGGAGGGCCACGCGACCTCATTCATGTGCACGTACCACGGCTGGACCTACGACCTGAAAGGCAACCTGGTCGGCGTCCCCGGATTCAAGGAGGTCTACCACGAAGAGCTCGACCGCGAGAACTGGGGCCTGATCACCGCCGCGAAGGTCGCGACCTACAAGGGCTTCGTCTTCGCGACGATGGACGGCGAGGCTCCTTCGCTCGACGAGTTCCTCGGTGACGTCGGCCGCATGAGCATCGACATGCTTGCAGGCCGCGGTCAGCAGCGCGTCGTTCCCGGCATCCAGAAATCGATCCTGCCCTGCAACTGGAAGTTCGCCGCCGACAACGTCTGGGACTTCTACCACCCGTCAATCAGCCACGCCTCCCAGACAATGGCGGCATGGCGGCCCGGCGCGCAGCTGAACCAGTTCAAGCTGCCCCAGATCGCGCTCCTTGGTGAGTACGGCCACGCGCTCTCCGGGCCGCAGTACAACGAGACGGTCAAAGCGACGATGACCCAGGGCCTCGGCCACGACACCGATTGGCGCGAGACTGACGAGGGCAAGGCGATCCTGGGCGAGGTCGGCGCGAAGGCAATCGCCCACCCGCACGTCTTCCCGAACTTCTGGGTCGCCTTCCCGGGCCAGGGCCAGGTCTCCCTCCGCCTGCCGAGGGGACCGCTGCAGACTGAGATCTGGTGGTTCAGCTTCCAGGACGTCGACGCAACCGAGGACAAGCAGAAGCTCGCCCGCCACCGCGCCGGTCACAGCTTCGGCCCCGCCGGCATGCTGGAGCAGGACGACGGCGAAAACTGGGGCGAGAGCACCCGCGCTTCGATGGGTGTGATCAGCTCGAAGTACCCGCTGCATTACGGCATGGCGAAGGGCCACGGCGAGGTCGTCAAGGACGAGTCCGGCCCGCCGCGCATCGAGCACAGCCTCAACGAGTTCGCCCAGCTCTGGCACTACCAGGCATGGTCGGAGTGGATGGCTGCCGAGAGCTGGGACGACCTTCGCGCCAACCACACGCGCGAGCCGGAAGGCTTCCGCTAGACAACACTCAACCAGTTCACTATTTTCTCAGGGACGGGCCATTCGGCCCGTTCCTTTGGCTTTTGCGGCAACGTATGCTCGGCTGGTAACGACTGGAGGACTGGATGCTCGTAGCCGGCGTTGGGATGCCTTTCAACCCTTTCATGTACCGCCCCGTCTCGGAGTGGAACCACATTCACGCCTGGGCGCAGGGCAACGCGGTCGGCGACCCACGCATCAGCAACGAGACACCTGCTCTGGTCGAGGACCAGAAGCAGCGTATCGAGATCGCGGCCGGCGTCGTCCGGCACCGCCTGATGGAGGCGCGGCCCGACGTTATCGTCGTCCTCACGACGGACCACGGCCGGCTCTTCTCCGCGATACAGGTGCCGCAGCTGTTCATCCTTGCGGACGATGCGATCTGGGGCAGCCCGAACCTCGCCGAGCTGGACGAACCGGTCGGCGAGGCGCGCATCGAGCTGAAGGGCAGCCGTGAGCTGGGCGTCTACCTCCAGGAGGAGCTCGTCTATCACAAGTTCGACGCCGCCCTCGGCCTCGACATGCGGCCGACGGGGCAGCCCGAGTTCGGCGCCGACATCTCGCTGGTGAGCGCCGTGAAGATGCTGACGCCGGGCCTCAACGTCCCCGTGCTCCCGATCTTTATGAACACGCTGCTGAAGCCGGCGCCGAACGGCAAACGCTGCTACGACCTCGGCGTCGCCCTGGGCAAGATCCTCGACGAGATCCCGCAGCGCGTGGCGATCGTCGCTTCGGGTGGCATGTGCCATGACTACCATGGCGCCCGCGCCGGCTTCGTCGACGACCTCATGGATGAATGGGTGATCCGCACCCTCGAGCGCGGCCTCAGCGAGCGCATGCAGCCGATGTTCTCGCAGGAGAACGCCAGCTCGCACGGCGGCTACGCGGAGCTGCGGACCTGGCTTGCTGCCGGCGCCGCGATGGAGACGGTGGGCTCGAATGCTCTGCCGGTCGACTACTTCTCGTCGCTTACCGCCGCGGCTGGAATCGGATTCGTATTCTGGCCGGTGAAGAAAGCCCTCTACCCATGATCCAATCAGTTCACAATTGATCAAAAATACGATCTAGCACGAGAGGAGTCCTGAGATGCCAATTGGACTGGGAATCGCTTCAAGCCACGGTTCGCCGGCGTTCCTGCAGAGCGCGGAGCAGTGGGAAAACTACTACAGCAAGGTCCTGCAGAACGCCCCGGTAGCACCTGAGGCGGCGGCCGAAACCACCGAAGTGCTCGACGGCTGGGTTGGCCGCATCCAGAACGGCTTCGACACCCTCAAGCAGCAGCTCGAGGACTACGGCGCTGAGCTGCTGATCATCGTCGGCGGCGACCAGACCGAGATGTTCGACCTCAGCCACGTGCCGAACCTGATGATGTTCATCGGCGACTCCGCCTGGGGCTACAACACCCCGGTCGGTGCGATCGCGCCGCGCGGCGTGAAGCAGGAGTACAACGAGGCCGACCTCGTCCGCTTCAAGGTCGACCGCGAGACCTCTGAATTCCTGCTGAACAAGCTGGTCACCGAAGAGGGCTTCGACGTCTCCTTCAGCACCGAGCAGCAGAACCTCGCGAAGGAGGGCATGGGCCTGCCTCACGCCTTCCACCGCCCGACGCCGAAGATCATGCCCGGGCTCGAGATCCCGACCGTGATCATCTACGAGAACACCTACAGCCCGCCGGCGATCCGCGCCGACCGGTGCTATGAGTTCGGCAAGACGCTCGCGCGCCTGCTCAAGGATGACCCGCGCAAGATCGCGATCTACGGCTCCGGCGGCCTGTCGCACGCCTTCTGGCCCGCAACCGGCTGGGTCGACGAGGAGATGGACCGCTGGGTCCTCGACCAGTTCTCGAACAGCGACGGCTCGGCGACGACCGCGCTCTACGGCTTCGACGGCAAGAACATGCGCGGTGGCACCGGTGAGATCCGCTCCTGGATCACGGTTGCCGGCGCGATGTCTGAGGCCGGCGCAAAGGCGACGGTCGTCGACTACCTGCCCGCCGCCCACGCCATCCACGGCATTGCCTTCGCGTACTGGAAGGCAAAGGTCGCGGCCGCGGTCTAATCACGGCACAACGCAGCACGCTCAAGAGGCGGCACCCCACGGTGCCGCCTCTCTGTATCTGGGTAGTACGTGCCGGCGGTCAGTCTTTCCGGCGCTGAGCTCGATACCGCCGGATCAGCTCGCGCGTTGAGCTGTCGTGAGTCGCAGCCGGTTCTGCGTCGCTGCTCAGCTCCGGGGCGATCTGCGTCGCCAGCGCCTTGCCAAGCTCTACGCCCCACTGATCGAAGGAGTCGATCTGCCAGATCGTGCCCTGCGTGAAGACGACGTGCTCGTACAGCGCGACGAGCTTACCCAGGGTTTCCGGCGTCAGCTCCGGGGCGAGGATCGTTGTTGTCGGCTGGTTGCCTGCAAAGGTCCGATGCTGCACGAGATGGTCGGGCGTACCGTTCGCAGCCACTTCCTCAGCCGTCTGACCGAAAGCCAATGCCTCCGTCTGGGCGATGAGGTTCGCCATCAGCAGGTCGTGGTGATTGCCGACAGGGTTCAACGACCGTGAGAAGCCGAGGAAGTCGCAGGGGACAAGCCGCGTGCCCTGGTGAATCAGCTGGTAGAACGAGTGCTGGCCGTTGGTGCCGGGCTCACCCCAGTAGATCGGGCTCGTGCTGTAGTCGACCGCGTCGCCGTCGATCGTCACGTGCTTCCCGTTGCTCTCCATCGTCAGCTGCTGGAGGTAGGCCGGGAAGCGCTTGAGATACTGGTCGTACGGCAGGACGGCGATCGTCTCCGCGCCGAGGAGATTGACGTTCCAGACCGAGAGCAGGCCCATCAGCACGGGGAGGTTCTCCAAGAACGGGGCCGTGCGGAAGTGCTCGTCCATCTCGTGGAAGCCGGCCAGCATTTCCTCGAAGTGAGTGCTGCCGATCGCGATCATCGTCGAGAGACCGATCGCGGAGTCCATCGAGTAACGTCCACCGACCCAGTCCCAGAACTCGAACATGTTCGCCGGGTCGATGCCAAACGACTCAACGCCCGCGGTGTTCGTCGAAACCGCAACGAAATGCTTCGCCACCGCCGCCGCATCGCCGAGGCCATTCACAAGCCAGTCGCGGGCGCTGCGTGCGTTGGTCATGGTCTCGAGGGTGGTGAAGGTTTTCGAGCAGACGATGAAGAGCGTCTCGGCCGGGTCGAGATCGCGAGTTGTCTCGGCGAAGTCGGTGGCGTCCACGTTGGAGATGAAGCGAAAGGTCATGCGGCGGTCGCTGTAATGCTTCAGCGCTTCGTATGCCATGACGGGACCGAGGTCGGAACCGCCGATGCCAATGTTCACCACGTTCCGGATCGGCTTGCCGGTGTGCCCCCGCCACGTTTCGTTCCGCACCTGCTCCGCGAAGGCGCTCATCTTGTCGAGGACGGCATGAACGTCGAGGAGGACGTCTTTCCCATCAACCATGAGCGACTGGCCCCGAGGCGCGCGGAGGGCGACATGGAGAACGTAGCGACCCTCTGTCGGGTTGAGGATGTCTCCCGCAAACATCGCCTCGATACGGGCCCTGAGGCCGATCTCGTCGGCGAGGTTTAAGAGAAGCGCCAGGGTCTCGTCGGTGATCCGGTTCTTTGAGTAGTCGAGATAGATGCCGGCGGACTCGACGGTGAAGCGTGTGCCCCGGAGCGGGTCATCGGCAAAGAGCTGCCGCAGATGAACGTCCTTGAGCTTCGAGTGGTGGCTCTGAAGCGCAGCCCAGGCGGGGAGCCTGCGTAGTCCCGAGGTGCCGGTCATCGTTCCGCCTCTCTCCTGGTCGGTGAATCTGGATTGAGATCAGCTTAACGAATCGGCAGCCTCGCGCCAGAAGGATCCGAGCTTCCTTTGCGCGTCGCCCGCTGTTACTTCGCTTCCGGCGCCGGCATCCAGCGCTCGAACCACTCGAGGATGACCTCGAAGCGCTTGAGGCGGTTGCGGGGGCGGCCGGAGCGCGACATCTCGTGGTTGTCCTCGGGGAAGCGCCAGAACTCGGTCGGCTTGTTCTGCAGCTTGAGGGCGACGTACATCTGCTCGCCCTGCTCGATCGGACAGCGCAGGTCGTTCTCCGAATGCAGTACCAGCAGCGGCGTTTCGATGTTGCCGGCGTAGGAGATCGGCGACATCCGCATGTACGCATCGAGGTCGGCGAACGATGGCCGGCCGACGTGTTCGACCATGAACCAGTAGCCGATGTCGCTGGTGCCGACCATCGAGAAGAAGTTGTTCACAGCGCGCTCGGAGCAGGCTGCCTTGAAACGGTTCGTGTGGCCGACTGCCCAGCTCGTCATGAAACCGCCGTAGGAACCACCCATGATGCCGACGCGCTCCTGGTCGACGAACGAGAGGCCGCCGATCGTATCGGCAATCGCGGTGACGTCCTGCCAGTCCTTGTCGCCCCAGCCGTGCAGCACCGACATCGCGAACGCCTCGGTCTGGCCGTCGGAGCCGCGCGGATTGCCGTAGACGACCGCGTAACCGGCGCCGGCGTAGACCTGGAACTCGTCGTGGAAGGTGTAGGCGTACTGGCTCTTGGGGCCGCCGTGCACATTGAGCAGGCAGGGTATCGGCCCCCGCGCGCCGGGCGGGCGCATCACCCACGCCTGCACCGGCAGCCCGTCCGCGTTGACCACCTTCAGCGGCTCCGGCTCTGCGAGCTGCACGGCAGCCAGCCAGGCGGCGTTCTCGGTGGTGAGGACGCGCTCACGGCTGCCGTTTTCGGCGCAGAGGAAAACCTCCGTGGGGTGCGTCGGGTCGGAGGCGGTGAAGACGATGCTCCCACCGGCATTGTGCGCGGACGAGAGCGTCCGCAGGCCGCCGATTGCGACCTTCGGCTTGCCGCCCGCTGCAGGCACCGAGTAGAGGTGGGTGCTGCCGGCATCGACGACGAGGCAGCTCAGTGTCGCGCCGTCCTTCGACCACAGCGGCGCCGTCTCCGAGACGTGGTTGCGGTCGAGGTCAGCGGTCAGGCAGACGGGCTCACCGCCGGACGCCGCGACCTTCCAGAGCTTGTTGTGGCGTGCGACTCCCTCGCGGCGGTGGGCATGGCCGATGTAGGCGATCTCGGTCCCGTCCGGCGACCACGACGGCGACTGCGCCGGGCCCAGCGTCCGCGTCACCTTCA
>JBFWZE010000082.1:9195-11721 GCA_050185685.1 Dehalococcoidia bacterium
TCGGGCGAAGGCTGCGGGTCGCTCACCCAGCGAATCCTCAGGATGTCGTCCGGCTGCATCGTGCGCAGGGCTGATCGCGTCTCGGTCGTCATGTCTGCCTCCTACCTCGTGAGCGCTCGCAACGTAGGCTGGACGCTGGAGCGTGTCAATCTATGCCTCTGCCGAACCCGGGATGGTGTTCGAGACTGCTCTTCTGCGCCGCCCGCCGGTGAGGCGGTCGCCGAACCAGCCGACCCAGAGCGCCACAGCAATGAACAGGACGCCGGCGCAGGCGAAGGCCGTCTGCAGCCCGTATGCGTCGCCGATCACACCCAGCGGCAGCGCCGACAGTGCGGCGAGACCCGCGGCGAGGAACCAGAGGCTGATGACGCGCCCCAGGTAGGCCGGCGGCACCAGGGTCTGGAACAGCGCGTTCGGCAGGATGACCTCCATCGAGTTCGCCACGCCGTTCAGGAACGCAATCACGAAAAAGCCCGCGTACCAGGGGTTCAGTGCGAAGAGGATGAGCGTCGCCGAGTAGGACATCATCGCCAGCGTGCAGAGGGTCGCTGAGCTCTTCAGCTGCATTACGGTGAACATGGCGCCACCGACCAGTGCCCCGACACCGATGCAGAGCATGAAGACGCCCGTCTGCGCCGCGTTGAAGCCGAGACCGGCGCGGGCGAACCCGGGCGCCATCTGGATGAACGCGAGGCTCGAGAGGCCGAAGACCAGCGTCAGGCCGATGACGCGCGACACCTGTGGCGCCGTCCGGGTGTACGAGATGCCCTCGGCGAGCGACCGCAGCGGCGAGGGGCGGTCGAAGCGCGGCTCCAGCTTCAGGCCCTTGATCATGACGATGCCGATGATGCCGAGGAGGAAGCAGCCGGCGGTGCCGAGCAGGGCCGGCCCGATCCCGAGGACCGCGATCAGACCGGCCGCGACCGACGGCCAGACGATGCGCGAAGCGTGCTGCTGCACCGAGTTCAGGGCGATGGCGTTGATCCGCTGTTCAGGCGGGACGAGGTCTGAGATCAACGCCTGGCGCGCCGGCTGGGTCAGGGCAAGCGTCGAGCCCAGGAGGATCGAGTTCGCGAAGACGTGCCAGAGATGGACGATGTCCAGGAGCACAGCCGTCGCCAGCAGGAGGATGCTCGCCATGCTGACCGCCTGGGCGCCGATGAGCAGCTTGCGGCGGTCGTAGCGGTCGGCGAGGACGCCGCCGAAGAGCGCGATCAGGGTCATCGGGAAGCCCTGGGCGACGATGACGAGGCCGAGAGATGCGAGCGAGCCGGTGATGTCGAGCACCAGCCAGGTCACGGCGAACTGGGTCAGACCCATCGCGCCAGCCATGCCGAAGCCGCCGATCCAGTACCAGCGGTAGTTGGCATCGCTGAGGGCGCGAAACGGTCGCAGGAACTCGGACCGGCGGTCTTTAGCCATGATCTACTCCGACATCAGCTACCCCGCCAGCATAACGGCCGGGCAGCCGCGCATCTCCTTCCCGGGAAGGAGACGAATGCTCCCCGGTCTTACGCGGGGCGGAGCGACTCTTCCTCGTCCGGCTCCCAGCCGATCTCATCGACGTAGCACCAGCTCCAGACTTCATCGGGCTGGAACGACCGGATGATCGCGTGCTCGGTGCCGTGGAAGTGGGCGGTCGCGTGCTTGTTCGGCGAGCTGTCGCAGCAGCCGACGTGGCCGCAGACGCGGCAGAGTCGCAGGTTCACCCATCGGCCGCCGATCTTCAGGCAGTCTTCACAGCCCTCCAGCGTCGATGGCTCTACGTCGTGGATCTGTCCGAGGTGGGCGCAGGTCACGTTCTCCACGACTAGTACCTCGGCTCGACGGCGAGCTGCGTCGGGCGCTTCTGGAGCACGCCATCAACTTCGACGTCGCACTTTTCGTCATAGAAGGAGATGTAACCGCCCGCGACCTTCACGCACTCCGGCGTCGTCGTCGGGTACCACCAGGCGTAGTTCGAGTAGCTCTGGCCGTTGACTTCGACCGTGTAGTAGGCGGCGCTGCCTTTGTAGGGGCAATGCGTGACCGAGTCGCTCTTGCGCAGGAGGTCCTGGCGCACGTCGAGACGGGGGATGTAGTAGCGCGTGATCAGGCCGGTCTCGAAGAGCAGCACCGGGCGGTGCGTCTCAGCCACCGTCACGCCATCGATCGACACCTTCACGTGGCGGCTGCTGGGCAGACAGTCGACGCGCTTGTAGGGGTCGCGGGCGTGGAAGAAGACCTCTTCGTCTTCCTCGAACCAGGCGTCGAGCTTGTTCCAGACGAAGGCGACGTAGCCGCGCAGGTCCGGAGCATTGCTGCTCTCGAAGCCGTCGGCGCCGGCGGACGGCTCGCCGAACATCCAGGCCGCGCTCGGCGCTTCACGGTCGCCGGAGACGAGGTCGTAGTAGTGCATTTCGCCGATGAACTCCTCGGCGCGCACCTCGTCACGCGGCTGCAGCATGTCCATCTTCACGTCGTCGGTCGGGAAGTAGTACACGGGGACGGCGCGCCGCTTGCCGACGCCGCGCACGACGACGACGC
>JBFWZE010000082.1:11821-15021 GCA_050185685.1 Dehalococcoidia bacterium
TCGTCGTGACACCCACCAGCTACTACCCGCTGACGATGCCTCAGCTTCCGACGCCGGCGCCTGCGCGCTGATGTGAAGTCTGGGTGAACGCTCACGTCACGCCGCCAAAGCACGGCGCGAGAGGCGTATCATCGGGCTCGCCGCAGGGCCGCGTGATGTCCTGAGTCCTGGCCACCCTTTAGCGGGGTCCAGGGTTCCGGCTTACAAAGCAGAAAGAGACAGTCCTATGACGTCGGAAGACACCGTTGCAGCCGGATACACCGTCGACGACTTTGTCCGCGCAGACGCCGCCACCGAGCCCGCCTTCACCGCGGACGGCAGCACGCTGACCTTCATCTCTAACCGCTCAGGCGTCGCCCAGGTCTACGCCGTGGGCATCGAGGGCGAAGCCGCAGCACCCGCACGCAAGCTGAGCGACACGGAGGGCCTCGTCTATGGCGCCGCGATGCGCCCGGGTGGCAATGACCTCCTCTTCGTTACGGACGACGGCGGCGACGAGCAGTGGCAGCTCAACCTCGTGAACACGGTGAGCGGGCAGATCACGATCGTGGGCTCGGAGCCCGGCACCATCTATAACTTCGGCGCCTGGTCCGACGACGGCCGTCTCATGTCCTACGTCTGCAACCGCCGCGACCGCCGGTACAGCGACGTGTACGTCTACGACGTCGAGAGCGGAAAAGAGCGCCTCGTCCTCCAGCGCGACGTCTTCGGCATCCGTGCCGGCGGTTTCACGCCCGACAACAGCAAGGTAATTTGCACCTGGCCGAACCTCGACGTTCCCGGCGACGATGACCTCTACCTCGCCGACATCGAGACGGGCGCCGTCGAGTCGATTACCGCGCACGAGGGCACTGCGCAGTGGGTCATCTCCACTGGCCAGCACGGGCCGATTGCGAGCTTCGTCTCGCCGACGGTCCTGCTCGCCCTCAGCGACGAGGGACGCGAGTTCGTCGGCCTGCAGCGCATCGACCTGGCCTCGAAGCAGCGTGAGATGGTCCTGGCGCCGGACTGGGACGTCGAGTCGTTCGCGATCTCGCCGGACCGCGGTCGCATCGCCATCGTCGTTAACGAAGACGGCTACTCCCGCCTCTCCGTGCATGAGCTCAGCGCGGACGTCCGCCTCGGCGCGGTGATGACGCTGGAGCTGCCCGCGGGCGTCATCGCCGGCGTCTCCTGGAACGCGGACGGCAGCAAGGTCGTCTTCTCCTTCGAAACGCCGAGCCACCCATCGGACATCTGGCTCCTCGACCTCGCGACCGGCGCCTCGCGGCCGATTACGCAGAGCAAGCTCGCCGGCCTGACGCCGAAAGACCTGCCGGAGCCGGAGCTGGTCCGCTACACCTCGTTCGACGGCATGCAGATCCCGGCGTTCTTCTACCGCCCGACCACGCCCGCCTCGGACGGTCCGCTGCCGGCGATGGTGCTCGTGCACGGCGGCCCGGAGTCGCAGAGCCGCCCCAGCCTCTGGGGTCGCTACGCGGCGGCGGCGTACTTGCTGGCGCGCGGCGACGTCTGCCTGCTCGTCCCCAACGTCCGCGGCTCCACTGGCTACGGCAAGACCTATTGCCACGCCGACGACGTCGAGAAGCGCATGGACTCCGTCCGCGACCTCGCTGCCGGCGTCGACTGGCTGGCGGGCACCGGCGTCGTCGACCCTGAGCGGATCGGCGTCATGGGCGACTCATACGGCGGCTTCATGACGCTGGCAGCGATCACGGAGTATCCAGAGCTCTGGGCTGCGGCGATCGACATGTTCGGCATCGCCAATTGGGAGACCTTCATGGAGCACACCGGCGTCTGGCGACGCGCCCAGCGTGCGCGCGAGTACGGCTCCGACCCGGCCTTCCTGCGCACGATCTCGCCGATCCACAAGGCTGACCGGATTACGGCGCCGCTCTTCGTCATCCAGGGCGACCACGACGTGCGCGTACCGCCGGAGGAATCAGAGCAGATCGCCGAAACGGTCCGCCGCAACGAGGGCATCGTCGAATATGTGGTCTACGAGCGCGAGGGCCACGGCATCCAGCGCCTGCCGAACCGCCTCGCCATGAACCGCCAGATCGTCGACTTCCTCGGCGAGCATTTGATCGGGTAGCCGACAGCAGTCAGCTGACAGCGGTCACGGCGCAGGCGGTCGTAGGGACAGCGGCTTCAGGCCTGTCCCATCAGGCCGAGGCTGGCCGTCTTCGTTGAGTTGGCTAATCCCGATCGACGAAATAACCGTGAGGCGCCACCCAGGGGACAGGGCTGAAGCCTATGTCCCCACGAGGGGTTATCGCGGCTACGCCAGCACTACGACTCGAACTTGATTACCAGACGCCCGCGGACGCCGCCAGCGGTGAGCCTGTCCTGCGCCTCGCCGGTGCGCTCCGGCGGGAAGGTCTCTGCCACCCGCAGCGTCAGCTTGCCCTGGGATGCGAGGTCGCCGAGGCCCTTGAGCGCCGCCTGGTTCTCCGCGTACTCGGCGACGCGGACGCCGTGGATGACGATGCCGCGCTCGCTTTCGCCGTCGTAGCCGCGCACCGTCGCGTAGCCGCCGCCGTCACGGATCGCGCCGAAGATCGGCTTGCCGATGACCGCCGCGTCGATCAGCCCGTCGACGCCGCCGGGGACGAGCTCCTGGATGCGCTCAACCGCATCGTCGCCACGGACGACCATCTCCGCGGCTCCCATTCGCTTCAGCATCTCTTCGTCGGTCCGGGAGGCAACGGCGATCACGCGCAGGCCCTCGAGGGCGCCGAGCTCCACCGCGTAGGCGCCGACCGCACCCGCAGCGCCGGTCACCGCCAGCGTGTCGCCGGGCTTGAGGGCGAGGAGGTCGAGCGCGAGGCGGACGGTGAGGCCGTTCATCGGGATCGTCGCGGCCTCCTCGAAGCTCGCACCCTCTGGCAGCGGCGCCACGGAGGCGCTGGGGACGACAACGGATTCGGCCATCGCACCGCCTTCGGGCCGCCGCGGGATGACGATCGCCATGACGCGGTCGCCGGGCCTCCACTCACTGCCCTCGCCGGCCGCGTCGACCGTCCCGGCCGCTTCCATGCCCGGGATGTACGGCGGCTCGAGCCCGTTCAGCGCTGCGGTCTGCCGTCCTGAACGGAAGCTGATGTCGGTAGGATTCACGGTGGCAGCGGCGACGCGAATCCTCACCTGCCCGGGGCCCGGCTCGCGCTCCGGCAGGTCGGCGACTTCGAGTACCTCGG
>JBFWZE010000083.1:0-10477 GCA_050185685.1 Dehalococcoidia bacterium
AGCCTCGCCGGCGTCCACGACCTCGCGGGCTACCGGCCTGCCTCTGCCCTCTAACGCGCCTGCGTGCTACGCTCTCGAATGACCCTGCATCGATAGCAACCGGTGGTATCTGCATGCTGAAACGACTCTCTGCTTCCCTCGGCCTCGTCCTCGCTGCATTCGCGGCAACGACCGGCGTCTCCAGCGCAGCCGTCCTCGAGACGCGCTCCGACGTCATGTACGCGGCGGGCGCGACCGTCGTCGTGCTCCTCGTCCTCGTCACGATCGCCTACACGGTGAAGGTCGCGACGGGCTGGGAGCGCAACCAGGCGGAGAACCCGGAGGAAGAGGACGCCCTGCACATCCGCAGCTCCGGCTACGGCGGCGCCTACTACGATGAGCGCTACGGCGGCGACCACGCCCACGAGTCGCACGGCAACGGCCACGACGAGTCTGCCGACAGCCACGGCCACGGCGCCCCGGCAGCCGCCCACGGGCACCACTAGCCTTCAGTCGCAGCAACAAACTTTGTGCGGCGTTTCACGTGAAACGCCGCATTTTTGTGCCCTGACGTCTCGTCAGCAGAGAAAGATGTCTATCTGTTGAAGACATCCCACTGTTGTCACTCTGAGGGACGAAGAATCCAACCCTCCACGAAGCGAGAGGCGGCTGAGGCGTCCGTGCCCCCTTGCGGCCGAGATGCCCCTGCTAGTACGCCCTCACCCTCTCCCGAGATGGAGGAGGCCGGCTCGAGCTGCGCTCTCGGGGGTTGGTACGCCGGACGTGCCAAATCATTCTGACGCGGGAAGAATCTAGCCTGACATGAAGAGAGAAGAGGCTGAGGCGTCCGTGCCCCCGAACGGCCGAGATGGCCCCATTAGACGCCCTCACCCTAACCCTCTCCCGAGATGGGAGAGGGGACTCGTGGCTGCTACTTCGAGCCTTGACTTGTCAGCGAGAGGCGGCCGGCTACCGCGTGGGCGCTTCGACGTCCGTGATCGAGACGATCTTCCAGCTTCCCTCGACCTCACCCCAGCCGATCGTCGCACTGAGGGTCTGTCCGCCCGCTTTGAAGGTGATGCGGAAGTTGTGCTGGCCGTCGGCGACACCCAGGACCTGGAGGTCGTAGGACTCCGGCGGCGGCAAGTTCATCATGCCGCCGCCGATCTGCATCAGCTGAAAGAGCACGTCCGGCGTCACCTCCGACATCGGCGTCATATAGTCGCCGGCGAGGATGGCGTCGGCGACCCGCCGCGAAGCCTGCTCCGGTGTTTCGCCCTGCATCAGTCCTCTACGATCCGGATAAAGCGATGACGGCCTGCCTTGATAAGCACGCCCGGCGAGACGGTGACAGCGTTGGTCGTCGCCTTCTTGCCATCGACCTCGACGGCGCCCTGGGGGATCAGACGCCGCGCGTCGCCGACCGAGATGCCGCCCGCCTTCGAGATGAGCTGGGGCAGGGAGATCTCAGCCGGGGCGGTGCCGACGCCGTCGCCGGTGAAGGGGAGGTCTTTCCACGCCACCTCGATCGCCTGCTCCGGCTCTTCGCGGCGCTGGAAGACGCGCTCGAACTCGGCCTGCGCCGCCGCTCCAGCCTCCGCGCCGTTGAGCTGCGAGACGATCAGGTTGCCGAGGCGCTTCTTAGTCTCCATCGGGTTGATCGTGCGCTCCGCGAGGCCGCGCTCGATCGCGTCAATCTCTTCGACCGGCGTGTCGGTGAGCAGCGTGTAATAGTTGACGATCAGCGAGTCTGGGATTGACATAATCTTACCGAACATGTCCGCCGGCGCGTCGTCGATGCCGATGTAGTTGCCGACGGACTTCGACATCTTCAGGTGGCCGTCGGTCCCCAGCAGCAGCGGCGTCGTAATCGCGATCAGCGGCCGCTCATCCATCGACTTCTGCAGCTGACGGCCGGCCATGATGTTGAACAGCTGGTCGACGCCGCCGATCTGGACATCGGTCTCGAGGACGTGGGCGTCATAGGCCTGCATCATCGCGTACATGAACTCGTGCACGTAGACGGGCCGGCCCTCGTCGAGACGCTTGCGAAAGCTCTCCTTCTCGAGAAACTGGCTCACGGTGAAGTTCGAGGCGAGCTGGATCATGTCGGCCAGCGTCATACCGGCGAGCCAGCTGGCGTTGCGCCGGAACGTCGTCTTCTCGCGGTCGAGCACACGCAGCGCCTGCCCCTGCCAGGTCTCCGCGTTGGCGTTGACCTGCTCCGAGGTGAGCATCTGGCGTGCGGCGCTGCGGTCCGTGGGGTCGCCGATCATGCCGGTCATCGTGCCGATCACGAAGGTGACGTCGTGGCCGAAGCGCTGGAACTGGCGCATCTTGAACATCGGCACAAGGTGGCCGAGGGTGAGGTCGACAGCTGTAGGGTCGAAGCCGCAATAGACGCGCAGCGGACGGCCTTCGGCCAACCGCGTGCGGAGTTCTGCCTCCATCGTCGCCTGGATGTGCGGATCGCCGAACTCGACGCCGCGCATCAGGGTGCGCATCTGCTCTTCAACCGAAACTGAAGTCGTCATACCCTCCTACCCGTGGTGCAAGTCTCGGGATCATACCAGCACCGCCCCTCTCGGACACGCGAGACAGTCTTTAGGAGCCTCTGGCATCGAGTTCGCATAGTCAGTAGTGAAATAATCTGCCGATCCTCCTATGATTGGTTGCGCTAGCAACGTTCTGCAGAGGGGGAACTGCCATGACTCTTGCCTACCGAAACGAAGAGCTCCTGAGGATGGTCGATTTCAAGAAGGGCGAAGTCGACCGCCGCATGTTCTTCGACGAAGACATCTACCAGCTCGAGCTCGAGCGGATCTTCGCCCGCGCCTGGAACTTCATGGCGCACGACAGCCAGATCCCGAACCCGGGCGACTTCTTCATGACCTTCATCGGCGAAGACCGCGTCATCGTCGTGCGCGACAACGAGGGCCTGCCGCAGGTGCTGGTCAACAGCTGCCGTCACCGCGGCAACGCCGTCTGCCGCGCCGAAGAAGGCCACGCGACCTCCTTCATGTGCACCTACCACGGCTGGACCTACGACCTGAAGGGGAACCTGGTAGGCGTCCCCGGCTTCAAGGAGGTCTACCACGAGGAGCTCGACCGCGAGAACTGGGGCCTGATCAAGGCGGCGCAGGTCGACACCTACAAGGGCTTCATCTTCGCCTGCATGGACGAAGAAGCGCCGCCGCTCCGGGAGTTCCTCGGCCGCGTCGGGCAGCTCGGCCTCAGCTACCTCGCCGAGCGCGGCAACATCGCCTGCGTCGGCGGCATCCAGAAGTACACGATCCCCTGCAACTGGAAGCTGGCGGTCGACAACCTCTTCGACTGGTACCACGTCGGCATCAGCCACTCCTCGGCGATCATGTCGCGGCCGGCAGACCCGAACCAGCCGAAGCGCGGTGTCACAGCCGACCTCAGCCGCGACCACTTCGTCATGCTCGGTGAGTACGGTCACGCCGTCGGCGGCCCAAAGTTCACCGAGGAGTACGTGCAGCGCAGCGCCTTCCGCGGCCTCCTCGACGAGAGCTGGCGAAAGCGCCCGGAGGTGATCGAGGAGATGGGCGATGTCGCCCTCCGCTCGATCGGTCACCCGAGCATCTTCCCGAACCTCTGGGTGACGGAGGCGAGTCAGCTCAGCCTGCGCCTGCCTCGCGGCCCGCACGCGACCGAGATCTGGTGGTTCACGCTCCTCGAGACCGACCTCGACGAAGAGCAGTACAAGGCCCGCCTGAGCCGCGCGAACCACATCTTCGGCCCGGCCGGCACGCTCGAGCAGGAGGACGGCGAGAACTGGGGCGAGAGCACCCGCGGCACCCGCGGCGTCGTCAGCCAGCGCTACCCGCTCAACTACGCAATGAACCTCGGCCACGGCGAGGTCCAGCACGAAGAGGGCGGCCCGGGCTTCATCGAGGCGAAGGTAAACGAGCACGGCCAGCTCTGGACCTACCAGGGATGGGCGGACTACATGGGGGCGGCGAGCTGGGCCGACCTCAAGGCCAACCACACCCGGCCGCCGCAAGACCGGGCGTAGAGACGACCTGAATCAGCAACCCGAGAGCACCCGCTTCGAGGCGGGTGCTCTTCTTTTACCAGCATCTCATGGGAGCCGCATCGCTTGAGAGCAGGGGGCTGCGTCGCGAGACGGCGAACTACGGGCTAGCGACTGCGATCCTCGCCACTGCCGCGACGACGCGTCACCGACGACGCGCCTTCGTCATGGTGGTGCTACAGACGGGCGGCCAGCAGACGCATCGCACCGCTTCGCTGCTCGCGGGTCTTCCATCGAAGGGTGGGGGACACCCCCACGCCCCCGGGCAGGGGCTGCGCCCCTACCGACCCCGCCTGGTTTCAGCCGAGTCCGGTCATTCTCGCCACCATCGGGCGCCCAGAGCCCATCGCCATGATCCACGGGATCCCCTCGCCCCGCTGGGAGAGGGCTAGGGTGAGGCGGGCTCCCGGTCGCATCTAGAGAGAGAGCACAGGAGCTCAGGCGTGGGCAGGCTCCCGAGGGGATGGCCAGCGGGCTGAGAGTGAGGGGCCCGCGAGGCCTCAGCTCAGCAGCTCCGGCGCACACTGCTTGCAGAGACGCGCTGCTACCGCCTCGACCTCGTCGTAGAGCTCGCTCCAGGCGAAGGCGTTGAGGTCTTCGAAGATCGTCTCGCTATAGGCGCCGCCGTAATCGTCCTCGTGGCCCATGTCGACCCAGATCTCGAACTCGTGCATGAGGCCGTCCCAGCAGTCGATCGTCACGTTGAAGCCCCACTCAAAGCCGTCGAGGCCGCCCGGCCCGTAGCGCACCGTCCCTCCACCACCGCCGACCGGCTCGAAGCTCCAGGTGTTGTCGTCGCAGGTGCGCTGCTTGTGAACGCCCTTGATGTGCGGCACGACCTCGCATTCGCAGTGCGCGTGAGGCGGGCTCGGCGGGTCCTCCCACCGGCTGCCGCTCAACGCCATGCAGCGCTCGCAGGTCTTCTCGCCGGTCGTGACGAATTCGTAGACCGCGCGCTCTTCCTCTTCTTCGTCATCCTCGTTCATGGCGTCTCCTCAGCTCACGAGCGGCGGGGCGCAGGGGCGGCAGACCCGAGCGGCGACCGCCTCGGCCTCGTCGTAGATCTCGCTCCACGCGTAGGCGTCCATGTCGTCGAACATCGTGTCGCCGATCGGCCAGGCGCTGTCCTTACCCATGTCGACCCAGATCTCGAACGAGTAAACGTAGCCATCCCAGCAGTCGATCGTCACATTGAAGCCCCACTCCCAGCCGTAGTCGGCGGCCGGGCCGTAGTTTACGGTGCCGTTGGGGAGGTGCTCGACGCTCCAGGTGTTGTCGCCGCAGTCGCGAGGGCTGTGACGTCCCGTCATCTTCACCTGCACCTCGCACTCACAGTGGGCGTGAGGCGGGTCAGGCGGCTCGCGCCACTGCGTGCCGTTCAGCGCCATGCAGCGCTCGCAGCTATTCTCGCCGGTCGCAACGAACTCGTAGACCTCGTCTTGCTCCTCTTCGTCGCCTGTCTCGTTCATCGGCGCCTCCCGCTGAGCAGCGCAAAGGACTCGGCCGCGCGGCGGTAGCGCGCCTCCGGCGTTGTGGGCGGCGCCTGCACCGGCTGACTGCGGAGGACCTGCAGCAGCTTCTTGTAGTCGGCGAGCTTCTTCGCGCTCATCTTGACCCGACGGAAGCCGGTCCCTGTGCGCATGAAGTGGTCGTCGATCGCCGCGTCTGCCGGCAGGTCCGTCTTCTTGAGGCGCACCCAGTGGACAACGAGGCGCGAGCCGTCATGCTCGAGCAGCTTCGAGACGAGCTTGGCGTCCGGACCGTTGGCGTAGAACTCGCTGAGCACCAGCAGGTCGCCCGCCTTGAGGTCATCGACAGCCACCTCGCCGCTGGTGACGTTGCCACCCACCGGCGCCGGGAGGACGTCGCCGTTCAACTCGCTGAGCGGCCCGGCCGTACGTCCCGACGGTCGCGGCCGGCTTGCCACCTCCGGCACGAGGACGAATTGCAGGACGTCCACCGTCGAGGTCGGCAGCGGCGTCAGCTGCAGGGTCACCGACTGCAGCCCCTGCTTCGTCATGCTCACGCCGGTCTTGTGACCGAGCAGCAGCCTTCTGAGGCGAAAACGGCCGCGCTCATCGCTCACAGCCTCACGGCCGCCGCCGGCAACGCTGACGTCTTTGATCGGGTTGCCGTCGCGGTCCTTGATCGTGCCGGTGATCGCGCCCGCGTAGTCCAGCAGCGTCGCGTCGGTGAGCATCGCGACGATCTGATCGGTGGTCGGTACATCGGGAATCGTCCCCGCCGTCTGCGCGTCGCTGAAGAGCGTCGTCAGCTCCCCGAGATCGAGCCGTCGCAGCTCAGCAAGCGAGGTAACGCCGCCCTTGACGAGCGCCTCTGCCCACTGCGGCGTCACCGTCGCGACCTCGAGGAGTACGGCCATCTGACGCCACTGCTTCACCTCATCGAGCGACGCGACAGCGGAGACGGCGGTATGCAGCGCGGGTGATGAAGCCCGCAGCAGGTCGTAGACGGTGAAAACGCCCTGGACCTGGAACAACCGCTCCACCGCGGGTCCGATGCCCTCAATCGCGCTAACCGGGGTGTCAAAGGGAACAGCCATCGCGCCTCCTTTATCGACCGTAGTATCGACGCAGGATCGGCCAAACTAGCGAAGTCCGTCTCTGGTGATTCTTAGCCAGTGATCGGGCGAGAGCCCTGCTGCTGTGCGGGGCGACCGAGGAATGCCTTGCTACAAGCTCGGGGCGAGGTCTACCACGGTGAGCTGGAGCGCGCCGCCGTTGCCTGCGGGGCCAAAGCGGTCGCTGCTGAAGCTGAAGACGGCGTCGATGTGGTCGCCGGGCTGCGGGCACTCGCCCTCGTAGCGGAAGCAGATCGCCGGCCAGGAGACCGGGCCGGCCTTGAGCTTCAGCTTGAGGTGCTTGCCCTCGCCGACCATCGAGGCGTCGGTGACGAGGACGTTGCGGCTTAGCAGCGTGACGTCCGGGTTGCCCTGCCCATGCGGTGCGAGGCGGCCCAGCCACTTGATCTCGGCGCTGCGCAGCTGGCCCAGCGGCACCTCGGCGTCAATGTCGAGGTTCGGCACGAGGTCCATACCGTCGAGGGCGTCGGCCGCGTGCTCGATGAGCCGCTGCTCGAGGTCGGCCAGCCGTTCGCTGCGGATCGTGAAGCCGCCTGCCTGGCGGTGACCGCCGTAGCGCTCGAAGAGGTCGCCGCAGTGGCGCAGGCCGCTGACAATGTCGTACTCGGGGATGCTCCGGCAGCTGCCGCGGCTCTCGGCGTCACCCTGCTGGAAGACGACCGCGGGCCGGCCGAAGGATTCGACCAGGCGGGAGGCGACGAGGCCGATGATCCCCTGGTGGAAGTCGGCGTGGCCGATCAGTATGAGGGGCAGGTCGCCGCGGCGGTCGGCCATCTCACGCGCCATCTCCTCCGCCTCTTTCGTGATCCGCTGGCGCTCCTTGTTCAGGGCGTCGACCTGCTCGGCGAGGGCGAAGGCAGTGCCCTCTTCCTCGGTCAGCAGCAGCTCGAGAGCCAGACGGGCATCGGCGAGACGTCCGGTGGCGTTGATCCGCGGACCGATCTGAAAGCCGATCGTCTCGGCACTGACGTTTCGAGGGTCGATGCCGGCCACCTGCATGAGGGCCTGAAGACCCGGGCGCTTCGTGTTCGCCAGAGCCACGAGTCCGCGGCGGACGATCTCGCGGTTCTCGCCGACCAGCGGCACCATGTCGGCCACGGTCGCAAGGGCGGCGAGCTCGATGTAGCGCTCCTCGGGGAAGGCGCGGTGGCAGGCGTCGTACAGCGCCTCGGCGAGGCGGAAGGTAACGCCGCCGCTCGCGTAGTCGCTAAAGGCGCCGGCCTCGGCAGGCATCTTCGGGTTCAGCAGCGCCTGGGCGGGCGGGATGACGGTCGGCACGACGTGGTGGTCAACGACGACAACCTCCATGCCCAGCTCACGCGCCCGCTCAATCTCGACGACGGAGGTCGAGCCGCAGTCGCAGGTGACCATCACCTCGACGCCGCGGTCGGCCAGCGACTCGACGGCGCGGACGTTGAGGCCGTAGCCCTCGCGCTCACGATTGGGGATGTAGGGCATCGCCTTGCCGCCGAGGTCGCGAATCGTCTCTGTCAGGATCGTCGTCGACGTGATGCCGTCGACGTCGAAGTCACCGTAGACGCTGATCAGACGCCGGTCCTTGATCGCATCGCGCAGTACATCGCGGGCAGGGACGAAGCCGGGCAGCAGCTCCGGGTTGCAGAACTTCGTGGGCTCACCGCCGAGGAAGAGCTTCACCTCGCTGCTGCTGCCGATGCCGCGGTTCTCGAGCAGCTGGGCGACCATCGGCGGCAGGCCGAGGTGCTGAAGGCGGCCACGCAGCGGCGTCTCGCGCAGGCGCCAGCGCTTGCGGCCGGCGAAGCCTGGGAGGGACGGACCACCGGCGGGGAGGGGTCTCATCGTAGTCAAAGCAGTGTCCATTCTAGAATCAAACGAATGTTCGAACAGGGGGACTGCATTGTCAACTTAGCAGTTGTTGGCAGCTATCGTCCGAGGGCCTATTGCGCGGCCTGACGGAAGATCTCGTCAACAACGCGCGCGAGAGGTCTGGTGGCGTCGATGACAATGCCGCCTCTCGGGAGGTCCTCTTTCGTCTGGAGCAGGCGCAGGATCAACTCTCGTTCCAGTAGCCTCCCGCCCCACTCATCCACAGGCCGCTCGTCGAGCCGGCGCTGCAGTGTCTCGAGGTCGACCTCGAGGACGAAGACGCCGTCGAAAAGTTCGATGAACTTCGAGAAGTTCCTGGAGCCGCCGCAGAAGAACGTCACCCTGGCGTCCCGGTTTTCGACCAGCACCTTCACGCGCTCGACGTCCCAGATGTGATGCTCGTGGCTGACGCCGTCCGCTGGTTCGCCGGTTTCCGGGTCGCCCTGATAGGCCAGCTCACGGTCGCCATGAATCGCGTGATAGCCTCGCCGCTGCAATTCGCCGCAGACCGAAGTCTTTCCGGTGCCGGAGACGCCCTCGATCAGATAGTTCCTCACGCCCACTGCCTGATCCTACGGAGGACGCGAGAACCGCGATGAGCGAGCGTTCTCTACTTCACGGTGACGGTGATGTTGAAGGTGTCCGCGGGCGCCGCGTTCGGCTCGAAGGAGCGGACGTAGGCGAGCCCGAGCTTGTACTGACCCTTCGAGCCCGCTTTGAACGTGAGTACCTGCGTCCCGCCACCGCCGACGACCGCGGTCGAGCCGGCCTGAGGTGTGTACGCCGGGTCGCCCTGCTGCTCCAGGCCCCCCGTCGGGTCGCTCACGGTCCAGCCGTAACCGGTGGTCGGGTTGCTGGGCAGCGAGATGATCAGCGTGCCGCCGGACTTCATCTCGATCGTCTGTCCGTCCTTGCTCTCGTCGATACGCACGGTGCCGCTGTCACTGCTCCCGCAGGCTGCCATGACGGCCACAGCGGCGAGCAGCACACAAACAGCAAGGAAGCGCGGCGTTTTGAGTGAGTGGTTCATGCACCAACTCTGGCGCATTACGGAAGCGAGTATCAGTGCCGATCGGCTGCTTCAGCACCGCATTCGGACCGAAGTCCGCGCGGACACTGCCTAAGTGGGTTCGGGGCATCGACTCAAATACGTAGTTGTGCCCGGATCTCGTCGATCTGGCGCTGGTGGTTCTGGTCGTGGGCTGGGAATCGCAGGAAAACATCACGCACCGTGTAAGGGATGGCTCGTGGATGCACACCTGGCCGTGTCAGCTCTTCGTCCGTCATCGACCTTGCCCCGATCAGCACGCGCTGATGCGAAGCATCGAGGCGCATGAGGACGTCCTCCAGCTCGAAACCGTTCGGCAACGGGTGTGCCCTCTTCCAGGCGTCGTCGTCGAAGTAGTTGAAGGTGGCGCCGGGCTGCTTGCGCAGAAGCTGCGCTTGCCCGAGGTAGAAGTCATCAACGTCGATCATGTGAGCGAGGACTTCCAGTATCGACCACTCGTTACCGGCTGGACGAATGCGGGAATGGGCATCGGAGAGATCACGGACACTAGCGAGAAACCGCTGTCTAGCGGTCGAAAGCTGAGCGCAAAGGCCTTCCGAGGTCGACACTGCCTACTCGCTGCGATAGTCGCCCGAAGCGCCGCCCGACTTGGCGACGAGGCGGATGTCCTCGATACACATGCCGCGGTCGACGGCTTTGCACATGTCGTACACCGTGAGCGCCGCGACGGAGACCGCCGTGAGCGCCTCCATCTCGACGCCCGTCTTGCCCGTAACCCGCACCGAGGCGGCGATCTCGACTGCACTCGAGGCCTCGTCCGGCGTGAGGTCGACCTTGATGCCGGTGAGGAGCAGCGGATGACACATCGGGATCAGCTCGTGCGTCTTCTTCGCGGCCATGACGCCGGCGATCTGGGCGGTCGTCAGCACGTTACCCTTCGCGATCTCGCCTCGAAGCAGCAGTGCCAGCGTCTCAGGCTGCATGA
>JBFWZE010000083.1:10577-15015 GCA_050185685.1 Dehalococcoidia bacterium
TGACACATCGGGATCAGCTCGTGCGTCTTCTTCGCGGCCATGACGCCGGCGATCTGGGCGGTCGTCAGCACGTTACCCTTCGCGATCTCGCCTCGAAGCAGCAGTGCCAGCGTCTCAGGCTGCATGACGATGCGCCCCCTCGCCTCGGCGACGCGATCGGTGACGTCTTTGTCGGTGACGTCGACCATTCGCGCTCGTCCGGCGTCATCGATGTGGGAGAGTCGTGGTTCTGAGGTCATCGTTAAACCAGCATAGGCTGAGGACCTGAGGTTATCTACTAGATACCGGGTGATAGCTCCTCTTTGCGGCTGATGTGGGCCTTCTTCTGCAGGTATTGGCGCACATGCAGCAGGGCGGCAATGCCCTCACCGACGGCGGCGCCGAGCTGCTTCGTTGAGCCGCGGCGGACGTCCCCGGCCGCAAAGACTCCCGGCATCGAGGTCTGCAGCACGTCGTCAGTCGTGACAAAGCCCCAGTCGTCGAGCGAAACGATGTCTGTAAGGAAGGCAGTGTTGGGTGTGAGACCGATAAAGACGAAGGCGGCAGCCGGGTTGTAGGTATGTTCTTCGCCTGTCGTGCGGTCGCGAGTGACGACGCCGGCGAGACGATGACGGTCCGCCTTCAACTCGATGACCTCGGTGTTGGTGTGCACCTCGAATTGCGGGTGCGTCCTGATCTTCTCCTGCAGCAATGCCGAGGCCTTCAGCTCAGGCGCGTGCTCGATGATCCGGACCTTCTTGGCGAACTGCGAGAGGAAGACGCCTTCCTCGAGGCCGGAGTTGCCGCCGCCGATGACGACGAGCTCGTCTGCACCCTTATAGAAAGGGCCGTCGCACGTGGCGCAGAAGTGGACGCCCGCGCCGATCAACCCCTCTTCACCCGTGACCCCGAGGCGACGATAGGTCGAGCCCGTGGCGATCAGCGCTGCGTGGGCACCGATCGCGTCCCCCTGGTCGGTCACGACTTCGAGGTCGTGGCCGTCCTCCCGGATCGTTCCCACACCTACCGCCGATAGCAGCTCGACATCGTAGCGACGGGCGTGCTCGATGAAGCGATCTGCAAGCTCGCTGCCGCTGATGCCGTCGGGAAAGCCGGGGTAGTTGTCGATGCGTTCGGTGACCCCGGCATTTCCGCCGAGGGCGCTGCGTTCGATGACCAGCGTGTCGATACCTTCGCGGGCGGCGTAGATCGATGCCGAAAGCCCTGCCGGCCCGCCGCCGATGATGACGAGGTCGTAGAAGGCGCGCTTCGGCCGGAGCTGGAGCCCGAGCTTGTTCGCCAGCTCGTCGTTGCTGGGTTCAAGCAGGTAGCTGCCATCCGGGAAGATGATCGTCGGGATCGTGCGGCCGCCGTTCTGGAGCTCTTCGATGAAGCCGCGTGCGGTTTCGTCCTCGTCGATGTCGATCCACTCATAGTTGACCCGCTGTTCGCCGAAGAACTTCTTCGCACGGCGGCAGTCTCCGCACCATGGCGCTCCGTACATCAGGATCGTCGTGGGATTGTCGTTCACGGTCGGCCTCGCTCTCTCGCAGCCATGATACGGAGAGAACGGATCTTTCGAGCGGCGTTCATGCCCCGTCCATAGCAGGCAAAGGGCGGGGGATGAACGCAAACGCGGCCCCACTTTCGAGGGGCCGCGTCCGGGGAGAGAAGAGGGGTCGGGACCCAGGGGCAGCACGCCCCGACCCCTTAGAGGACTCCTTACGCTGCAGGCAGGGCCATTTGCCGGGCTGAGGAGGGGAAGTAGGCCGGCAACTTCGCCGCACCCTGCAGGGAGGTCAGGTCTTGAGGCAGATGCCCAGAACTGACCTCCAGGAGTCGTTCCTCTTGAGTCGCCGAGAGCCTTCGAAGACGGGACCACAGCGCGAGAAGTTGTCCGTCCTCCATCTCCCGGTTGGCGCCATCACGCGTGAGCCAGAGCGAGGTCCGGCCGATGCGGCGCGCGTCCTGGCGAACCACCAGGCTGAACAGCAATCCTGGCATTCCCGAAGAGGACGCATCGAACTCCTCGAGCATACTGTGGAGTTCGTCCTCGCAGCCCGGCTTCGGTTCAAGCATGGTCGTCTTCAGGAATGCCATCGTCGCGATATCCTTGCGTCTCGCTCTTAGCCCTGCGGGGCGAAGCGCACCTTTGGCGCCGCGGCCTTGAGGGACTCGCGGTCGATGCGCAGGACGGTGCGCTCTTCTTCCGCGCGGGCGGAGGCGTTTACTCGCATCAATCGTTCGAGGGTGAAGTGCTTTGGCTGCATGTCGCCGGCCTCCTTGAGATTGGTGACCTTAGACTACGACGCCAGTCTTTACGGCCCGGTTACGGCGCTATTTCGTTGAGATTAAGTCTTGGGCGATAAGGCTCCCTCAGGTTGACCATGAGTAAGCATTGACTTACGTTAAAAGAAGCGATGCAGGAAGTCCTCAAAGCCCTCGTGGAGCCCCGACGCAGGGAGATCCTTCAACTGGTCGGCGACCGCGAGCTGCCGGCGGGCGAGATTGCCCGTCACTTCAGCGTGAGCCGGCCGGCAATCTCGCAGCACCTGCAGGTCCTCAAAGCAGCAGGTCTCCTCAGCGAGCGGCGCATCGGTACCCGGCACATGTACCAGGCAAGGCCGGAAGCACTCCTCGAGCTGCGCCGGTTTCTGGAGCAGTTCTGGGATGACGCGCTGGGCTCACTCGCCTCGGCGGCAGAAGAAGAGCAACGGAGGTTGGACGATGAACGAAGCCGGCGCTGACGTCATCGAGCGCGAGATCCGGATCGCCGCAAGGCCCGAGGTCGTGTTCAGCTTCTTTACCGATCCGGCGAAGATGGTGCTCTGGAAGGGCATGACGGCGGCACTCGACCCGCGCCCCGGCGGCATCTACCGCGTCAACGTCACCGGCCGTGACATCGCCTCCGGCAATTACACAGAGATCACACCCTTCACCCGCATCGTCTTCACCTGGGGCTGGGAGAACAGCCCGATCCCGCCCGGGTCCACCACCGTCGAAGTCGACCTCACACCGGACGGCGACGGGACGCTGCTCCGTCTGCGCCACCGTGGCCTCACCGGCGTTACGGTCGAGGAGCACGCGATGGGCTGGGACCACTACCTGCCCCGTCTCGCCGAGGTCGCCGGCGGCGGTGACCCGGGTGCCGACCCCTGGATCCAGGTGCCACCTCAGGACGTCACTCACGCCCCACAGCCGTAAGCTGGTTCGGCAAGCACGCTCGACAAAGCAGGAGGACAACCATGGGCAACCCGGTAACGCACTTCGAGATCACCGGCAAGGACGGGGAGGCGCTGAAGAAGTACTACGGTGACCTCTTCGGCTGGAGCATCAACAGCGAGAACTCGATGAACTACGGCATGATCGAGGCCCCGGACGGCCGCGGCGCCGGCGGCGGCATCAGCGCCACCCAGGACGGCGGCCCCGGCGTGGTGACGATCTACGTCGAGGTCCCGAACGCGCAGGAGTACCTCGACAGGGCAATCAGTCTCGGCGGCAAGGTGATCATGCCGGTGATGGCCGTACCGGACGGACCGACCATCGCCCTCTTTGCCGACCCCGAGGGCCACATCATCGGCCTCGCCCAGGGTATGTAGCCGCAGTCAGGTCACCGGCGCGGTAAACAGAGAGGCCGTCCGAAGTGGACGGCCTCTCGTGATTTGCGGCTCACAGCCCGCGGCTCGAAGCTAAATCTCGGCCAGCGCCTTCGCGTACTCGGCGTGCTCGCGGCCCTGGGGCAGCTGCTCCGAGCGCACCATCGCGCGGACGATGCCGTCGGCGTCGAGGATGTAGCTGTAGCGCCAGGCAGCGCCGTTCGCCTCGTTGAAGGCGCCATACTCCTTCGCGACCGCGCCGTGCGGCCAGAAGTCGGCGAGGATCGGGAACTGGAAGTTGTTCTGGTCCGACCACGCCTTGTTCGAAGGGCGGGGGGTCGTCGTGATCGCGACAACCTTGGCGCCGAGGCCCTCGAGGTTCGCGTAGTCGTCGCGGATGGCGCAGAGCTCACCCTCGCAGACACCGGTGAAGGGGAAGGGGATGAAGACGATGATCGCCTTCGAGCCCTTCAGGTCTTCGAGTGAGACGGGGTTGTTGCTCTGGTCGGGAAGTTTGAAGTCGGGTGCGGGCTTACCAATCTCAGCTGGCATAAGTTCTCCTCTGTGAAACATCGGGGTAGACACGTCGGGGATGGACATCCTGACGTTGTCACAGACGCGTAAGTCGCGCAAGTTCAGGCGGTCCCGTTCCCGGCCGATGACTTACTCAGGTCCCTTTAAGATCCACGGAAACCCTACTTGTTGCTTCATCGAAGTCCCCGTTAGGTTTACGAGGTGCCAGAAGTCCTCGAAGCGATCATCCTCGGCGTCGTCCAGGGCCTGACCGAGTTCCTGCCGATCTCTTCGACCGGCCACCTGATCCTCGCAGAAAAAGCCCTGGGCATCTCGGGCGATGACTTCGG
>JBFWZE010000084.1:0-10344 GCA_050185685.1 Dehalococcoidia bacterium
CGCCTTGAGCTTCTTGTCGGACGGGTACTTCAGCCCCTCCATCAGGTGGTGGTTGAGCTCTGGGACGTCCTCGTAGGCGGAGAAGCTCTTCGAGGTCTCGTTGAGCTGGTTGCGGATGATGTGGGCGTTGCCGACGAGATGCTGCGATGCGAAGGTCACCGGGATGAAACCCTCGAGCTCCTTCGCCATCGCCTGGGCCTTCGTCTTGATGCCGCCGATCGCGGTACGGACCTCGTCGATGGCGCCGCAGAAGTCGTCCTTCGAGATGGTGATCAGCCCGAGGTTATTCAGCAGGACCAGCGTGCCGGTGACGGTGTAGCCGGTGCCGAGACGCGGCTGACCCGACGGATTGAGCTTCGGGTCGAAGACGATACCGGCAGCGCCATCGTTGACGAAATCGCCCAGCGTGCCGCCGGAAGTCAGCGCAGCCAGCCGGGCGCCCTTTGCCTTCGCCTCGTTCGCCGTGGCGACAGTCTCTTCCGTCGTGCCCGAGTACGAGGTCGCGAGCACGAGCGTGGTGGCATCGACGAACCCGGGCAGGTGGTAGTCCGACACCGGCACCAGAGGTACCTTCAGCTCGCTGGTGTAGAGCGACTGCACAACGTGAGCGCCGTACGCAGAGCCTCCCATGCCCGAAATAACGAGGCTGCGCACGTCCGAGACGTTTCCGGGCGTCCTCCCGTAGAACTCGTCGACCATGTACTGGCACTGGTCCACGAACATCGCGTTGGAGCCGTAGACGTCCTTCGGATCAAGCAGCGTGATAGCGTCGAGGTCGTTGAGGTCGATCATGGTCTCTCTTCCGAGCAGCTGCCCGGCGAGCGGCGGCGGCTGCGACGACGGCGCCGGTTTTAGAGGCCGGCAAGGGCGCGGCCTGCCTGAAGCAGAGGCTGCACCTTAGACTTATCGGTCGTCTCGGTGTAAATCCGCAGCAGCGGCTCGGTGCCGGAGGGCCGGATCAGGAGCCAGCCGACCTCCGTTTCGAAGCGGAAGCCGTCGACGTTGTCCTTCTTCAGCACCTTGAGGCCCGCGAGTGCCTCCGGGCTAGCAGCAGCGACGCGCTCGATGGCGCTCTCGCGCTGCCCCGGTTGGAGGTGCACGTCGATGCGGTCGTAGAAGTGCTCGCCGACCTTGGCGTAGAGCTCCTTCACGAGCTCCGAGGGTGTCTTGCCGGTGCGGGCAAGCAGGTCGAGGAACAGCAGCCCTGCGTAGACGCCGTCGCGCTCCGGCAGGTGCCCGCCGAACGAGTAGCCGCCGCTCTCCTCACCGGCTGCGATCGCGCCGGTCTCCATCATCTTGGGGCCGAGGTACTTGAAGCCGACCGGTGTCTCGTAGACCGGCACGCCGTAGGCCGCGCCGAGCTTGTCGATCATGCGCGTGCTGGTCAGCGAGCGGACGAGCGGCCCGCGCTGGCCGCGGTACTCGAGCAGGTAGTAGCAGAGCAGGGCGAAGGTCTGGAGCTGGTCGATGAAGACGCCCTTCTCGTCGATCAGGCCGAGGCGGTCGGCATCGCCGTCGGTCGCGACACCGACGTCGGCCTCGCTGTTGACCACCGCTTCGGAGAGCTGGCTGAGGTTTCGCGCGATCGGCTCGGGGGCGACCATGCCGGGGAAGGCCGGGTTGCGTTCCGCCCGCAGCTCGGTGACGCGGCTGGTGCCACCCGCGAGAAGGCGAGCGAGCACACCGGCGCCGGTGGCGTGCATGGCGTCGAAGACGATGTTGAGGCCCGCGTTCTTGATCCGGTCGAGGTCGACGGTCGTCGCGATGTGCGCGTCGTATGCAGGACGCGGGTTGAAGCGCTCGACGAGGCCCTGCTTGATCGCCTCATCGATCTGCACCCGCTTCGGCGCGCCTTCGAGCTGACATGCGTCGATGTTCGCTTCGAGCTTTTCGACGACCTCAGGCGAGGCGCTGCCGGCGTACTCGGGCTTGTACTTGAAACCGTTGTAGGAGCCCGGGTTGTGCGATGCGGTGATGATGATCGAGCCGCCGGCCTTCTTGTCGAGGATGGCGTGGCAGGCAATCGGCGTCGCGGCGGCAGCGTCGAAGAGGTAGACCTTGATGTTGTGGGCGGCGACCACCTCGGCGGCGGCGGCGGCGAAATTCTCCGAACCAAATCGTGTATCGAAGCCGATGATCAGGCCACGGGAGGCGAGGTTCTCCTGCTCCAGGTAGCGGGCAACGCCCTCCGCACAGGACCGCACGTTCTCGAACGTGTATTCCTCGGCAATAATTGCGCGCCAGCCGTCGGTTCCGAAGCGAATTTGGGTTGTAGTCATGGGCTTATTATGCCCGCTATCCGGCGATCTCGTCAGGCTCCAGGCGTGCGCCGCTGAGGTGTATTTCTCGTTTCACCTTCGCGCCGTTCGCAAGCACCGAACCCTCGATCACGCAGCCGTCACCGATGACGCAGCCTTCGCCGATGATCGAGTCGCGAACCACCGCACCGGCGCCGATCTTCACGTCGTTCCAGAGCACGGAGGCGTCGATCACCGCGTGCTCTCGGATCGCGCAGTTGTCCCCGATGACGGTCGGACCGCTGATCTTCACCTGTCCGCCAACGCGGCAGTTGGCGCCGAGGACGACCCGCTCGCCGAGCTGTGCGTCCGCCCAGATCTGGCAGCCCTCGCCGATTTCGGCCTCGCTGTCGATCGTGTTGCTGACCCAGGCGGGGATCGAGCCGCTCAGGAGGTCGCTATGGATCTGGAGGTAACGCTGCGGTGTGCCGACGTCCATCCAGTAGGTGTCTGAAGCGAACCCGAGGACAAGGTCGCCCTGAGCGATCAGCGAGGGCATGACCAGCCGCTCGATTGAGCCATCCATCTTCTCGTCCGGGATCTGGTTGAGCACGGCCGGCTCGAAGAGCCAGGTGCCGGCGTTTGCCCAGCGGCTGCTCGTCTGGCCGGGGCCGGGCTTCTCGAGGAAGCGGCTGATCCGGCCGCCGTCGTCCACGTCGGCGATGCCGTAAGAGCTCGGGTCGCTGACGGACGCGAGGAAGATGCTCATCATCGCGCCGGCCTCGACGTGCCGAGCCGCCATCTCAGTGAGGTTGAGGTCGGCAAGCACGTCGCCGTTGCAGACGAAGAAGGGCCCCTCGAAGCGGCGGGCAGCCTCCTTAACAGCAAGACCGGAGCCCAGGGGCTCCGTCTCGTAGCAGTATTCAAGGTTGACGCCGTACTCGGACCCATCGCCGAGGGCTGCTTCCATGCGCTTGTCGGACGCGGACGCGGCGAGCACAATGCGCTTCACGCCGTGGCGGCGCAGGTTGTCGAGCATGTGGACGATGAGGGGGCGGTTGAGGACCGGGATGAGGGGCTTCGGGATGGCGTAGGTGAGGGGCCGGAGCCTTGTGCCGCCGCCTCCTACGAGGATGACCGCGCTGAGCTCCTTGTCCGCGAAACCACCCTCCGTCACTGGCTAGAGCTCCACTACTTCTACGCCTGGAGTTCCAGACCGCCAGCGGGCGAAGGCCCGGCGGACGGCGGGAATCGGCGTGATGCTGGACCGCCGGGTCGACATTGCCTCCATGAGGCGGCCGTGCTCGCGATAGCCCAGGGTGTCGTAAATATGGCGCGCCGGCCGGTTTGCGGGGTCGACGTTCAGGACGATGAGACGGCAGCTCTGGAGCAGGTGCTCCGTCACCGCCGCCGTCGACGCAGTGCCGAAGCCGTGGCCGCGATGGTCGGGGTGGGTGAAGACGTTGCCGACGACGGCGACGCCCTCAATCGACGAGAAGATGTGCGTGCCGGCGGCGGAAACGAGCCTGCCGCGGCTGTAGACGCCGTAGTAGACGCCATCGCTGACCTGGCGGCCGGAGTAGCGCAGGCCGTCGTCCTCGAGCGCGTAGAGGCGGTTGAGGTCGTCAGCGTCGGCGTCGATTAGCCGGCGGCACTGGATGTTCGCCGCGAAGTGAAGGTCGGGCCGGACGAAGTGGTCACGGTCGACCTGCATGCGGAGCATCGTTTGCGGCCGCCACAGGTTGTGCGTTTCGAGAATTTCATCGACGTGGGTGGTCTCGCAGGTCAGGAACGCCTGCCGCTGCCCGGGGTGCAGCTGGACGAGAGCGCCCACCAGCGCCGGCTCGCCGATCGTGAAGGTCGACGGTCCGAGCCCGCCGCGTGCGTGCATGATCATCGCCCGATTGTCGCCTGCCGTCGCCTGGTAGAACTCGGCGAGCGGAAAGAGGTGGGGGTCGAGGTAGGCCAGGGCATACGCGGAGTAGGCGGGTGCGGTCTCGAGAATGCTGCGTACGGCATCGACGTCGCTGATGCGGCGGATGCGGGCGGCGCGCTTCGTTGCGACACGGCCGGTGGCGCCGGGGGCAGTACGCGCGGTCACGAGCGCGCTCCAGACATGAGGCCTGACAGCTTCACGGTTGCTCCTGCGGCGGGCGGGAAAGACTGCTCGTTATTCTGAGAAATCTGGCTGCATCGGGACCCAGCCTGCTCCGCCCGACGGGCAGAAACGACGGCAAAGCCGCCGCCTGCCTGAAGCCGGCCGTTAGCTTCAAGGCCGATGGTCGTAACGAATCCCATATGCGGTTTGCATAATCGTAGGCTTGAGGGCCCAGAACGTCAAGGAAGCATGAACTCAAAGGCTGACGTTCTCACCCGCGCTAGCGAGGATGAAAGGCGCCATCGTTAAGCCCTGAATCGCTGGCGACCACCAGTTGGCGGTATCCGAGCCGCCTCCGCCCGCCGAAGGGTCGAACGCAGCCGCAGTCGCCCAGCCACTCTCTCCGGGCCGCGAGTGTCGAGCCCACGTGCGAGCGAGCGACTTTGCGAACGTGGCCAGAGCAGGGTAGGTAGGGGCGCAGCCCATGCCCGGGTGCACGGGGGTGACCCTCGCTCTCAACCTGGAGATCGCGAGCGCCGCGGGCACGGTGCGGTGTCTGCCCACCCGTCTCTAGCAGGCGCAGCGTCTATGTGGCTCCTCGCGCATCGCAGGTAGCCTCCTGTAATCTCGTCCAGGCCCCGCAGCGTCGCGTCTCAAAGTAGTCCGTTGCAGCATCCCCGCATCCTGGTCGTTGACTCTAGCGACGCTCCCGATATGATCGGCTTGAGGAGAATAACCATGCCCGTACTTGAGGCTGCTATCGACATTAAGGCGCCGCCGGAGAAGGTCTTCGCCTACATCTCCGACGTCGAGAATCAGCCCCAGTGGGCGAGGTGGGCGAAGAAGGTCGACGTGACCTCCCTGACGCGCAAAGGCCTCGGCGCCACCGATGAGATGGTCCTGCAGCTCATGGGGAAGAAGTACCCCACGGAGGGGATCATCTCCGAGTACAACGAGAACGAGAGCATGAGCCGCCGGCTTATCCGCGGCTTCGACCTCATCGAGCACTACACCCTCAGCGCAGCCGACGGCGGTACGCACGTCAAGCACGTGATCGACTACACGCCTCCTTTCGGCGGCTTCGGCAAAGTCTTCAACTTCCTCTTCATGAACCGCCTCTTCGAGCAGCTCCACGGCGACTCCGTGGTCAGCCTCAAGGAGCGGGTGGAGAGCGCCAAGTAATGCTGCACATCGAGGCGAGCGAAGTCGGAGAAATGCCGCTCGACGACGGCCTCGTCGTTCCGCGCGTGCGGATGACTACCTATGGGCTGCCCGAGATCCTGATCACCGTCGGCGACCAGGAATACCAGTACGAGCGCAGCTTCCCGATCAAGGGCCAGTCGGCGACGGTCCCGAAAGCGGTGCGTGCCCTCCTCGCGGCAAAGAAGACTCCCCTCGTCCTCGAGCGCCCGGACCGCTTCTACATCTACGTAGAGAAGTAGCTGGGAGCTGACGGCAGTCAGCGTTTAGCTGCCAGGTTTATGTGCCAGGACCACGCATCGGCGTTTTCCTTGTGATTGCGGCTCTTCTCGCACGTGTCATCCTGACGCAGGAAGGATCTAACGCTGCAAGCTCGGCACCACGGAGCGAGGCGCGGCCGACGCCCCGTCGCCCCAGAGGACTACTGCTAGATTCTTCGTCCCTCAGAATGACAAATCGGGGTTGCTCTCGGCACGACCGCTGCGCAGCTTCAGCTGCCGGCGGCGATGTCGCCGTGGTGCCGGACGCCGGCCTCCCGCTCAGCGAGGCGTTGCTTGAGGTACGCGAGGGTCTCGCGGAAGGTCTCGTGCTGGATCGGAGGCGTGCTCATGATGATCGCGTCCTCGTGGTTGTCCGAGTAGTAGCGGCGCCGGACACCGACCTTGAGGAAGCGGTACTTCTCATACAGCGCCTGGGCGACGAGGTTTGAGCGCCGGACCTCCAGCGTGACCACCTCCTGGTGGTTCTCCATCGCCAGGTCCATCGCCTGGGAGAGCAGCAGCTCGCCGAGGCCCTGCCCGCGGTACGACTCGCGAACGGCGATCGCGACGATGTGCGCTTCGTCCACCATGAACCAGACGCCGACGTAGCCCACGATGAAGTCGTTGCTCGCGGGCTCGTCATTGACGACCTGGCGCCGCAGGCCGAAGAAGCTGCGACGGACGCGCGGTTTGCGCGACACGGGGCCATGAGCGCGGTCTATCAGCACAAGGTAGCGGGCGAGCTTGTTGTTCAGCTCGCGCCGGTAGGCGGTGCGCGGCCACGTGGTCGGGAAGGACTCCGCCTCGATGTCCGCGACCTGGCCGATGTCTGCCTCGGTCATTGGGCGAATGACGTAGCGGTCGGTGGCGATCATGATCAGTGCACAGAATATCACGACCTCACGCATACGTTAGGGTTTCTGGCGAGGGACTTCGCGACTCCTCAGCCACCTCGTCATTCATTGTTAACCTACTTTGACGTTAACGTTAGTGATGCTCTATGCTCCCTCCGAACGACGGAGGGGCTTGCTCGTTGTCGACGCATCTGCGCCTGCTGACCTTTCTGCTGCCCTACAAGAAGCAGGTCTTCGCGGCCTGGCTCGTCGTCGTCCTCGCCGCCGGCTTCACGATGGCGATCCCGCAGCTGCTGCGCTGGTCGATCGACACCGGCCTCAAGCCGCCCACCTTCGTCGACACCGGCGCCGAGCTTGCCCGGGCGATGACGGCCACCGACACGCAGATCGTCGTGGACGAAGCCGGTAAGCTCGACGGCTACGACAACCTGAAGATCGGCAGCGAAAAGCTCCAGGTCACCGCCCGCGATGGCGCCACGCTCACGGTCGAACGCGGCGTCGATGAGACCAGTGTCCGTGCTCACGGCGCCGGCGAGACCGTCCTGCGCTCAGACCGCCTCACCTTCGAAGGCAAGCAGTCGGACCTGATTCTCGCCGCCGTCCTGCTGATTGCCGCGGCGGCGACGCGGGCGGTGTGCACCTACTGGCAGACCTTCCTCGGCGAGTGGCTGGGGCAGCACGTTGCCTTCGACCTGCGCAACAAGATCTACGACCGTCTGCAGCGCCTCAGCTACGCCTATCACGACCGCCAACAGACCGGGCAGATCATGTCCCGCGCCACGCAGGACGTCGAGGGTACGCGCACCTTCATCCAGATGGGCTGCATGCGTCTCCTCGACATCGCCGTGCGCGTGACGGTGGCAGCCATCCTGATGTTCATCACCAACTGGCAGCTGGCGTTCGTTGCCTGGCTGCTGATGCCGATCGTCGCCTGGCGCTCAGTGACGGTGCAGGTCCGCAGCCGCAAGATCTGGCTCAAGATTCAGGAGCAGCTCGGCCGCACGACAACGGTGCTGCAGGAGAACCTCTCGGGGACGCGCGTCGTCAAGGCGTTCTCGCGCGAGCCGTACGAGATCGACAAGTTCAACAAAGAGGCGAACGAGCTCTTCGTCCAGAACTTCGCCCAGAACCGGATCCAGGCGAGCAACAACCCCTTCTACCAGGCGCTCGGTATGTTCTCGCAGGGCATCGTCCTGATCGTCGGCTCGCTGATGATCACCCGCGGCAGCCTCAGCGCGGGTGAGCTCGCGGCCTTCCTCCTCTACCAGCAGCTGCTCTTTGTGCCGATGCGCCAGCTCGGCTTCATCGTGCAGCAGTTTGCCCGTGCCGGCGCCGCCGGGGAGCGCATCTTCGAGGTCCTGGACGCCGAGTCAGCGGTCAAGGAGAAGCCCGGCGCCGTCGAGCTTCGCGACGTCGTCGGCGAAGTGCGGTACGAGGACGTCTCCTTCGGCTATGACGCGATCAGTGCCGTGCTCAAGGACGTCAGCTTCGTCGCGGACCCCGGCAAGGTCGTCGCCCTCCTCGGGCCGACCGGCAGTGGCAAGACGACGGTGGTGAACCTGCTGCCGCGCTTCTATGACGTGACCGGCGGCGCGATCACGATCGACGGCAAGGACATTCGCGACCTCACGCTGGCGTCACTGCGCACGAACATCGGCATCATCCAGCAGGACGTCTTCCTCTTCTCGGCGACGATCCGCGACAACATCGCCTATGGAGCCGTGGGCGCGTCCGAGGAGCAGGTCGTCGAAGCGGCGAAGCTGGCCCGCATCCACGACTTCATCATGACGATGCCCAACGGCTACGACACCTGGGTCGGCGAGCGCGGCGTAACGCTCTCCGGCGGCCAGAAGCAGCGCGTCTCGATCGCCCGCACCCTGCTGCTTAACCCGAAGATTCTTATCCTCGACGACTCGACCTCGAGCGTCGACACCCAGACCGAGTACCTCATTCAGCAGGCCCTCGCCGACGTGATGAAAGGCCGGACCACCCTCGTCATTGCCCAGCGGCTGCGCACCGTGCGCAACGCCGACCAGATCCTCGTCATGAAGGACGGGGAAATTGTCGGGCGCGGCCGCCACGAGGAGCTGATCGAGCAGGACGGCCTCTACCGCCAGATTTACGACCTCGAGCTGCGAGACCAGGAAGAGGCGCTGAAGCGCGCCACAATCCTCGGCGGCGAGGCGGGAGGCTAGCGTGGCGTACTGGGGCGGCGGCGGCATGGGAGGCATGGGCGGTGGCGGTATGGGCGGCGGCTTCGGCGGCCGTGCCTTCGGTGGACGCGGCGCCGCGAGCGCAGACGGCCTCCGCCGCAGCGTCGACGCCTGGGACGACGACGAGCTCGGCTCGGCCTACAACCACGCCGTCACGATGCGGCTGATGAGCTACGTCGGGCCGTACAAGCTGCGCGCGATCGCCTCGGTCATCGGTGTTGTCGGCGGCGCTTTGCTGCTCAACTACCAGCCCGCGATCATTCAGCAGGCGGTCGACTCGGCCGTCGCTGGTGACGTCGAGGGCGTGCTGCGGGCTTCGGCGCTGTTCTTTGCCTTCATCCTCGGCGGCTGGGCCTGTATGTACATGCAGCTCTCCAACGCGGGCTGGATTGGCCACCGGGTTCTGCTCAGGCTGCGTCAGGAGATGTTCGCTCATCTGCAGAAGCTCTCCCTGCGCTTTTACGACAATAACGAGGTCGGACGCGTCATGTCGCGCGTCCAGAACGACGTCACGTCGATGCAGGAGCTTCTGTCGTCTGGCTTCCTAACGGTCTTCGGCGACGTCGTGGGCATCGCCGTCGTCCTCTACCTGGTCTCCAGCCGAAACCTGACCCTGGCACTCGTCGCCTTCAGCGTCGTGCCGGTGCTCATCGCTCTGCTGCTGGTCTGGCAGATCTATGCCCGCCGGGCCTTCATGCGGGTGCGGCAGGCGATCGCCGTCGTCAACTCGAACTTGCAGGAGAACGTCTCCGGCGTGCGCGTAATCCAGAGCCTCCAGCGCGAGGACGTCAACGCCAGCCGATTCTCCAACCTCAACGCCGACAACATGCGCGCGAACATCGCTGCCGGGCGGCTGCAGGCGGCGATCATGCCCAGCGTCGAGCTGCTCTCATCCGTCTCGACGGCGCTTGTCCTTGGTTACGGCGGCAGCCAGGTGCTCAGTGGCAACCTCAGCATCGGCGCCTTCGTCCTCTTCGTCTTCTCGATCGAGCGGTTCTTCCAGCCGATCCGCGAGCTGGTGATGCAGTACGCCCTCCTCCAGCGCGCGATGGCCGGCGGCGTCCGCGTCTTCGAGGTCCTCGACACCGAGCCCGAGATCGTCGACGCGCCGAACGCGGCCGTCCTCGACAACCTCAAGGGCGAGGTGGAGTTCGACCACGTCGACTTCGACTACGTCGAGGGTGTGCCGGTCCTGCGCGACATAAATCTCCACATCCAGTCCGGCGAGACGGTGGCGCTGGTCGGCTCCACCGGCGCCGGCAAGACGACTCTGACGGCGCTGATCCTGCGCTTCTACGAAGTCACACGCGGCACGATCCGTATCGATGGCATCGACCTCAAGGAGATCAATCGCGCGTCGCTGACCCGCCACACCGGCGTCGTGCTGCAGGACCCCTTCCTGTTCTCCGGCAGCGTGAAGGACAACATCCTCTACGGCCGCCTCGACGCCAGCGACGACGAGGTGATCGAGGCGGCGAAGGC
>JBFWZE010000084.1:10444-12715 GCA_050185685.1 Dehalococcoidia bacterium
GTCGACGCCGGCATCACGTCCGCGAACGCCTCGCGGTGCGCCCTGGCGATGTCGTCCACCGCGTCCACGTTGAGCACGAACATCCGCGTCCGCACCACGTCGTTCAGGGACGCTCCCGCCTGCGCCAGCACCGCGCCGATGTTCTCGAGCGCCTGACGCGTCTGTTCGTACACGTCCTCGGCGAAGGACCCGTCCGCCCGGCGTCCCACAGTCCCGGAGACGAAGACGTAGTTGCCCGCCTTCACCGCGGCGCTGAAGCCGAGGATCGGGGCATAAGGGGAGGGAGAGGGGATGTTCTCGCGCATGGGGCTCCTTCGAAGATGCTGGACCGGTGGTATTGGCCGTCTAACTCTCTACGATGCCGCCCCTTCAAGCCAGCCCCACGCAGCGACGTACGGGGCGTCGTGCTCCGCCGCCGGGTTCTCGTGGTCAAACGCCCATTGCGACGGGTTGTTGGCGATATACAGACGCACGCGGTCCAGCTCAGCCTCGCTGCGGATGACGCGGTCGTAGTAGTTGGAGTGCCAGACACGTTGGTCGAGAGCAACGAGGCCCTGCATGCGCAGTTCGCGAGTCACCGCCGCTTTGAAAGACTGGACCACCCCACTAAGGCTTCCAGGTTGTGTGCCACGCTTCCGCTGCTGTACGGCAATTTCATGAAATTGCCGTACAGCGGCGGCGGGGGTCTCGTTGATATTTACGATGCCGTGAACGTGATTGGGCATTATGACGAAGGAATCCAACGTAATGTGCGGGAAGTGGGCCGGAATATTCATCCAACAATCGATGATGGTCTTTTGTATTCCCTTGTCTACGAACAACGGTGCTCGCTGATAGGCGCAGATCGTGATGAAATACGCCCCATTGCTGGTGTAATCGAATCCGGCCAACCGACGACGACGGTGGGCTGGCAACCGTTCGTTCATTCTGGTTCTCCTTCTCCCCCCTACAGCAACGGCCGCTGCGCGTTCTCCCCTCGTTGCTGCTTCGGCGGCAGGCCGAGGTGCTCGTAGGCGCGGGCGGTGGCTTCGCGGCCGCGGGGGGTGCGCTCGAGGAAGCCCAGCTGCAGGAGGTAGGGCTCGTAGACGTCCATGACGGTGTCTGATTCTTCGGAGATCGACGCGGCGATCGTCTCGAGGCCGACGGGACCGCCGCGGAACTTCTCGATGATCGAGCGCAGGATCTTGTGGTCGACCTCGTCAAGACCCAGCTCGTCGATCTCGAGGCGGCCGAGGGCTTCGCGTGCCACCTCGCCTGTGATTACGCCGCCGCTCATCACTTCGGCGTAATCACGGACGCGGCGCAGCAGGCGGTTCGCGACGCGCGGCGTGCCACGCGACCGCTGCGCCAGTTCCTGCAGCCCTTCGGCGTCGATGCCCACGCCAAGGACGCCGGCCGAGCGCTCGATGATCTTGCTGATCGCCGCGACGTCGTAGTAGTCGAGGCGGAAGACCGAGCCGAAGCGGTCTCGCAGGGGTGGTGCCACCATCGCGTAGCGCGTCGTTGCGCCGATCA
Organism: Dehalococcoidia bacterium; assembly: GCA_050185685.1. GTDB lineage: Bacteria > Chloroflexota > Dehalococcoidia > DSTF01 > WHTK01 > WHTK01. The sequence goes on from JBFWZE010000084.1 coordinate 11,960, forward strand.
GGGTGAAACGGGGCAGCGGCAGCCGCACGCTGCGGGCGCCCGCATCCTTGCCGATCATGATGTCGACCGCGAAGTCTTCCATCGCCGAGTACAGCATCTCCTCGACCTGCTTCGGCAGCGCGTGGACCTCGTCGATGAAGAGGACGTCGCCGCGCTCGAGGTTGGTCAGCAGGGCAGCGATGTCGCCGGTGCGAGTGATTGCAGGGCCGGCGGTGATCCGGATCTGGGCGCCCATCTCGTAGGCCAGGATGCTCGCCAGCGTCGTCTTGCCGAGGCCGGGCGGGCCGTAGAGCAGGACGTGGTCGAGGGGCTCGCCCCGCTTCTGGGCGGCAGCGATGGCGATGCGGAGGTTCTCTTTGATCCGGTCCTGGCCGATGTACTCATCGATCCGCCGCGGCCGCAGCGTCGCGTCCAGGTTGGAGTCGTCACCGCTGGCGCCGGCGGAGAGAAGGCGGTCTTCGGGCATGGGTAGATAGTAACTGGTTCCTCCGCGTCACACCCACACGGCCAGCACCACCGCGCTTTCCGGGTTGGCAACGTCGAAGAACCAGACGGCGACGCTGCGGCCGCTGACCAGGTCGCCCGACGCGATATTCCTCGCCACCGGTACGCCGCCCAGGTAGGTCGCGATGCTGCCGTCGATCTCCACCGTCGCCGTGTAGCTGCCGCTGTCGAAGTCGCGCAGAATCCCCCGCTTCATCTCCACCTCACACCTCCCCCAGTAGCAGCGTCATGCCGTAGTAGGGCCGTCCTTCC
>JBFWZE010000084.1:12815-14793 GCA_050185685.1 Dehalococcoidia bacterium
TGTACTGCCGCCGTGCCTGCCAGCGTTCGAGCAGCCACCAGCCGTTGCGCGCATGGAGGACCGCGCGGGGCCGGGCGCCGGTGATGAACTCCACGGATTCGACCCAGTACCACCAGGCAGCGGCCGTCTCGGGGCCGTCCTGGGTGACATAACCGGGCGCAAGGGCGAGGCGCATGCCGCGGCTCACGGACGGATGCGCGGTGTAGCGGCCGTCATCGTTGCGCAGCTCCAGGCGAACGCGGCCGTCGTCCTCGTTGGTCTCCACCGCTGCAGTCACGACATCGTCCGAAACATCGAGAGTCGGGACGGCGTCCAGCGCCGCGTACCAGACGCCAGCGGGTGTCGAGAGCCAGAGGACGTCGCTGGGGGAGTCGTACGCCGCTGCGAGCCCGAAGTCGTCGATGGGCGTGTAGTCGAGCGGGAAGGGCTCGCGCCAGCGGTCGGCGCTGAGGTCGTAAGTGAAGTCGAGCCACGACTGATGCAGGCGCCGGGTCGCGATACTGCCGCTAAACTGCTCGACGAAGAAGAGGCGGTGGGCGTTCCCGGCGTACTGCAACGCCGGCGAATGGAAGCTGACGCTGCTGCCATCGACCGCGCTCTCGATCGCCAGCAGGCTGCCCCAGGTACCCGCGCTCAGGGCGACGCCGTCGCCGTAGATCGTCGTGTAGACCTTCGCGTCGTCCGTCGCCGTCTCGGTCCCGGTGACGCAGACCTGGAAGTCGAAGTGCCAGTTCACGACGATGCCAGTGAGCGACGCCATCGACAGCCCCCAGCTTGCCGCGCTCGACCAGCTGCCGGTGTAGCGGGCGCTGCGTACGGTTGTGCCCAGCGTCCAGAACAGGACGATCTCGCCGCTGAGGTTCACGTCCGCGGCCACGCAGGTCACCGGCGCTGCTTCGGTCGCCACGGTCGAGGCGGCGCCGTAGGTCGCGCCGTTGTCGGTGCTGACCTTCATCCGCACCCGCAGCGTGTCGAGGTGGATGAAGAAGAGGTAGACGTTGCTGCCGTACCCCGCCAGCGCGCAGGTCGTGCCGGCGCCGACGAGGCCGTGCGAGGTCCAGCTGCTGAACGTCGAAGAGGGTGAGGGCATCGTCACGCGCTGGGTATAGAGCGTGTCGGTGGTCGGGTCGATGCGGGCTCGGATCAACGACCCATCGCCCGCTGTCACGACCGCCGCCGGTCCGGCAGCCTCGCCGCCGCTGTAGACGCGCTGGAAGCGAAAGCGGGCGACGAAGCTGGTCTCGTCCGACAGCACTGCGCTTACGTAGGGCCGGCTGCTGGCGCTCTTCTGGGCAGCCTCGAGGGCGGGCATCAGCGTCCTCATGCCTCGAACTGGACCACCGAGCGCGACAGGCTGGCCCCCGCCGGCGAGAACAGCGTTCCCGTCCGCACCCGCGACACCTCGCGCAGGCGCCCCAGCTGCTCCTTGAAGCGCGAGAGGGCGTCGGCGCCCCACGCCGCGTACTGCTCGACGGCCTCGACGCCGCCGATGTTCGCCCGGTTCGTCGCGAAGCTCGCCCACTCGACAGCCGCGTATCCCGCCGCGCCGACGACGACGATGTCCTCCTGGACGGCCGGAAGCGTGCAGCTGTCGTCGTCGACCTCATGGACGCTGCCCCAGTAGACGTTGACGTCCTCGCCGTCGCCCGGGGCGGTGTCGACCAGTAGCGTCAGCGTGCCGGCGTAGACGCTGAACCGAACGAGGCGCGCGGGGTACTCGTTCACCGGATATTCGACCGCTGCCACCTCAACGAGGTCGGCCAGCGCTTCGAGACTCAGCTCGCGGGAGCCCGCTGTCGTCGCCAGCGTTGTGACACGCTCACGTGGCGCTCGGCTGCTCAGCTCGCGGACCGCCCGGTGCAGGTGCCGGTCGAGAGCATCATCGTCCCAGCGCGTTTCATCGACGTCGTGCAGCTCGATGCGGAGCCGGTCTCGCAGGTCTGCCAGCGTAGTCATCGCTACCTCCATCCTTCGACGC